>CBDUQI010000156.1:0-14021 GCA_965369325.1 uncultured Gammaproteobacteria bacterium
GGCCAGCAATGCCAGCCCACCGGTCACCAAGGTGACGGCCAGCACTCCGCCCGCAAGGCCATACCAGAAGCCGCTATATAGAAATGGACGCCGGATGAAGCCGTTAGTTGCACCAATCAGCTTGGTCACCACAATCTCATCACGGCGGTTTTCGATATCCAGGCGAATCGTGTTGCCGATGGTAATTACCACTGCCAGCGCCAGCAGACCCGCAGCCAGGGCGACGCCGCGCTCGACGATGCGCAGCATGCCGTGAAAGCGCCGCACCCATTCGATGTCTTCCTGCACGATGTCCACTTCCTTGTACTCGCGCAGCGCGGTACTCAGCTGCGCGACCGAAGCTGCCTCGCGCAGGTCCGCCGCCGGGCGCACCGTGAGCGTGTGCGGTAACGGGTTTTCTTCCAGCGCATCCAGTGCCTGGCCGAAGCCTGAGAGCTGGCGGAACTCGGCCAGACCGGCCGCGGCGGTAATCACCTCGACCGCGCTTACCTGTGGCAGGGTTTGCAGTTGTCTCGCCAGGGCCACCGCCTGATCTTCGCTGACTTGGTTGTGCAGGTACACCGAGATATCCGAGACACCATCAAAGCGCCCACTCAGGCTTTGGGCGTTCAGCACCAGCAAATACAAGGCGGCAGGCAATGCCAGGGCAATGCCGATCACCGCGGCGGTCATCAGACTAGCCAACGGCTGCTCGGCCAGACGCCCCAGGCTCCCGATCAGGGTCTGCGCGTGGCGCAGCATATAGTTGGCCGGTCGAAATGCCACTGGCCTCAGTCCCAGCGCCCGGGCGCGGGTTCGGCCGTGTCATGATGCGAGGGCGGCGCCTGCCCGGCTGCAGGGTGCGCTGGATTGTTGCCTTCCAGGCGCCCGCCGCTCAAGGAGATCACCCGTTTTCCCAGTGTCTCGATCAGGCTGATATCGTGAGTGGCGACCAGTACGGTCACACCCACCTCGTTAAAGCGCATAAACAGCCGCATGACCTCATCGGACAGGCCGGGATCAAGATTGCCGGTAGGTTCATCGGCCACCAGCAGGGCCGGTTTGGTGACGACGGCGCGCGCGATGCCCACTCGCTGTTGCTCGCCGGTGGAAAGTGAGATCGGGGAACGTTTTTCTTTACCCAGCAGGCCTACGGCGTCCAGCGCCGCGCGTACTTTGCGCCCCACCTCGCGGCTGCCAAGGCCAGTAATAATCAGCGGCAAGGCCACGTTGTCGTAAACGGAGCGGTCGAACAGCAGCTTATGATCCTGGAACACCATGCCGATCTGGCGTCGGAACTCCGGAATGCGCCGCGCGGGCGTGCGCCCGGTGTTGTAACCGTTCACCAGCAACTGGCCGCGCGTGGGGCGCTCGATAAGCGTAATCAGCTTTAGCAGTGTGCTTTTGCCCGCGCCGGAATGCCCGGTAATGAACGCCATCTCGCCGGTGTCGACGGTGAGGTTCAGAGCGCTCAGGGCATCATGGCCCCCCGGATAACGCTTGGTGACATTGTCGAACCGGATCATGCGTGCGTGCCCGCTTAGCCTGCCTGGCCAGGTTGGGGTTGCGCGGTGCTGTCACCGCCTTGAAGCAGGGCGTCGGCGAAGGCCTCGGCATTGAACGGGCCCAGATCGTCGATGCTCTCGCCTACGCCCACAAAGCGGATAGGCAGCCCCAACTCCCCGGCGATTGCCAGCAAGGTGCCACCCTTGGCGCTGCCATCCAGTTTGGTGATCGCGATGCCGGACACACCCACGGCCTCGTGGAAGTGGCGTGCCTGATTGACGGCGTTCTGGCCCGCGCCACCGTCCAGTACCAATAGGGTTTCGTGTGGTGCATCCGGGTCGAGCTTGCGCATGACGCGCTGGACTTTCTTGAGTTCATCCATCAAGCCCGCCTGGGTGTGCAGGCGCCCTGCGGTATCGGCCAGCAGCACATCAACGCCGCGCGCCCGGGCCGCCTCCAACGCATCAAACACCACGGCGGCCGGGTCCGCGCCGGAGGCTTGTGCCACCACCTGCACCTGATTTCGCTCGCCCCACGCTTGCAGTTGCTCGACCGCGGCGGCGCGGAAGGTGTCGCCAGCGGCCAGCATTACCGACAGCCCCTGTCCCTGCAGGCGCTTGGCCAGTTTGCCGATGGTGGTGGTCTTGCCAGCACCGTTCACACCCACTACCAGAATCACAAACGGCCGCGGCCGGGGAGGAATTTCAAGCGCCACCGCACACGGGCCGATGATCTGTACGATGGCCTCTCGCAGCGCGCCTACCAGCGCCGGCAGATCGGCCAGTTCTTTGCGCTGCACCTTGCCACTCAGCCCGCTCATAATCTGCTCGGTGGTGGCGACGCCAACATCCGCCGTCAGCATGCGCGTCTCCAGCTCCTCGAGCACATCCTCGTCAATTTCGCGCCCGGGGATCAGGTTGGCCAAGTCGTACGTTAGCCAGGAGTCGCCACGGTTCAGGCGAGCGCGAAAGCGAGCGATAAAACCGGATCTGGGCTCCTGGGTCGCGCTGGCCGTTTCGCCGGACACGGGGATGCCATCCGCTGGTGAATCCGCCTCATCGGGCGCTGTGGGCGCCGGTGCGGAGTGAGCGGTATCGGTGGCAGGTGCGTCCTGCTTTTTCGGTTTACGTCGAAACATAGGCGTGAAGGCGGTATGTTATCAGTCCGTATCGTTCATCTGCACGTTAGATCGCGCGCTGGCGGCGAATTTACTTGGCCGCCACGAGCGGTTTACAGTGCGCGCCTGCCCAATACCGTATTTCGCATGACCAGACGTACCTCCAGCAAGCGCCCGCTCGGCACCCGCACCGGGCCAACGCAAGGCCGCTTCCGTATTATCGGCGGCACTCACCGTGGGCGGCGCTTGAGCTTCCCCGCAGTGCCCGGTCTGCGTCCGTCGCCTGCTCGGGTGCGCGAGACTGTATTTAACTGGCTCGCCCCACAATTACCGGGTGCGCGCTGTCTGGACCTGTACGCCGGGAGCGGTGCGCTGGGCCTGGAGGCGGCCTCGCGCGGCGCCGGGCAGGTGGTGTTTGTGGAGCGTGACGCGCGTGCCTGTGAGGCGATTGCCCAGCATATCAACACCTTGCAGGTTGAGCAGGGCGTGGTGTTTGCGGGCACGGTGGCGAATTTTTTCGAGCGCCGTCCGGGCGCCGCGCCGCCATTTGATGTTGTTTTTGCCGACCCGCCCTACCGGGACCATGCGCTGGCGCAATTGTGTACACTCTTGGCAAAGAGCGGGTGGCTGAAGCCCTCGGCGGCGGTGTATCTGGAGCATGCCGCAACCGATCCGGCTCCGGACTTACAGCCGGACTGGCCGGCTGGCTGGACCCTGAGCCGTAGCCGCAAGGCCGGTCAGGTGGCGTACCACCTGGCACAAACCGGGGACGCGTGAAGGCGCGCTGCGTAATACCCTTAACCGGGCGCGGCGACTGGATAAATTTGTTGTTAAAGGACGGCCATGCCTGCTGCATTGTACCCGGGCACATTTGACCCAATCACCAACGGCCACCAGGATCTAATTCGGCGCGCTGCCGGTATTTTTGACCGGGTGTTGGTGGCGATTGCCTCGAACCCCAAAAAGGCACCGTTGTTCAGCCTGGAGCAACGCGTAGAGTTGGCACAAGAGGTGCTGGCTGAATTTGATCGCGTGGAAGTGGTGGGCTATGAAGGCCTGACGGTGGATTTCGCCCGCCAGCACGATATCAATGTGATGGTGCGCGGCTTGCGCGCGGTGTCTGATTTTGAGTTTGAGTTCCAGCTGGCCACCATGAGCCGGGAAATCTCACCCGATGTGGAAACCGTGTTTCTCACTCCACACGCGAATTTGAGTTTTATTTCCTCCAGCATGGTGCGCGAGATCGCAATGCTGGGCGGTGATGTGTCCAAATTTGTGCACCCGCTGGTGGTGCAGGCATTAAAGGACAGCGCTTAGGCGCTGGCGTGTATTTGCATGGCATTGATGATCACCGATGAGTGCATCAACTGCGATGTGTGCGAGCCGGAGTGCCCCAACACCGCTATCTACATGGGGCCGCAGATCTACCATATTGATCCCGCTCGCTGCACCGAGTGCGTTGGCCATTTTGATGAACCCCAGTGCGTGGTGGTTTGCCCGGTGGACTGCATTCCGGTGAATCCGGCGCAGATCGAAACTCAGGATCAGCTGCGTGAGAAGTACGCGGCGCTAATGCTGGAGTCCGCCGAGCCGCCGCCGCCAGCGCAGAGTGAGTAAGCGGCATCGCCTGCGGTATCTGCACGCGGTGC
Organism: uncultured Gammaproteobacteria bacterium; assembly: GCA_965369325.1. Lineage (GTDB taxonomy): Bacteria > Pseudomonadota > Gammaproteobacteria > Steroidobacterales > JBCBZW01 > CBDUQI01. The sequence goes on from CBDUQI010000156.1 coordinate 4,252, forward strand.
CGACACGTGGTTGTGCGGCTTTGACTGTTACGGGAGAAAAACGATGAGTATGACCGGACGTTGTTTGTGTGGAGCTGTCAGCTACACCGCTGAGGATGTTCAGCAACATGTACATACCTGCCACTGCAGCATGTGTCGACGCTGGTCGGGCGGGGCAGCGTTCGCAGCCTCCGTCGGCTCGGTAACGTTTGAGGGCGAGCAGCACATTAGTCGGTACGATTCCTCCGAGTGGGGAGCGCGCGGGTTCTGTCATCAGTGCGGCAGCAATCTGTTCTTCCATGTAAAACCGATAGACCAGTACATGCTTTGGGTGGGGACGTTCGATGATTCGAGTGGCTTTAGCCTGACGCAGGAAATCTACATTGACGAAAAGCCCGCCGGCTACGACTTTGTGGGTGATCACGCGCGCCTCACCGGGCGGGAGTTCCTGGCCTCTATCGGGCAGGCATCCGAGTAAACTGCGCTGGCGTGCGCGCGGAGCCCGGTGTTTGCAAACGCCCGGTGCGACAGTAGACTGATCCCACCATCGCAAACGCGTTAGAGGCCGATTTCGCGCCGCGCATATCTTAAGCCTGGCGCAGCCGGCCACGACGCCCGCATCCTTTGGGGGAATGCATTTTGAGCGAAGATACACAGGTTGCCCGTCAGGGCTGGTTAAACCGCGTACTTAACGGTATCGAGGTCGCAGGCAACAAGTTGCCGGACCCTGCCATTTTGTTCTTGTTACTCATGTTGTTCGTGTGGGTGCTGTCAGCGTTGCTGTCGGGCATGTCCTTCACCGAGCTTGATCCGCGTACCGGCGAGCCCATTCGTGTGGTAAACCAGTTAAGCGGCACGTCGCTTAGCACGTTTCTGGCCAATATGGTCAAGACGTTTACCGGGTTTCATCCGTTGGGAGTCGTGCTGGTGGCGCTGCTAGGCGTGGGTGTGGCCGAGCATACCGGGTTTATTAACGCCTGCCTGAAAGGCATGTTGAGCTTTACGCCGAAGATGCTGCTGACCCCGATGTTAGTGCTGGTGGCGATCGTCAGCCATACGGCCGCAGATGCGGGTTATGTGTTGGTGATTCCGTTAGGCGGCGTAATATTTTACGCGGCCGGGCGCCATCCGCTGGCCGGCATTGCCGCCGCGTTCGCGGGCGTGTCGGGTGGATTCTCGGCCAACTTTGTTCCGTCCGGTATTGATCCGTTGCTGCAAGGACTCACCCAGACCGGGGTGGATATTATCAACCCCGCGCATCAGGTAAACCCGTTGTGCAATTGGCTGTTCACTAGCCTGTCTTCCATTCTGGTGATTGGCATTTGCTGGTATCTCACCGACCGGGTGATCGAACCACGCCTGAAGGGCACCCCGGTAGATGGCGATCCCGAGATGATGCCGAAGATGGAAAACCTTACTGCGCAGGAGCGTAAAGGTATGTGGGCCGGCCTGGCGGCCATGGTTATCGGCGTGGGGCTTTTGATTCTGGCGGTCGCGCCGTCGGATTCCGCGCTGCGCTCCCCAACCGGCGGTATTACCGAATTCTCCGCGCCATTAATGCAGTCGATCGTGCCACTGATATTTCTGCTATTCCTGATTCCGGGTGTGGTGCACGGCTACGTCAGCGGCACCGTTAAAAGCCATCGCGATATTATCGAGGGCATGTCCAAGTCGATGGGCACTATGGCGTACTACTTGGTGATGGCGTTTTTCGCATCGCTGTTTATTTACGCGTTCGCGCAGTCAAATCTGGGCGTGTTGCTGGCGATTAAGGGGGCCAACTTTCTTAAAGAACTGGGCGCCCCGGCGCAGATCACCATCGTGGGCATTATTCTGCTGACTGCCATCGTGAACCTGTTGGTCGGTTCGGCCTCTGCCAAGTGGGCTCTGCTGGCACCGATTTTTGTGCCCATGTTGATGCAGTTGGGACTGTCGCCGGAACTCACCCAAGCGGCCTATCGGGTGGGCGATTCAACTACCAATATCATTACCCCGCTGATGCCTTACTTCCCCTTGGTTGTGGTGTTCTGTCAACGCTACGTAAAAGGAACAGGGATAGGCACAGTCGCCTCATTGATGTTGCCGTACTCGGTTACCCTGCTCATCGCGTGGACAATATTCCTGTTGTTGTACTGGGCCGTCGGAATCCCGCTTGGTCTTCAGGCCGGGTACGCGTACCCCTAGCATGGATAAGTACTATATTTCGGCCGGACAGTTACTGCGGGACTCGTTCCTGCTCGCGGAGAAGATCCACAACAGTGGGTTGAAACCCGATTTTATTGTCGGTATCTGGCGCGGCGGTACGCCGATTGGCATTGCGATTCAGGAGTACTTTGAGTACATCGGTATCCAGACCGATCATATTGCGGTGCGTACCTCCTCTTATATTGGCATCGGGCAGCGCAGCAAGACCATCCGCGTGCACGGGCTGCATTACATCATTGAGGAGGCCAATACGTCGGACTCGCTGTTGGTGGTGGATGACGTGTTCGATTCGGGCAATAGTATCGAAGCACTATTGGCAGAGTTGCAGCAAAAAATGCGTAACAACATGCCGCAGACTGTGAAAGTCGCCACACCCTGGTACAAACCGGGCAACAACCGCACCACTCGTGTACCCGATTACTATTTGCACGAGACCGAAGACTGGCTGGTGTTCCCACACGAGCTGGCTGGGCTGAGCTACGAGGAAATTACGCAAGGCAAAGAGGAGTTGCGTGCAGTCGCCCATTTGTTCAAACCAAAGGCAAACTCATGACGAGCACTACTACCTGCGAGGATCAGGCGCCGCCGTTGTTGTTGACTGAGCGGGTGGGGGCGATCACACGGCTTCAGTTGAACCGGCCGAAGCAGCGCAATGCTTTGTCGATGGATCTGATGGGTGAGTTCCTGCAGGCGTTGGCGCGGGTTCGCGAGGACGATCAAACTCATGTGGTCATCGTCAGTGGTGCCGGGCCGGGGTTTTGCGCGGGACATGATTTGAAAGAGATGCGCCAGGATCAGCGTGAGGCGACCTATGACGCACTGTTTAGCCGTTGCGAACAGCTGATGCAGGCGATTGTGGATCTGCCCAAGCCGGTGATCGCCCAGGTGCATGGTATTGCGACGGCGGCCGGGTGTCAGCTCGTTGCCAGTTGCGATCTGGCGGTGGCGGCAGAGGACGCGCGCTTTGCGACACCAGGCGTTAACATCGGATTGTTCTGCTCGACGCCGATGGTCGCCCTCAGCCGTAATGTGGGGCGCAAGCAGGCGATGGAAATGCTACTGACCGGCGAGATGATTAATGCGCAGCGCGCGATCGACTTTGGACTGATCAACCGCGCGGTGCCGGCGCAAGAACTGGCGCAAGCCACACTGGCGCTGGCGGAGCAAATTGCAGCCAAATCTCCCTTGACCGTCACCATCGGCAAGCAGGCATTCTACGCGCAGCTGGAGCAGGGTCTGGCTGAGGCGTATGCCTATACCGGGGCGGTGATGGTGCGCAACATGATGACCGAGGATGCCGGCGAGGGCATTGATGCCTTCCTGCAAAAACGCCACCCGCAATGGAAGGGGCGTTAACGATGCGGCGGGTTACTGTCGCGCGTTGCTGGCTGGCGACCCATGCCGGTTCTGAGGGCCGGCGCTCACGAAGCGAAATACGGGCAATGCCCGTGCGTTAGCATCAATTGCCCACTGCGATGAGAACAAGCGCGAAGTGCCGTAAGTCAGCACCGGGTTGCCTGCCACCGCACGTGCCAGACTCAGCGTAATCTGGTTGTTGTTCGCGTTGGTGCTTGTCACCATCGCGCGGCCGGCGGCGTCCTGCACCAGATACAGCGACGGTTCGCCCGCGATAGCGACCGTGGCATCGTAGGTGAGCACAATGCTGCTCAGATCCTGGCCCAGCGCGATGTCTGTCAGCTCGGTTAGCGAATCGACGTTCTGCGCGTATATTTGCTCCAGCGCAGCGGCGGCAAAACGGCTACCGATTACTTTGTACGCGTCGGTGGTGTAGTGGATGGTATCGATGGTGGGTTGATCCACGGTCGTGGTTAGCGCCACATGGACATCGCTGCGTGCCACCTGACGTTGTGCCTCCTGTACTGCAAGCCAACCGGGTAGCCAGGAAAACGTATAAGTGCCGAGTTGCGCCACCACAAAAGGCAGCTGCGGATGCGCCAGATCGGTGCGGTAGTCTTCGATCAGGCCCTGCAACAGCGTGCGGTAGTATCCCGGCGCCACGGTGCCGGCATCAGACTCGCCCTGGAACCACAAAAAACCCGCTGGCGGTGCGCCGTGTGCGTGCAAGCGATAGCGATAGAGCAGCGAGCCGTACAGCGTGTTGCGGTTGTCCGGATCCCGGCTGTCCCGCTGCCATTGATCTACCAGGTTACTGCCGCCTAACGGGCCCGGGATAATTCCGACCGGCACGCCGGTGGCGGCGACCACATCTTTTGCAAACCGCAGCATCAGCGAATGTTGAGGGAAGTCCAGCGAGACGGTGTCCAACTGCCCGCTGCCATCATCCATCGGCTCGCTGGCCTGCTTCCACACGTAGTCGTTGCCAAACAGATGGACCTGATCAATCGGCGTCTCGGCATCGTCAAGGAAAATCGAGAAGCCGGACATGTTGCTCTGTCCACCGGCCAGGTACACATCGCCCACCGCAATCTGAAGGATATCGGCAGTACCGACCACGGCATTGTCACTGTCGCGTAGCAGCTGCAGATGGATGTCGTAGTTGCCGCCCGTAGGCACCTCAGATAGCGGAAAGTTGGCGGTGGTGCCGACGTTGGCGGACACTGGCCAGTCGTTATCAACGAAATCCTGTCCGGGCAATGTCTGTCCAGTGCTGCTGAGGGTGACCCGGGCTTGAACCCGCCCGGATTCATCCAACCGGTAAAATATCTTCACCGGCACATTTGCCCCGCTGGCACTGGAGCGCTGAATCAGCTTCCAGTCAACGGCTGTGCGAGGATCGCTTCGTGCAGCCAGAAACGGTTCGCCTGCCAACGCTGGCGAGTTCTGCGCCAGTGCTATCGCACCCAGCATCAGTCCGAGCGGTAGGCTGATGGGCAGGTGAATGCGTCGCTCGACGACCATTACTGCAGCAGTTCTCCATTAGGCCCTGGCGGCTGAAAGAACATGCCCTTCATGATGCTGAGGTCGGTGAAGTCCACCGTGTTGTTACTGTCGAAATCCGCATCCGGGTTCCAGTTGGCGCTGCCCGGCGTGCTGAAGAAGGCGGCCTTAAGCAGCGTTAGATCGGTGAAATTCACGGTGTCGTCGTTGTCCAGGTCTGCATCGCAGCGGTTACCAAACCCGTCACCGTTCGTGTCCTGCTGCGCCGGATTAACAAATGTGGTGCAGTTATCCAGCGTGTCCGGAACCCCGTCCACATCCATGTCGATCGCGATCTTCACCACTACCACGTCGCTCTTGCCACCGGCGTAAGTATTTGCGGCGGCCGGGAAGAACGTGCTGTTGGTGGTGGCGGCCACCCAGGCGTTGCCGCTGGTGTCCAGGTCCAGCCCCCAAAAGGCGGTGTCGTCGCCATCGCCACCCACAAAGCTCGAGAACGCCAGCGCGCTGCCATCCGGGGTGAGCGTGCTCACGTACAGATCAAAGGGCTGATGCGCGTAGGCCAGATTGGTGGCGCCCGCCCGCGCGGCGAACACTTCGTACTCGTACGGGAAACACGCGGCGCAGCCCTCATCCACACGGGTGAGGTCGCTGGCCGCGCCCATGGCGAGGTCTATCATGCCGGCGAGAGTGAAGTTGCCTGCACCGTCGTTGAGGTAGTACAGATTGGTGTCGTCGCCGGTCACAATCAGGTCCAGCGTGTCGTCGCGATCAACCGCCGCAAACAATACGCTGGTGGTGGCATGCACGTCGGTGCCGATATCAGTGCCGGTGGGAAAGCCGCCGGCACCGTCGTTTAGGTACAACCGGTTGGGTTGGTTGTAGTTGCCTGCCACGATATCTGCAAAACCGTCGCCGTTGACGTCGCCCAGGGCGACGTCGCGGGTGTCGTTCGCATCAGCTGTGATATTGGCCGCCAGTCCGTAACCGGCGCCGCCCGCGTTGCGGGTGTACACGCGGTTGGATTGATTCTGGTTGCCAAACACAATGTCGTCGAACAAATCGCCGTTAACATCGCCGATGGCAACACTGGTGGTGGCGCGCACGGCACCAATCATATCCACCGGCGCCGAGCTGGCGCTGAACGGGCCCGCGTACAGGCGGTTGGCCTGATTGTAGTTGGCGACGACAATATCCAGATTGGATGAGCCAGTAAAGCTGCCAATGGCCACGTCGCGCGTGGCGTCGCTTTCGGCGCCGATGTTGACCGCCGAGTTAAAGCCGCTGGTCTCGTCATTTACGTAGTAGTGGTTGGGGGAGCCGTCGTTGGCGACCACCAGATCAGGGAAAAACCCGTCGGTGAGGCCCACGGCAATGCCATTGCTGTTGCCGCTTGCAGGCCCGATGTTGGCGCTGCTCCAGCTACCGTCGGCATCGTTTCGACGATGCATCACGTTCTGCCCATCGTTCGCCGCGACCACGTACATGTCCAGATCATCACCGGTGCCGCTGAACAGTCGCTCGGCAGCGATTGCATGGGTAAGCGCGGTATCGGTGCCGGTGGCGACGGGCACGCCAAAGGTCTCGCCCTTCTGCGCCTGCACGGCAGCGACGGTGGGGAAGTCGGCCGACTCGGTGCTGGAGGCGATGTGCACGTACCCTGCATTGGTCACTGCCAGCCCCCAGCCATTGTCCTCGCCGTTGCCGCCCAGAAAAGTGGAGAAGAGCAGGTTGCTGCCATCCGCGCTCAGGCGCAGCACCACGGCATCAAACTGGTTGCCCAGGATCGTGTTGACCGGCCCTGCGTAGCTGGTCTGAAAAGCGCCCGCCGTGGTGGGGAAGTTGGGTGAGCCCGTGACGCCTACCAGATACAGAGAGCCATCACTGCCAAGCGCAGACTCTTGCGTAAACTCAGTGTCGTTGCCACCTATCAGGGTGGCGTACTGCGGCGCCAGGGTGAGGGCATCAAACTTGGCGGCGAACGCGTCGTAGAGCAACCCCGTGCTGCCTTGCGTTTCCTGCACCGCACCCGCCGTGGTGGGGAAATCGTCGGAGCGGCTGAACCCGCTCAGGTAAATATTACCCGTGCCGTCAACAGAGATGCCCCGCCCGGCATCACGCTCGCCCGCTCCGTAGCAGAATGACAGATCCAGCGCGCCGGCCGGTGTGTACTTGGCGACGAAGGCGTCGCCCACGAACAGCGAGCGCAAACCTTCCTCGTCCTGCAAACAGCCGCGACCGTTGATGGCGGTGGTGGCCGGGAAATCCGGCGCGGCGGTTTCGCCCGCCACCCAGGCATTACCGGCATCGTCAATGAAGATGCTGCGTACCCATTCAAAGCCGAGGAAGAAGTTTGCTAGGTCCTCACCACCGATAAAGGTGGCGTACACCAGCGCGTCGCCGTTGGCGTTCAACTTGGCGACAAAGCCGTCGCCCGCGCCGAATACGTTGCTCTCGGCCCCGGCGAAAGTCGGCTGCGCTGCGTTTACGCTGGGAAAGTCGCTGGACAACGTGTAACCACCGATGTGCGGATTGCCGGTGCTATCCACGGCGACCACATGAGCAATGTCGTCCTCGCTGCCGCCAAGGTAAGTCGCGCTGAGTACCGCGCCGGTCGCCGACAGGCGCGTGAGGAAAACATCGATGCCGCCATTGTTGCTGTCGTCAATCTCACCGATGGTGCTAAAGTCCAGCGAATCGGTGGTGCCAGTCACCCAGACGGTACCGTCTGGATTCACCGCCAGACCATTGCCAATGTCCTCGCCTGACCCGCCCATGTACTGGGTAAACTCAATCACCGGATCGATCACCAGCATCTTGGCCGGGTCGTGCGCCTGCGTGAGCGCAAAACTCACTTCGCCGTTTTCGGCGACTTCAAAGTGCCCGTCGATCGTGCGCAGCCCCTGTTCGGTATGCTGATACACGTACGGCGCGCGATTGTTCAGCGTGACTTCGGGCAGCTTCACCTGAAGTTGTTGGTCTTCGCCGATGCTGATGTCGCTGGCGCCGACGAATGCTAGCTTGATCACACTTGGGTCGGCGTTGGGCGCTACTACAAAGTCGTAGCGCAGGTGGGCGTCTTCCCAGGTGTATAGCAGGTCGATACCGGGGTAGACCTGCTCGTAGCGCACATCGCTCACATGCTCGACATTGCGAATCCACGCTTCCGGGCTGGCACCCTTCAGGTAGTGGCTGCGCCCGCTAAGCGGGGTTGATTGCGCGGCTGCGCCGGCCTGTGCGCCAATCAGCTGCATTTGCGCGACATGCCGTTGGAAGGCCGTCGGGCGTTGATCCTGGCGGTGCCGGCTGCCGGCCTCCAGCGGCTCACTCTCGCCGGTTGTGCTTATCAACACCAGCGTGTCGCGAGCGATAAGCCCGGTGTACTCGCCCGCCCGGGCGACGAAGTCCACCGAGGCACTGGTCTGACCCAAGTTTTTTTCAATAAACCCGGCATTCGCAAGCGCGCTGAGGGGCGCTAGGGCGATGGTGCCGAAGGCGACTATTGCACAGGCAAGGGCGCCGCTCACGCGCGCCGCCGGTAGGCTGGCACGTTGACTGCTGGAGTGCCGCTGCGATCCTGTGCGAGATTCGTGATTAAACATAAGTGTCTATCCCTGCTCGCTTATATTGTTGTGCCGGCCAAGATCGCAGTTTTTGTGACGTAGGTCAAAGGATACCAGACGTAATATCCGCTGCCGCCTCGTGCAGTTGTACTGCACCGCCGGCGCTGGCCGAAGTCAGGTCTGGCAGCGGGTGCAGAAGAAGCTCGAGCGCTGGCCGATGACCGATTGGCTGATCGGCTTACTGCACCGCTTGCAGGGTTCTCCGGCGCGGCCATACGCATGCAATTCCAGTTGGAAGTACCCAGGGCTGCCGTCTGCGCGCAGAAAGTCGCGCAAGGTGCTGCCGCCGCTTTCAATCGCGCGGCTCAGTACCGCCCTGATGCATTCAGCCAGCCGATCATAGCGTGCGCGGCTAATGCGCCCGGCTGCCCGGTTTGGGTGGACACCCGCATCGAACAGGGCCTCGCTGGCGTAGATATTCCCCACACCGACAACTACCGTGCCGTCCATGATGAAATTCTTTACCGCGGCCTTGCGCTTGCGGGACAATTTGAACAGCAGTTCGCCCGAAAAATCGGGGCTCAGCGGTTCTGGGCCTAGGTTGGCCAGCAACTTGTGAGTCTCAGGTGGCCGGCGGGTCCACAGCACGCAGCCGAAGCGGCGCGGGTCGTTAAACCGCAGCAACACATTGTCTTCAAACATGATGTCGACGTGGTCGTGGGCCTGAACCGGTGTGTTGTGCTGCAACACACGCAGGCTTCCCGACATCCCCAGATGGATGATTAGGTGCCCGGTAGGCGTGCCCAGCAGGATGTATTTAGCCCGTCGATAAGCCTGATCGACCTGTTGGCCCGTCAGCGCACCTTTCAGGCCCCGGGTGACCGGCCAGCGCAACCGGGGCTCACGCACCCGCACATCGAGCACGCGGCGCCCCTCAATATGTGGCGCGATACCGCGGCAGGTCGTCTCGACTTCGGGGAGTTCAGGCAAACTGTGATCCAGGGCTTTGCGGGGCTGGCGCGGGCAGCGTAGCGTGGTGCCAGCCTGAACCAAAACGGTAACCCCTGCAACTGCGTGCTGCGGGGCACTGTGGTTACGGCCACAGCGCCAACACACCAGTCGGTATGTCCTTATTTTGCTTGCATTCGCGCTGTTGGGCTATAG
>CBDUQI010000157.1:0-13992 GCA_965369325.1 uncultured Gammaproteobacteria bacterium
CGTCACTACTGTCCACCAGGAAACCGGCGCCATCGCCGTCAAACTGGCCACCCTGGCCCGCACCGGTCTCACCATTGAGGACAAATCCACTCGCCCCGTCACCGCCGTTACTAATCAGCAGATCGTCCGTGCGAAGTACAGGTGGGTAACCGGCCGCGCGCCCAAACAAAACGTACACTCGCCCAGCATTGGAGCGACCACCTGGGTCGGAGCTGCTGACCCCCAGGGCAAGATCAGCCCTACCGTCCCCATTAAAGTCGCCACTAACAGTTCGGGTGAACTGCCCCATATCACTGTCTTCAGCGATATACCAGGCAAAGCCCTCACTGCCGTCCCCGCCGTTTTCGGGCAGCAGGTCGGCGCCATCGACATCTGCCGCAAAGCCATCTTGGCGACCAAATAGGATGTAGGCGGTGTCGCTGATCGCTGGGTCGTCCGGTGGCACCTTGACAGATCCACCAACCAGCACATCGTCAACGCCATCGCCGTTGAGATCGCCGGCGGGCAACGCGCGCCCGAACGTGGCGAAGCCCTGGGTGCCATCGCCGCCGCTCGCGGCTGACAAGTCGCCGAGCTCGTTGACGGCGGGGAAACCCTGGGCCGAGCCGAATACCACGAATCCTTGATTGTCGAAGGCATCGGAAGTGCCGAAGTCAGCGATGCCGTCATCGTTGATGTCACCGAGGTATTTGGTCGGTGTGAGCCGCTCACCGGCCGTGACCGCATTGAGAATGGCACCCGAAGTGCCGTCGCCCCCGTTTGCAGGGTCCAGCGAGGAAAGGTCTAGCTCTGAAGGAAATGGCCCGGCGGCGGCACCCGTACTTACCAGCAATGCGCTGAGAGCAAACGCCCACCGCGGTTGTGGGCGCGCGGTGCCCAGCGCGTATGCGACTCCGTGATGTAGAGAAAAGCTCATCCACATGCCCCCTTGTTATCGCCGGCGCGGCCAGCGCGGCGCGCCTGGCACAGGACGTCGATTGATATCTCCCCTGGTTCTTAGTCCCACCCTGCTCTCTTCGCGTTCAAAACGCCAACCCAATTCGCCACCAGATCACGAGTAGTCAGGTAAGAACTCAATTCTGGCGCACTTGATATGAGGGCCCCCAAACAAACCAGCCCCGACCTTGCGCGTGCTTTCATGCTTTGATCGATCATCAACAGTATTGCTTGAGTTATCAACTGAACAAGCGGCAAGTTCCTTCTTTCAGAGTAGAGACTTCTCCATCAAAAGCAGCTCTCCCTCGTATCGGATCAACGAGTGCGGTACAACTGGACTTCGGCCGAGCTCTTCGTAACCAAGCTCCTTGTACAGACTCACCGCCAAGGCATTCTCCTCAAAGACATGAAGGCTAGTTCTCGTCAGTCCCATTGACCGTGCAGCGCACTCCGCTGCTCGCATAAGTTGACTTCCGTACCCACGCCCACGACTACCCGTATAGAGCGCCACCGCGCACACGTAGTAACTACCGGCAGGCGGGCAGAGCTCGACAAAGGGTGTCAACAAATGCATGCGATCTTCTCGCGCTAGTGGGTCTTCCGGATCTTGCTCACCAGCTTCAGCCCGGTAGCCGTGCAGAGCACCGACTACTTCTCCGTCAGATTCGAGAATTCTCCAGTTGCGAAAGGATGATGTTGCGTTCAGCCAAGAAAAGACATGTTCGATTATCAGGTTGGTTTCCCGACCGGGGATCGCACCCTCATAGATGGCGTCAAAGACACCTCCGCCAGCTTGCATCCAAACGTACGCCAAATGAGGGATATCACTTACTCGAGCGTCTCTGATCTGGACTGACATGACCGGCGGTCCCTAGCTAATACTATGAAAGTTTGAGAACCTAGTTTTGAGCCTACCGTGCCTAGGTTGTGATTTCCAAGTGGTGCAGAGCATCTGATCCCAGCTCCGACTTCATATGCCCAAACCCTATTAAGCCTGCCGTATTACACCAGGCTCAGCAACAGGCAGGCCTGCAACACCTGCCGTCACTGGACCAAGTAGGGGATAATCTCCGAAAATCCGTTTTGGTTTAGGATTTGTAGTTTTTCGAAGAGCCGTTGTTCCGGCGCACCCGACGCCAAATTATTTGGCTAATTGAAAGCTGCGCACCAACTGGCTGATGGAGGCTCGGCTGCAACACGACGCTAGTAGTACGGGGTCTTGAGCGTGATCAGCGGACTTTCTGGTGAGGCGCAATGATTGGCAAAGTCAAAATAGTCGAAATCGTACTCCTCGTAACAAGCCACCGCGCCGGCTTCGACAGTCGGAAGCCCAACGCCAGCAACTGGCCAATAAACGCGAATCTCCGCTTCCCAATCATATCCCGCGTACCGCCACGCGTCCGTAGGTACGTTTACAGTTATGCTCCAGAGGAAATGCGTGGTGCCGCCAACGACCACGGGGTCGGTGATGGTACGGGTAGTAGCAAACGTCTCGAATTGCCCACTACTTGAACTCAGGTATTGAAGCTCAACCAAATCATCTGGAACGACAGTTGATCCCTGGAATAGAACGGCTGAGTTTCGTGATTCAAGGACTTGATCGTTGTACGGTTGCAGAACGCACGCGCTGAGCACTAGGCATACCATTGCTGTGCCGAACAACCGTAGTGGCCTTATCATTTTTAGATTCATGATGTCTCCTTTTGAGTGTCCATAGTCATAGGCCGCGTATGGGGCGTGCTAGCCGAGGACAAAACCGTCGACTTCGCCGCAATAGCGGCGCAACCTTTTGGTTAGTGCAAAGCGAGGATAGACCTCGGGCACTGAACCGATACATGGCGTAGAACTGATCGAATCTGAAACAACATGATTTCGGGCGCGGGCGCCTATTTTCCCGCCACCAACGACTCGACATCGCACATTGACGACGGCAGCCGCAAATGTCGTATCAGGACATTTCGACGCATGACTGCCAGTTAAAGTGACATCTGGGTGAGTTTTTGCGCTAAGCCTTTCATTCGGCAAACAATTCGGCTAAAAGCGAGAGGACAGGTAAATCCGATTAGCCGCGGGTAACACGACCGAATGAACACGCTGAAGACAAACTCCGTTTTTGACCGCGAGACCTATTACCTGGGTGCGGTAAAACTCGAGCCGACCCTGCATCGCGTAACTGTGCACGGCCGGGAACCACAAACGCTGACGCGCCGGCAGTTCGAGGCGTTGGCGTTGCTGGCGTCCAACTACGGCCATGTGGTAACGCGTGAGGCACTGCATCCAGTGCTATGTCAGGTCCCGGTGGGAGGCCGAGAAAGATCCGCGTTGACCCAGCACATACGACGGATTCGAAAGGCCTTGGGCGATTCGTCCAGCCAACCTCGCTATATCAAAACAGTGCGTGGCGGGCGCTCTGGGCCCGCGCACGAGTCCTCCGGGGGTGGTTTCTATCTTCTGATCGAGCCGCGCTTTGAAGGCCCCGCCCTGTGGGACGACGCCCCGTATCGCGGATTGCAGGCATTCGAATACGAGCACGCACCTATCTTCTTCGGGCGTGCGCGAGCCGTGGACGAGATACTGAGTTATCTGCATCGAAAGGCGTCCGACGGATGTGCCTTTATGCTCGTGACTGGCGCTGGGGGTGCTGGCAAGTCCTCCGTGGTGAAGGCGGGCGTTGTTCCGCGGCTTTGCCAGGAGCCGCATGGCTGCACCGCCAATTGGCGGCGCGTGGTGTTTTGTTACCGTGGCGGTCAGGGCGATGTATTCGACGATCTAGCTGACGCCGTTGTCACTGCGTTTCCGGAAATACTGGAGAGCACTAGCAGCGTGAGGTTTGTCGCGGAACAGTTACGCAGTCGTCCGCACGACGGCGGGCAAATTATACAACGCCTGGTCCATAGCGGCTTGGGAGCAGGTGTCAATTTTGCCCTGGTAGTGGATCAGATGGAGGAACTGTTTTGCGCACCGAGCATTCGCGCCTCTGAGAGGGATGGGTTGCTTGACGCCTTAGACGGGTTGGCCAGATCCGGCTGGTGCTATGTCATCGCAACTTTACGCAGCGATTTTTTACCGAGCGGCTTGCAAAGCAGAACCTTGGCAACAATGGTAGCCGGCGGTGGAATTTACACACTTTGCTCTCCAACCGTGGCCGAGTTGCGGGAAATGATTGTGCAGCCGGCGAAACTACTCAACCTAGCGCTTGAAACGGTGCGGGGAGAGTCACTGAGTGACCGCATTATTCAGGATGCTTCCGCGCCGCTCGAATCCCTCGCTGTTCTCGAATTCGTATTGATGCAATTGTACGATCGGCGAACTCAGGAATCCGTTCTGACGTTTGAGGCATACCAGCAACTTGGGGGCATTGAGGGGTGTTTGGCTCGCCGCGCGGATGAAATATTGAGCAACCTCCCTCCCGATGCGCAAGCAAGTCTTTTCAGCGTTTTGGCGAGACTGTGCCTCATCAACCGCAACCGCGAGCAATTGGTTACGGGCCAATCGGCCCCTTGGCACACCGTAGCGACCACGAAACCGGCAACTCGGCTGCTGGAAGCGTTTCGCGACGCGCACCTGCTGTCAGTTTCGCGCGCGCGCGACGGTACTCGGATTGTGCGAGTGGCCCATGAGGCCTTGTTGACCAGTTGGGGCAAGGCGCGGAGCTGGGTAGCGAACAACCAACATACACTGCAAATCTACGCAAAGGTCTCAAGGGACGCCCAGGAGTGGTTGGAGAATGACCGCCATACATCTTTGCTATTACCAAACGGGCTTCGGCTGAGCGAGGGACGGGCGTTGTTGGATTCCACGGTGCATCTGTCGTCGGAGGAGCAAGCTTACGTAGAAGCCTCGGTCGTTGCGCAAGGTCAGCGACAAGAACGACGCCAACGTATGCATCGATGGGTTCGCGCCGCTGCAGTGGCGTTCGCGGCAATGGCGCTCGTGACTACTCTGATTGGCATCAAGAGTGCGAAGGATAGCCGCCGCGCTCAGGTCGAAGCTAAGCTTGCCTCGACCACCACCAACGTGATGGCGGAGATGTTTCAACTGGCGGGACCAGGTCATGCCGATGGACAGGTCATCACCGCAAAGACCTTATTGGAGCGAAACACCGACCGAGTGCTTCAGGATAACGATCTCCCGAAACAGGTGCGGGCACGATTGTTAGATGTCATGGGACGCGCGTACATTGGACTCGGCGACTACGACGCGGCGTTCAACTTGCTGCAACGGGCAAACGAACTCTGGCGCGAGTTAGCCGTATCGGACCCGCTCGGTCTGGCCGACAGTCTGCATCACCTCGGTTCGTTACAACTGGATCGAGGTAACGTTGAACATGCAATCACACTTGTCAACGAGGCCATCGGCATCTATGAGTCGCAAGAGGACAGGTTGCGAAGCTCAAACGCTTACAACACCCTCGCCCTAGCCCGTCGGTTACAAGGCCAGTACGAAGAAGCGAAGCTCTACTATGAGCGAGCGCTTGCCATAAAGGAGCGTCGAGCGGGCCCATTGGATGAAGATGTTGCCGTCATCAAAGGCAACATCGGGCAACTGTTGCTGGACCAAGGCCTTTTGGATGAAGCCGAACCTCTATTGGCAGCAGCGTTAGCGAGCAAGCGAAAAATATACCCATCAACTTCGCCGAAAATTGCCTACGCGTACAACAGCATGGGGACGCTACATGCCCGGCTCGGGCAACTTGAGCAGGCCAAACAGCATTACGAAGAAGCACTTGCCGTTCGCGAGGCGACGTTGGATCCCGACCATCCGCTGGTCGCGTTGAGTTTAAACAACTTGGGGCGCCTTATGCTGCGAAAGAGCGAAATAGCGACAGCGCTTAGCACGTTACAAAAAGCGGTGGACACGGCATCGACCGTCTTACCAGAAATGCATCCCTATCTGGCGATATATAGAACCAATTTGGCGGATGCCTGGGTTCGGTTCGGCGACTATCCGCGCGCCCTTTCCGAGATTGAGATGGCGCTTAGCATTTACGCAGCCAATGACGATCTAGAACCCTGGCGCGTCGAAGTCGCCCGCAGCGTTAGCGGCGCCTCGCTGGCTGCAGGCCAATGCTCAGACGGCCCGAAGCAGATATTGGAAGACGCCCATCGCCGGTTATTGGAGCTACGGCCGGTTGGCGATATCCACGTCCGCGAGGCACTTGCCAGATTGCAAAGCGTCTGCGCCGAGCAGCGGATTTCACTTGATCAGCGGAAGAGGTAATCAGCGATGACGAACCCCCAACCTTTGCTTTTGAGAAACTCTAATCGCTCGGTGGTGTGCACGCTGGCATCATGGTTGTTGCTGTTGCTCAACGCCTCACCAGCGATTGGTGGTGACGAGTTCGTTACCGCTACCGACTTCGATCTCGACCTGCTCGATGAAGGGCGTGGGCGTTTAGTCGTCGGGCCGAGCATGCCCAATGAATTGATTCAATTCGGGAGTAACAACGTCGGCAGGTTTGACTTCAATGGGGACGGACTTAGCGATTTCGCTATCGGTAGTTTTGGGTGGATAGACGTTTACATTGGTGCACAACCATTGCCGGTGGAGTCCGGCACAGAACCAACGACACGCGTCGAACCCGAGTACACGTTTCGCCTGAGTATGAGAACGTTGGACGACCCGCCTTTGGCGACAGGGTGGTTCTGGGACGTGTCGTCGGGCGATTTTAACGCAGACGGCTTTGACGACTTCGCGTTTCATGTGTTTAGCGGCCCTCCGCACGGATTGTTCGTGCTGCACGTAAAGATTCTGTACGGCGGCCGTGAACCTTACACGGGTGATCTGTGGTTTTCGGATCTACCGACCGAAGAGATCAGATGTCCTGTGGGCAGCAGTGCGATAGACGTTTCTGGCGGTGGTGACGTTAACGCGGACGGCTTCGATGACCTGGCAATTGTATGTACCAGTGGCGAAGGCAACGGGCCCGAGACCGATATGTATTTACTGTACGGACCATTGGCCGGCGGAACAGATACCGTACATCTCGATTACGTCGCTAACACCCAGCGCAGCCTGATCAAGTTGCCACGTGCGCAATTCGCAGGCAGCGAACTTACCAGATTTGTCAGCCTGCGCGGCGACTCAAACGGAGACGCCATCGCGGACGTTCACATTCGGCTTCACGGGCAAACCACAGATGGTTCATTTTTGGTTACCGTCTTTGGCGATGAACACCTTGAGGAACACTACTCTATCGACTGCGGAGAGCAGGAAAGCCCGGCAGGAGATGATTGCGGGCTTCAACCCAATACGGGGTTTGTCATAGCCTCCAGCCTCCCGATCCACGATTTTTCAGCCGGCGGCGACGTGAACGGCGACGGGTTGGATGATGTTTTCCTCGCAGAGGACGTCCGAGGTGTGGCGGTTTTCGGCAGCACTGACTCGTTACCACCAGTAATTTATTCTGATGCCTTGGATGGCACCCAGGGTTTTCAATTTGTGGACACGATGGGGCGCTTGTCCAGAATAGCAACCGCCGACGTCAACGGCGATAGGATCGCCGACGTGCTCGCGACCACCGACAAAGTTAGGGTGCTGTTCGGCCATAGTGGAAACTGGCCCACCTCAATCGATCTCAGCGCCGCAGACGGGTTCACAGGCTTTTCGGTTCTGCACAGTGGGGTGCCGCAATCACACTACTCATCCACCAGAGTCACACCTATCGGTGATATGAATGCTGACGGCATCTCGGATATTCTGATTTCGCCGCTTCAGGTCAGTGGCCTCGGCACTCCGTTCGGTGAGGCGCACGTACTTTTCGGGTTTGGTCTTGATGGCGAGGAATGCGAGGACCCTCTCAATGGGACCCTTGGGTTGTCCTTGCGAAGGACCACCCAGACAGGACGACTAGATACAGATCTTTGCCCGGATCCCGGGCCCGAAATGTGCATCAATGACATTGACTGCGACGATGTTCTGGATGGGCTCGACAATTGCCCCACTGTCACCAATCCTGAGCAGACCGATGTCAACCAGAACGGCATCGGTGATGAATGCGACCAGGCTCTGGCTGATACCAACGGCGATGGTTGGGTCGATCAGAGCGATGTTGATTTTTTGGTGGAACATGGGGTCGATCTGGACGGGAACGGTTGGAGCAACTTTGTCGATGAGTTGCTGATTAGGCAAAAAACTGGCTACCCGCAGCCCCCCATCGATCGATAACGGAGCGCGCACAATGTTTCCACGAGAACAGGGGATCGCTGTCGCCACAGGCCGCTGGTTCGGCGACGAGCACTTGCCCATCAATTCATTGCGCAGAGAAGACGAGCTGAGTAACGGAGGCGAACTAAGCCCAACTATGCTCTGGCGCTACAATCGGGCCACTAAGACGGGACGTTTCGTTGTCGGAGAAGACATCTATGGCAAGCTAGACTTGCACACACTCCTGGGTGCCAACGAAGCAAACAAAGCACTACACTTGATTTCTCAGCGCACGAGAATCCAACGCCGCGGGAACCGTCGTGCTCAGCACATGGTGAGTGTGCATTGCATACGAGACAACTTGCACCGCCGACTTCCGCATATATGCGTCACTACGCTTACCCGAGTTAGCCGCGGGGGTTTGCCCAACATTTCTGGAATGGCGTTTCGCATTCCAGCAGCCTCGATGACCTCTACAGCACGGTTTGAGTGCGTTGGAACATTGCTGAACAACATCATGGAACAGCTCGGTCCGTACTACGCTTGGTTAGACACACAGCTTACACCGCAGGCAACTGAGGCCACGCGACCAGCACCGTTTGATCTCGTTTGGCGGTGTGGCAAGCACATCATTTCACCATCTCGATTCTCAATGTTGGATATTGACGGCGATACGGTCAGCGCACTCTCGTTGAATCAGGCACGATTCATCGCATTGCTTCTGGGTGCCACAGATCGCAACGGGATGCCCAACTACCTGGAGCGTTCACTCACTAGGCGCAAGATCTTCAACCTGGAATCCACTTGCACGATTTGTGACAACGACATTGACAAATTGGTGATGTTCTTTCGTCAACATCTCGGTCAATCAGCCATCACCACGCTGCGAGGCTACGGCCACGTACTTACGATGCAGCGACGAGTGTGCGACAAGCACGAATTAGCGTATGCGCTAGAGCGGTTGTGGCGCTAGCACGCGAACGTAACGTCCACGGGTGACTCGCTTGCGAGCGGACGCCAACCCATCTCTTAGAAGGAGCGGAGCATGAACAGAACAATCGCGAGTTTGATCGTTTTAGCTTTGGCGTGCAGTGATGCGAAGGGTAACGAAGTATTCATCGGAGTTGAGCTTGGCAGGGGGAGCGTCGATATTGAGACGGATCGACTAGCGCCTGTCGTGCTGAACGACGAGAACACCACTGTCGGAGGCCTGATCGTTGGCTATCGGTTTGACACCGGCGGCATCGCCGAACTTACTTACTCGGGAGCAGATAGTGACAATCTACTGAATCTTGGCGATTCCCTAAGTTTAGACGAGATCCGCTTGAGCGGAGGGTATGCCGTCGCTCTTGGCAAACGTTTTAGTCTTACGCCGAAAATCGGCATTAGCTTTTGGAGATTGGAAGGGTCGGAAGGGATTCTCCTGAACCCCGGGCCGGAGGAGGTTCGAAAACTTGACGGCGAAGATGTGTTCTTTGAGCTGACCGGTGGCTTCGAGATCACCTCCCGATGGACGCTGTTTCTTAGCCATTCACGCGGCAACTACAATTTCGGTGACTCTAGCGCAACCAGATTGGGCGGGAGTTTCAATTTCCGGTAGATCGAACACCCGTGCGAGTGAGACGACTTGGTCGCTGAGGATCTTAGCGAGCGCGTAAGGCCGACAGCTCGCTGACTACAGCGATGAAGGTGTACAAGCCGTTCGTCACGCGGACGCTCTCCAACCCTCGCTCCTCCGCCAAGCTCCGCGCGAACCGCACGTCGGCCGTGCTGGGCGCCGGGACACCCAGTGCAATCTGCTCGCCCTGCGACTGCAAAGTGTGGTTGTGCAGCTGATACCAAAAGCGCCACCCTTGGGCCAAATACTCATCGACAACGTCAAGCCCGTATACGGATTTCGGCGGGAACATCGTCTCGCCAGCGCCGAAGATCACCACTATCTCCTCCGTCTCAGAAATTTTGCGACGTAATACCGAAGCGAGGAACTCGGTTGGGTGATCGAGCTGTGACAGCCTGGCGTTCTGCGCCGCGAATAGCAGAGCATCCAGGCAGGTAATGGGCTCGATTGAACCAACGTCGCCACGGTAGACCTGATCGTTATTGTATTGCTCGTCGCGCCAGATGTCGGACTCTGCTGGCGTTAGGTCTGATGGCACCAGCAACGGCTGGAGCCGAACGTCCGCTCCGGCCTGACGGATGGCAGCACGATAAGCGAGCAGATTCGGATCGTCTGGTAGTTCGGGCCGGGAGTGCACATCGTGGGGAGAAAATGCCCACACCTTTAGCACGAGCCCGTCTGTATCAACTAGCGTTGTCGGACTTGCGGGGAAAACGCAATCGATATTGACGAGATCCGTTACGACTGACGGATTGCCCCCGCCTACCTCGGAGGTAGGCCGTGCACCCGAAGGCGACTCTGCACAAGAAATCGACGCGATGGCAAGGGCAGCACACGCAATGTTTCGTAGTCGAGCCAACCTAGTCTCCCGCCATCCGAAATCTATAGGCCATTCGATTCGCAACAACTTCTTCTAATCTGAAACGAAGAGGTTAAGGAACTTGGCTGCAAGCGGAGATTTCTCTACTTCTGCTCTGTGCAGAGGATTGCCCCAGTGGATACCGTCCGTATTGCCTAACGCGATTAGAGCCCAGCCGTCATCCGGAGCCTTCAAGAGCAAACCAGCGTAGGCCTCTGGCCACCAGCCCCCATGCCATACAAGCTTGTGGCCTTGCCATTCTTGCACCCACCAGCCGTACGCGTAGTTTGCCGGCTTGCCATCAGGCGCCGACGGAGGTGTCCACATCTGCTCAAGCAGCGCAGCTGGCAGGATCTTGCCTTGATCCAGCGCAATGGAGTATTTCGCCAGGCCCAAAACGCCTGAGATGATGCCGGAGCTCGCATTGAGCTCCGGATTCGGCAACACTGAAGGGGCGAGGCCGTCGTCTTGCTCCGGTGCATGGCGAAATGGCGGTGCCAGATTCGTAAGCACAGCACTCTTGTCAGGATCGCGCCAGCCCGCCGCTACGGCGTCGAGGTCGGCGGGTCCAAGAACGTACTCGTTCATCCACTCGCGCCATGTCCGGTCCGTGTTTTCCTCCACCCAATTTGACAGGCGTCCAAAAACGATCGGGTTATACATGAACATCGATCCAGGTTCGCCCTGCACTCTGTGTTGTAGTACGTGCCGCAGGCTTATTGACCCTTCGCAACGTGGCGACTCCACGACGGTACCGTCATCGAGCGTTCCGCCGCCGAATATGATTCCGCTACTCGTCAACCATTCGCAACGTTTGTCCCAATCGCTTAACGTTGCGAAATCGTCGTCGAGATCTATGTGCCCATCAGCTTCCATGGCGAGCAACGTTGCGGCTGTAAACGTTTTCGAGATCGATGCAACCAGATAGGTCGTTTCGGTTGTCGTGCGCTCCTCGGCATCGTGATCCTGCCAGCCCATGCCCTCCGATAGCACTATCTCGCCGTCTTTCACCAGAGCGACTGAAAAACTGAGGATGAGTTCCTTGCGATGATATTCCTCCAGAAACTGCCTGAATTCATCAAGTTTGTCGTCAAGGGACGCAGCCGGTAACGAATTGCCGAATGACAACAGCGCAAACATCAAGACGAAACGCAATTTCTTCATATTTTCCCCCTGGTCAGGTCAATATAGCAAACGAGGCGGTGCTAGCTTGTTTTTGCCGGCCGTTACGCGGGGCAGCCCCATTACTTGCTGTCGCAATGGGGGATTCCCTACGCATAAGTGGACACCTCATCGAGATCGGCTCCCGTTGTGTTCTGGTACCGACTCCAAGTCTCTAGATTCTCACCAGACTGATATCCGGCTGGAACGTAGAATGTGTCAACTGCGGTGTTGAATCCGAGCCTCTCCGTGCTACCATCAATCGGCGACGAAAATGGCAGATCATCGCCAAAGGATCCTCCGCCCAAAAGGCCCTCAGGTTCCAAGTCGTTTAACGCCGCACATCACCTGACGGCAACCAGCGACGTGGATTTTAGATTCGGCCCGGATCTGCCGTTCCGGTGCATGGCTTTGTTATCCGCCCCGTTTCGGGAAACGTTCACGCCCAGGCGTTCTCCAATTCATCGAGCACCCGCTCCGCTACTTGAAGCATTGAGTCTTTAGGAGCTCCCCCGCGTCATCGTAAATCTTCCAAGTGCCCCTCTTTTTGCCGTGTTCGAAGCGACCTTCGTCCCAGAGTTGGCCATTGGCATGGTATCGTTTCCATGCACCGTGCTTCTGCTCTTCATCGTCGAAGCCGCCCGTCCCCCTTGGTTCGCCAGTCTTGTAGAACCACTTCCACCGACCAATAATCTTTCCGTCCTTGAAGCTGCCGGAGGACTGCATCTGGCCATTATTGAGAAAGTACTTCCACTTTCCTGATTTCTTTCCGTTGTCGAATTCACCCTGACAAGAGACAAGGCCGTTCTTGAAGAACAGCTTAAAGGGGCCATTCTTAGGATTGCCGTCTTCATCGATCCCAGGGATGTCTTTCATTGGGCAACGCTCCTTGGTTGGATTGTCTGGTGGGGTGGAGAGGAAGTGCCCCTGAGTTTGGTGCGAAAATTGGCGTAGCCAATGCACCAAACGAGGTCGCGAAAATGGGTCCGCCCCAACTACTAGTTAGGCGTCGATCTGTTATATCCAAATCGTGTGGGTTATCGTGTGTCAATGAAACAAAATACCGTGTTAGTTGTAGTGGATATGCAGTTGGTAGCGTTTGATGGAGTTATTACTGCGCCAATAAATGATGGAGAATCCGTTATAGATGCAGCGGCGAAATTAGTCAAAATTTGCCGCGCTGCTGAACTAGACATCTTGTACTTGCAGACTTGTGCGGCTTCAGGCCAACCGTATGCGAAAGATCAACACGGGTGGGAATTACATCCATTGCTTGAAGTGAGATCCGATGAAAGAGTCGTGTTTAAACGAAACTCGAGCGGGTTTGATGGTACCAATTTGAGCGAAGTCCTTGAGGAGATGGGAGCGAGGAGGTTAATCGTTTGTGGAAATTGGACCGAATTCTGTGTAGCTAACACTGTTAAAGACGCCGCAAAACTGGGTTTCGAGATATGCATTGCGAAAGATGGTCACGGAACTGTTGCGGCAAACGATAAAGTTGCTCGGGAAATCGTGCGAGAGCAGAATGAGAGTTTTATTGATCAAGGATTTGAAGTTCTCGAAGTAGAGCAGCTCCAAAAAGAATTTCCCAAATTGGTCTAGATGGTTCGAGAGAGCATGGCTAAGACGCCTAACACGATGTTGAGCGGCACTTGCGGGCCGCGAGGGGTTTGCGGTAGCAAACGGGAGCGGCGGGCAATGTGTCCGCTCCAACTGTTGGTTAGAGGGCTCGCCATCTAAGCGCATTTCCGTTGCATGTGGTCGACATAGACAAGACTACTCCAGTTTGGAAATTGGAGGCTAGGACCGGAATTGAACCGGTGAAAACGGTGTTGCAGACCGTCGCATTACCACTCTGCCACCTAGCCAGATTCAGCTGGGCAGCGATATCCGAGAGAAAAGAAGTCGGGCATTGCTGCCCAAAGAAGACTATTGGGCGCACGAAGCTGTTGCTTTGATGCAACAGCAAGAAGAGTAAGAATTGGAGGTGTGCGTATTCATGGGGAGGATATTAGTCTTTGGTCGTGTACAGTTTGCAGGCGGCCACCTTGCTGTAGGTGTCGACGAACGTTTGCTGGTAGATGCGCCCGATGCCCTTGATAGTGCCGACGTAGTAGGTGTCCTGCGATCCCAGGTAGCCTGGGTGCTCGGTCTCGATCTCCCCGTGAGCCTCATCGCTGCTGCAATTAGGGGGTGTGTCAGAAATTTTGTGTGTGGGCCCTCACTGATTTTCTAACTGTACGTGACGAACCGCTCACCAAACTGGATGGCG
>CBDUQI010000158.1:0-13812 GCA_965369325.1 uncultured Gammaproteobacteria bacterium
GAGCCGCGGGTAAAGTACGCGCCGCGCGGGTGCTCGCCCGGCAACGTGCGATACGGCACGCCGTCGCCGTCCACATCTTTATAACGGTGGAAAGTCTCCATCTGGCTCAGGGCCTCGGCGTCCAGTACTTTGCCGCGGTTGGGACGGTAGCTGTCGTCCCACTTCAGGTCGGGCACCATCCAATCGTTCATGCCGATATCCAGATCAAGCAACACAAACACCGGCGTTTGCAAATGCTCGGCGAGATCGAAGGCCTGTGGCGCCATGTAGAAGCTCTCTTCCGGGTCGGCCGGAAACAGCAGCACGTGACGGGTATCGCCGTGGGAGGCGTAGGCGCAGCTCATGATGTCGCCCTGCTGCGTCCGCGTGGGCATGCCGGTTGATGGCCCCACGCGTTGCACGTCAAAGATGACCGCAGGGATTTCGGCGTAGTAGCCGTAGCCGACAAATTCATTCATCAGCGATACGCCCGGCCCGCTGGTGGGCGTAAATGAGCGTGCGCCCATCCACGAGGCGCCCAGCACCATGCCAATGGCGGCCAGTTCGTCTTCGGCCTGGATCACGCAGTAGTTGTTGCGTCCGGTTTGCGGATCCACCCGGTGCTTTGCGCAGAATTTGCTGAAGCCGTCCATTAGTGAGGTGGAAGGGGTAATCGGGTACCAGGCGCCGAACGTCGCACCGCCGTACATGCATCCAAGCGCCGCCGCCGTGTTGCCGTCCATTGTGATGTGATTGGCCGTGGCGTCCATCGGCTCGGCGGTGAACGCAAGCGGGCAGGGCAGGTGGGCCTTGGCATAGTCGTAGCCCATCTTGATGGCGGTCTCGTTACCCTCCATCAGATGTGGTTTGTCGGCAAATTTCTCCAGCAGCAAGGCGCGGATCACATCCATATCCAGATTGAGCAATGCCGCCAGCACGCCGACGTAGCAAATATTTTTCATCAGGATGCGTGCGCGCGCGGTGGGGAAGTGCTCGTTGCACATTTTGGCCAACGGCACGCCCAGCACGGTGATGTCCTCGCGGTACAACTCGGCTGAACGTGGCCAGGTGCTGTCGTAGATGAGGATACCGCCAGGCGCGACGTCGTTCAGGTCTTTTTGATAAGACTCGGCATTCATCGCCACCATGATGTCCAGGCGCTTGGATCGACACAGATAGCCTTTGCCGCTGACGCGAATCTCGTACCACGTCGGCAGGCCCTGGATGTTGGAGGGAAAGTAGTTCTTGCCGACAACCGGAATGCCCATGCGGAACAGGGTCTGCATCAGCATGCCATTGGCACTGGCCGAGCCGGTGCCGTTGACGTTCGCAAGTTTAATGGTGAATTCGTTGTGGGTAGGTCCGCTCATCTTAAGGCTCCGCGCTGGCCTGCGACGGCTGAAGGTCGCCGCTGTCAGGTCCCCGCGTTCATTGACTGGCTGTTTTTCGCTTAGGCGTCTGATCGGTGGTTTGATCAGTTGCTTTGGGTGAGAAAAGTGTGAATTTCTGCATGTCCCAGGCCGCCGTGGGGCAGCGCTCAGCGCACAGGCTGCAGTGCACGCACAGGTCCTCATCCTTCACCATGACGCGGCCGGTTTGCGGCAACGCGCCCGAGACGTACAAGTCCTGGGTAATGTTCTCGGCCGGCGCTTTGAGACGTTGGCGCAGATCGGCCTCATCGCCGTTCTCGGTCATGGTGAGGCAGTCGACCGGGCACACGTCAATGCAGGCATCGCACTCGATGCACAGCTTGGCGGTAAACACCGTCTGCACATCGCAATTAAGGCAGCGCTCCACCTCGCGCGCGGCGTCCTCGGCGGTAAAGCCTAGCTCTACCTCGATATTCAGCTGCTTGAAGCGGGTGGTCAGATCAACGTGCGGCATCAACTGGCGTTCGCGGCCGTCGTAACTGTTGCTGTAACTCCACTCGTGCAGGCCCATCTTGGCGCTTTGCAGATTCATCCCGTCCGGCAGGCGGCTGGTGAGCGCTTCGCCCTGGCAGTGTTTGTGGATGGAGATGGCGGCCTGGTGGCCGTGCTCCACCGCCCAGATAATGTTCTTGGGGCCAAAGGCGGAGTCACCGCCGAAAAACACGCCCTCTCGCGAGGACTCGAAGGTGACGGGATCGACTGTAGGTACTTCCCATTGATCAAACTCGATGCCCAGATCGCGCTCTACCCAGGGGAAGGCGTTCTCCTGTCCGATCGCCAGCACCACGTCATCGCAGGGGATAAACTTCTCCCCGACCACCTGGCTTTCGGTAATCCGCCCGTCGTCGATCTGGTACGCCATCTCTTCAAACATCATGCCCTTGAGCTGGCCGTCTTCCACCACAAAACTCTTGGGCGAATGGTTGATCATGATCTCGACGTTTTCTTCTTCCGCATCCTCCAACTCCCAGTCAGAGGCCTTGAAGAACGAGCGGGGTTTACGCGCCATCACTTTCACGCTGTCTGCGCCCAGGCGTAGCGAGGTACGGCAGCAGTCCATAGCGGTGTTGCCCACGCCGATGATCAGCACCCGCTTGCCGATGTCCTCAATGTGCCCGAAGGCGACGGATTCGAGCCACGAGATGCCGATATGGATGCGATCCGTATCGTGTCGGCCAGGCAGATTCAGCTCTTTGCCCTTGGGCGCGCCCGTGCCGACAAACACGGCGTCGAATTTGTCATCCAGCAGCGCTTTCATGCTGTCGACCGGGGTGTTAAGGCGTACGTCCACGCCCATGTCGGTAATGACGCTGATTTCCTCATCCAGCACATCGCCCGGTAAGCGGAAGGCCGGGATGTTAGTGCGCATCAAGCCGCCGAGCCGGGGCAGCGCTTCGAACAGGGTGATCTCATAGCCAAGCGGCGCCAGATCGTTGGCCACGGTGAGCGATGCGCAACCACCGCCGATCAGGGCGACGCGTTTGCCGTTACCGGTTTTGGGAATCGCTGGCAACTGATCGCGGAATTCGCCGCAGTTATCGGCTGCCACGCGCTTCAAGCGGCAGATGGCAACTGGTTTGTCCTCCACCCGGCCGCGCCGACAGGCAGGTTCGCACGGACGGTCGCAAACACGTCCCAAAATGCCTGGGAACACGTTGGATTGACGGTTGAGCAGATAAGCGTCGGTGAACCGACCTTGCGCGATCAGCCTAATGTAGCCCGGCACATCCGTATGTGCGGGACAGCCCCACTGGCAATCGACTACCTTGTGAAAGTAGTCCGGATCATTCGTATCCGTGGGCTTCATTGTCGTTATGCCCTGTGTTCCAACCTTGGCCACCGTTGAGTCGGCGAGTCATAGAATTCCATACTCAGCCCCGCCTGTATATAGCATCAAGTCCGCTTAGTCTACTGGCCCGGTTGTTTTAGATGTCAGGGTTTTGCTTAGGCGAGGCGTCGGGGGCGCTGGCGGCCAGGTCGGTGAGGGCGGTGCCCGACAGCCGGTAGCCGATCCACTGGCTTTGCGGTTTCGCGCCCAGCGACTGGTAGAACTCAATCGCGGCGGTGTTCCAGTCCAGCACATTCCACTCAAAGCGCGCGCAATCCCGCGCCAGGGCCACCCGTGCCAGCGCCCGCAGCAAGGCCTTGCCGCCGCCCAGGCCACGTGCCGACTGGCTGACGAACAGGTCCTCCAGAAACAGGCTGTGCTTGCCGGTCCAAGTAGAGAAGGTGAAAAAATATACGGCGCAGCCGATGGGCCTGCTGTCTTGCTCGCAGATCAGCGAATGCACTAGCGCTTCCTTGCCAAAGATGCGCTGCTCGATGTCTTCCAGCGTTGCTGCGACCCGATCGCGGGCATCTTCGAATGCGGCCAGCTCATGGATAAAGTGAAGAATTTGCGGCGCGTCCTCGCGCTGCGCGGGACGCACATGAATGGCGGACATTGAGCTACCTGTGGGTGGCGATGACATTGAGCAGTGTTCAAGCCTACACACGATGCGTGGGCTTGAACACTGCTGACACCCACGGGCTCAGTTGACGCCGCTCGGCCCCGGAGCGCTAAAGAACATCAGCTTGAGCGCCGCCAGATCCTGGAAGTTAACCGTGCCATCGCCATCCAGATCGCCATCCGCATCGTTGCTGAAGAACACGCTCTTCAGGTAGGCCAGGTCGGTAAAGTCGGTATTGCCGTCGTTGTTAAAGTCGCCGTCACAGGCATTGCCATAGCCGTCAAGATCACTATCGCGCTGGTCGCGATTGCCTGTGAGAGTGCAGTTGTCGTTTACATCCAGCAAGCCATCAAAATCGCTGTCTCCTAGCGGCTCCATGCGAATGTTGTCGAACCAAACCGTGCGGATGCCGCCTTCACCCAGCTCAAATCCCAAGCGACTATCGGTGTCGGTTGCGTTGACGGTGGCGATCATCTCAAAGTGCTGCCACTGAGGTTGCGGCGTAAAGTACTCGCTCGCGCCTAAGCCGGTCCACGGCTCGTGATCGCGCATCACAATCGCGCGCACTGGGTCCGAGGTGGTGGCCTTGGCGTCAAAACTCACTCGGTATTGCTGCTGCCCGATCAGCGGGCGTTCGCCCTGGTAAAACTGCACATGCCAGCCCACACCGTCAGTTGCGTGAACGTCGACCCGCAGCGATGTTGCCCCATCAGTGGCGGTGCCGGGGTCGACGGTGAAATCAGCCTGTCCCTCGCCAGACAGTTGCGTGCGCCAGCCGCTCAGGGCTTCCTCGAAACTCAGGTTGCTGATCAGTTGCGCTGGGCCGCCCACCTGCAGCGCTTCATCCACATCAAGCTCGGTATTGGCAGGCACGTTGAAAATAGCGTGCTCGCCACTAGGCCAGAGGATGGCGACGGTCGCAGCCGGTGCCTGGCCCAGGCCGAAGTGCAGCGCCAACTCGCTGGTGCTTGCTGCGTTGCCGGAGCCGGAGAGGACCTCGCGAATTTGCGTCTCGCCAAGGTCCACATAGCCGTTGTTGTCCAGATCGGCGGTTACCATGGCGCGGGCACCGATAGCATCACGGCTGGAGCGCAGCGCGCCGGAACTGTCCGGGCGCCCGGTCAGGCGCAGGGTGAGATGGCCGTTGGATGAATTGACGCCGGTATTGTTGCGGTAAAGATGCGAGGGGCTGTCCTGGAATGCGACCACAAACATGTCTTGCCAGCCGTCGCGATCGAAATCAGCGCCGGGGTCGCCGCGCCCGACTGCAGGGGTGGCGATGTTGGCGCTAGCGGCGATCTCGACAAAGCCGCCTGCGGTGTTGTGATACAGATGATCCTGAGCAGGCGCTTCGGTGGCGACGTGCACGTCCTCGCGCCCGTCATTGTCAAAATCTGACAGCAGGTTGCCCCAGGAGTACTTGGCCGGGAGCGCGAGGCTGTGGACGAAGCTAAGACTGCCGGTTTCCGTTAGCTGGTTTATCCACAGATCGTTGGAGCCGGGGTTGCCGGGGTTGGCTAGATCGCTCCAGTCAGACACGTACAGGTCCAGATCGCCGTCGTTATCAAGGTCGCCGGCTTCCACACCCATAGCACCGCCTGTTTGGTGGCCAAACACGTCGGGTAAGGTGTAGGTGACTAACTCGAAACCCAGCCAGACCTCGGCGGCATCGCGGCCGCGGTTGATATAGAGCATATCGCGGTCGTCTGGCCCGCCGACCTTGTTGGTGACGAACAGATCGGGCCAACGGTCGTTGTTGACATCGGCAAAGATCACCGCGTTGGTTGAGCTGTAGCGCTGGGCGCTGGTTTGGGTTTGACCGTTCTCGCTGAAATAGCCGCCCATCGCGTACTCGCTGGTGCGGTCGGTGAATGTGCCATCGCCGTTGTTGAGATAAAACACATCGCGCCGCCCGGGCAGATTCACCGGCCCTTCTGGTGGATTGTCATCCGAGTAGAAGCTGTTGTGATTGCCCACGTACAGGTCTAGATCGCCGTCGCGGTCCACATCGCCCCACGCTGCCGTCAGTGCGTTGTCGAGTGCGATCGATTCGTGAAATGCCATGCCTAAGCCGTGCTGGTTATCGTTGCTGGCAGGGCTAGGGTCGGTACTGGCAGTGGCATCGACGAAGGCCAGTGCACCGGTGTCGACAAGCAGGTTCCGGTACAGCACATTGGGCTGATCGAAGTTCAGGACATACAAATCCTGGTCGCCGTCATTGTCGTAGTCGGCCGCGATCGCGCCGGTCGCGTTGCCGGTGTCGCCAGCGCCCGCATCATTGCTGGCACGCTGGAACGTGCGTTGTCCGTCTACTGACCGGTTTAGGTACAGCTCATTCGCGTTGCCCCACGATCGCATCAGATACAGATCTGCCCAGCCATCGCCGTCCAGATCGGCAAACACGGCACCTGGGCCGTGGCCGTCGCCGGCTTGAGCCCGGTAGCTGGCCAGACCCGCCTGGCTGGTGATGTCGATGAAGCTGATTTGCGCGTAGCTGCTGAGCGGGCCTGCAAGCAGCATCAGTGCGAGGAACCTGCGATAAGTGATTGAACAATCCATCATGACGCTCTCCCTGGTTGGATGGCGAGTGTGGGGCACGTGCAAGGCAACGTGAACCGAGCCTAGCACCTGCCCGCGAGCGGTGCGTGCGTGTCACCGCATTGCGACAGCCCGCGGCGGGTGTCTACGGGCCTTCGGTTGAGTTTTGGACCGATCGGTCCTAAACTGAGTTCATGTCGATGGGTAGACCGCTTGAATTTGATCCGGACCTTGCAGTACAGGCAGCAACACAGCTGTTTTGGGCGCAGGGTTACTCACGTACTTCGCTGGCAGATTTACTCAAAGGCACCAGTATGTCTCGCAGTAGTCTGTATCAGGCCTTTGGCAGCAAGCGCCAATTATTCGAGCTGTGCCTGCATCGCTACGCGGATGACCT
This sequence comes from uncultured Gammaproteobacteria bacterium, assembly GCA_965369325.1. GTDB lineage: Bacteria > Pseudomonadota > Gammaproteobacteria > Steroidobacterales > JBCBZW01 > CBDUQI01. The sequence goes on from CBDUQI010000158.1 coordinate 6,795, forward strand.
GGAAGCCCGCCTGCGCGCCAGCCTGCGCAGCGCCAGTAGTGGTCTGGCGTTTATCGAGCAGGTGTTGCGTGAGGTGGCGGGTACCGCTGGTACCGCCGATGGCCAACGTGGCTGCCTGCTGATTAACACGATCAACGAGCTTACCGCCGAGCACGATGCCTCTTCCGCAAAAGTCGCACAGATGGGTTTGGCTCGGGTCGTGCGGTTGTTCGCCTCGGCGCTGGAGCGGGCGCGCGAGTTGGGTGAAGTGACGGCCGATAAGCCGCCAGAGGAGCTGGCGGACTATCTGTTCGGTGTGGTGAGTGGTCTGCGCACGATGGTGAAGGCAGGTTACGGCCCGTCTGCCACCCATCAGATGGTCGGTGCCGCGATGAGTGCGCTGCGCTAGTGCGGGTCACCCGGCTCAGTCCCTGCACGCGTGCGATAGGGCTCGGCAAGCAGTGCCGGGTAGGGTGTCGCAGGCAGCTCGAGTCACGGGGCGGGTATGAGTGAGGCGTTCAAGACCGGGCTGTCGGCGGTGACGCCGGACACGGCGTCCGTTGAGCAACGGGCCCTGTTGGATCATACGCTGGCCACGCTGGGGCATATTCCGAATATGCACGCCGCGCTCGCCAATTGCCCGGCGACCCTCAGTACCTATCTGTACGCCAACGAGCGTTTTCGTGTGGGCTCACAATTCTCGCCGGCCGAGCAGGAGCTGGTGTATTTGGTGATCAGTTGCCACCATCGAAATTTCTATTGCGTCGCCGCTCACAGCCGCTTGGCCGATCAGGTGTCGAATCTGGCACCGCAGATCATGGAGGCAGTGCGGGCCGGCATGCCGGTCGAGGGGGATACCGCGTTGGCAGCACTGGCTATGATGACGAAGAGGTTGGTGGTAAGCCACGGGCGACCATCACCTACTGAGGTCGCGCGGTTTTTAGCGGCAGGATATCAGGAGCAGCATTTGCTCGAGATCGTGCTGGCCATCGCGGTGAAAACCATTAGCAGCTATGCCAATCAATTGTTCCACACGGAACTGGACGGGCCGTTGCGGCCGCATGAGTGGGCCCAGGACTAACGGCGGCAGGACGCTCACCGGATGGCCTCGCCGGGCGCTGCGGCCCGGCGAGTACCAGAAGAACGCTTAGTAGCGGTAGTGATCCGGCTTGTACGGACCTTCTTTCGGCACACCAATGTAATCGGCCTGCTCCTGTGAAAGCTCGGTCAGTTTGGCGCCGATGCGGTCCAGATGCAGTCGGGCGACTTTCTCATCCAGATGCTTGGGCAGTACGAAGACCTGATTCTCGTATTTGCCCGGGTTCTGCCAGATGTCCATCTGCGCCAGTACCTGGTTAGTGAATGAGTTGGACATGACAAAGCTCGGGTGGCCGGTGCCGCAGCCCAGGTTCACCAGACGTCCTTCGGCCAGCAGGATGATGCGCTTGCCGTCGGGGAAGATCACATGATCCACCTGCTCTTTGATGTTCTCCCACGTGCAACCTTCCTTGAGGCCGGCAACGTCAATCTCATTGTCGAAGTGGCCAATGTTGCAAACGATTGCCTGATCGCGCATGCGGGCCATATGGGCGGCAGTGATGATGTCGTAGTTGCCGGTGGCGGTGACGAAGATGTCGATGTCTTCCACCACGTCTTCCATGCGCACCACGCGATAGCCTTCCATCGCCGCCTGCAGGGCACAGATGGGGTCGATCTCGCTGATCATGACCGTAGCGCCCAGGCCGCGCAGTGACTGCGCGCTGCCTTTGCCGACGTCGCCGTAACCGCACACCAGCGCGGTCTTACCAGCCACCATCACATCGGTTGCGCGCTTGATACCGTCGACCAGTGATTCGCGGCAGCCGTATAGGTTGTCGAACTTGGATTTAGTCACCGAGTCATTTACGTTGATGGCCGGGAACGGCAGCAGGCCGGCTTCAGCCAACTGGTACAGACGCATCACACCGGTGGTGGTCTCTTCGGTCACGCCACGGATGTTCGCCAGAATGCGCGAGTAGAAGGTGGCGTCGGTGCTGAGGCGCTGCTTGATCGACGCGAACAGCAGTGTCTCTTCCTCGCTGCCGGGGTTATCCAGCAACGACAGGTCCGATTCGGCGCGCGCGCCCAGCGTGATCAGCATGGTGGCATCGCCGCCATCGTCCAGGATCATGTTGGGGGTGCCGCCGTCATGCCATTCCATCAGGCGGTGGGTAAAGTCCCAGTACTCTTTCAGTGACTCGCCCTTGTAAGCGAACACCGGTACGCCAGATGCTGCAATCGCGGCGGCGGCGTGGTCCTGGGTGGAGAAGATGTTGCATGAGACCCAACGTACTTCGGCGCCCAGAGCCACCAGCGTTTCGATCAGCACGGCGGTCTGAATCGTCATGTGCAGCGATCCGGCAACGCGAGCGCCCTTCAGCGGCTGCTCGGCACCGTACTCGTTACGCAGAGCCATCAGGCCCGGCATCTCGGTCTCGGCAATAGCGATTTCTTTGCGGCCAAACGCTGCGTCATTGATGTCTTTGACGTAGTAGTCAGGTTTGGCATCAGTGATGGGCTGTGAGCTGCTCATCGTATTTCTCCGTTGTTGTGTTTTGTCCCTGCCGCGCTCAACGTGGTCCCGGGATTAGTAGGGGTTCAAAAACTATTGTCGCGCTGCGCGCTGCGTGCACACGCCAGCATTTAGCTGATAGCGTCACGCAAGGCATCAGCCTTGTCGGTGTTCTCCCAAGAGAAGCCTTCGTCTTCACGGCCAAAATGCCCGTAGGCCGCCGTGGCCTGGTAAATCGGGCGAATCAGATCCAGCGATGTGCGGATGCCGTAGGGGGTGAGGTCGAAGTGCTCGCGTACCAGCGCCGTCAGCTTGATGTCGTCCAGCTTGCCGGTGCCGAAGGTCTCCACCGAGATCGACGTGGGCTCGGCCACACCGATCGCGTAAGACACCTGAATCTCGCAGCGCTGGGCCAGCCCGGCGGCGACAATGTTTTTGGCCACGTAGCGGCACGCATAGGCGGCCGAGCGGTCTACCTTGGAGGGGTCTTTGCCCGAGAAAGCACCGCCGCCGTGGCGCGCCATGCCACCGTAGGTATCGACAATAATCTTACGGCCGGTCAGACCGCAGTCACCCATCGGCCCGCCAATGACGAATTTGCCGGTGGGATTAATGTGGATGGCTTTGTGCGGACACTGGCTTAACCACTCCGCCGGCAGTACTGGCTTGAGAATTTCCTCCATCACGCCTTCACGCAAATCGGCGTTGGAAACATCCTCATCATGCTGGGTTGAGAGCACGACCGCATCCAACCCGACCGGGCGATGGTTCTGGTAGCGCAGCGTCACCTGGCTCTTCGCATCCGGGCGCAGCCACGGCAAGGTGCCGTTTTTGCGGACCTCTGCCTGGCGTTTAACCAAACGGTGCGAGTAGGTGATGGCCGCGGGCATTAGCACGTCGGTCTCATCGCTGGCGTAGCCGAACATCAGGCCCTGATCGCCGGCGCCCTGGTTCTTTTCCTGTTCGCGGTCCACGCCCTGGGCAATGTCTGGCGACTGTTTACCGATGGCGTTCAGCACCGCGCACGAGGCACCGTCAAAGCCCATCTCGGAACTGTTGTAGCCGATTTCCAGCGTGGTTTTGCGGGCCAGATCTTCCAGATCCACCCACGCCGTGGTGGTGACCTCACCAGCAACGACAATCATGCCGGTTTTGACCATGGTCTCGCAGGCCACACGGGCTGAAGGGTCTTGCTTGAGAATGGCGTCCAGTACTGCATCGGAAATCTGGTCGGCCATCTTGTCGGGGTGCCCCTCGGAAACCGATTCCGAGGTAAAAAGGTAATCGTTGCTCATTTTTCTACTTCAGGTCCTTATTGCGGGTGTCTGGACGGATCGCTCTTCCCGGCGCTAGCGCAACTGATTTAGGGGCGAAAAACCCCGCAGAAGCCTTCCCGGGATGATCACTGGAGCCCTGGGTCAGGCGCCTGATTAGGTCGAGGAATTGGCTGGCGCTTCACTTTAGCCGGCCGATTGTACCCGCTATTGGCGCTTCTGTCTTGCAGCGCAGCGCGAATACGAGGGTCAGGTCACATGCCGGCATCGTATTTTACATAACAACTGTCGGTGGACGTGGTTGAGCCGGCAGGTTGTGTCGTGAGGCCGATCTGTTCGTACCGCCTCCCAAGCGCCGCAGGCAGCGGGTAAATCGGCATGCTTTACGTGCTACACTTGCGCCTCGAAGAAGGCCATCACGACCTTCGCGTCCTCAAGGTTCGGCATGCCCGCTGTTGAAACACCCGTCTGTGATTTTGGTCGTCCCGCGCTGGACTTCATGCTGCCTGACACCGACGGGCGCGAGCACAATCTGGACGCGATCCGTGGCCGCCGCGGTTTCCTCATCATGTTTATCAGTAACCACTGCCCTTACGTGCAGGCGACGCTTGCGCGCATTATCGTATGTGCGCGGGAGCTGATCACCCACGGTATCGGCAGCGCTGCGATCATGTCCAACGATACGCAGGCTTATCCGGCGGACAGCATGGAGAATATGCGCGCACTGGCCCGGGATCGGGAACTGCCGTTTCCTTATCTGTACGATGAGTCGCAGGATGTCGCGCGGGCCTACGGGGCCGTATGCACTCCTGACTTCTTCGGCTACAACGCTGCTGGCCTGCTGCAGTACCGCGGGCGCCTGGACAGCGGGCGCATTGAGGCTCCCGTAGCAGGCTCGCCACGCGAGCTGTTCGAGGCGATGGAACTGATCGCCCGTACCGGCAGCGGCCCGAACGAGCAGATTCCCAGTATCGGTTGCTCGGTTAAGTGGCGTGAGGGCTGAGTTGGCGCCCACGCTGGCCGGCCATCCGCCACAACTCCGCCCCCTTCACCCCGTATTGCGCCCGCACGTGTCCGCGCGGGCGGGAAATTTCTACCCGCGCCTTTACCTAGCCTCAGGGCTGGGAGAGAATCCGCACGCCCCAAAACATTCCCCGGGACATTGCTGACTGAGTTGGAGAATCATGCCAAGCCGTAAAGAACTCGCGAACGCGATCCGTGCCCTCAGCATGGACGCCGTGCAACAAGCCAATTCCGGCCATCCGGGCATGCCTATGGGCATGGCTGATATCGCCGAAGTGCTGTGGAATGACTATCTCAGTCATAACCCAAAGAACCCGCACTGGGACAACCGGGACCGTTTTGTCTTGTCCAATGGCCACGGCTCGATGCTGATTTACTCGCTGTTGCACCTAAGCGGTTACGACTTGCCGATTGAGCAGTTGCGTAATTTCCGCCAGTTGCATTCCAAAACCGCAGGTCACCCTGAGTACGGTATTACCCCGGGGGTGGAGACCACTACCGGGCCGCTGGGGCAGGGTATTGCGAACGCGGTGGGGATGGCGCTGGCTGAGAAGACGTTGGCCGCACGTTTCAATCAGCCGGGCTATCCTCTGGTGGACCATTACACCTACGTGTTTACCGGCGATGGCTGCCTGATGGAGGGGGTGTCGCATGAGGCCTGCTCACTGGCGGGCACTCTGGGGTTGGGCAAGTTAATCCTCATGTACGACGACAACGGTATCTCGATCGACGGCGAGGTGCAGGGCTGGTTTACCGACGACACGCCCAAGCGCTTTGAGTCCTACGGCTGGCATGTAATCGACGAGGTGGACGGCCACGACGCGGATGCGATCAATCGGGCGATTGAGGTGGCGCGGGCAGTCGCCGACAAGCCCAGCCTGATCTGCTGTCAGACGGTGATTGGTTACGGTGCCCCGAGCAAGCAGGGCACCGAGGCCACCCACGGCGCGCCACTGGGTGATGAGGAAATTGCCGCTACACGCAAGCAATTGGGCTGGTCGCACGCACCGTTCGACGTGCCGAGCGATGTTGCTGAGGGTTGGGACGCCAGCGTGGGCGGGGCCGAGCGCGAGGCCAGTTGGAACGCACTGTTGGCCGAGTATCGTGAGAAATTTCCGGATCTGGCCCAGGAGTATTGCCGGCGCATGGCGGGCGATTTGCCCGAGGGCTGGCAACAGGGTGTGGACGGTTGGATTGCCCAGGCGGATGAGCAGGGCTCCTCGCAGGCCACACGCAAAGCATCGCTTGGCGCATTGAATGCCTATGGCCCGATGCTACCGGAGCTAATAGGGGGATCTGCCGATCTGGCCGGCTCGAACAATACGTTTTGGAAGGGCTCGGTTGGGATTAGCGCTGGCGAGGCCGACGGCAACTATATCTACTACGGCGTGCGCGAGTTTGGCATGACGGCGATGAACAATGGCCTCGCCCTGCACGGCGGGTTTATCCCCTACGGCGCCACCTTCCTTACCTTCTCTGACTATGCACGCAACGCGGTGAGAATGGCCGCGTTGATGAAGATACCGAACATTATTGTCTACACCCACGACTCGATCGGGCTGGGTGAAGATGGTCCTACGCATCAGCCGGTCGAGCATTTGGCTAGTTTACGGCTGATGCCAGGCCTAGATGTCTGGCGCCCCTGCGACACGGTGGAGTCGGCGGTGGCATGGCGTTGTGCCATCGAGCGCCGCGATGGCCCTTCGGTGCTGGTCTTTTCCCGTCAGGGCTTGCCACACCAGCCGCGAGATACGGCCACACTTGCCAACATCCAGCGTGGTGGCTACGTACTTAGCGATACGGATCAGGCCCCGCAGGCGATCATTATTGCCACAGGCTCCGAGGTGTCGATTGCGGTGTCTGCCGCTGAGCAACTGCGCGCTCGGGGTCACCACGTGCGGGTGGTATCGATGCCCGCGACGGGGGTGTTTGAAGCACAGGATGAGGCTTACCGCGAAGCGGTGTTGCCATCCTCGGTACGGGCCAGGTTGGTGATCGAAGCTGGAGCGACCGCTGGATGGCGCGCCTACACCGGGTTCGAAGGGCGGGTGCTCGGGTTGGATAGTTACGGCGAGTCGGCCCCAGCCAAGCATATCTACGAACACTTTAAAATCACCGACCAGCAGGCTGTCCGTCTGGTCGAGGACATGTTGAAAGCGAACTGACCCTAAGAGGGAGAAACAGATCATGG
>CBDUQI010000159.1:0-13273 GCA_965369325.1 uncultured Gammaproteobacteria bacterium
ATATCGCACCCATGTAACGACTGCGTGCCTAATCGCGCACCGGTCAGTGGTTACGACGTATTTATCGATCCTAACTTCCACACTCCCGATGCCGAAAACCTTCCTGTTGTCAGCGAGGATTTTCTAATCGCCGACGACAGCAAAGACGGCGTGTTGGTGACGCCCAGCATCACTTGGCAGAATCTAACGCCCGGTATGCACCGGTTGGTGATCAAGGCGCGTCAGCCAATGCGCAACTCTTCCGAGGTTAGCTATCCGGCCATGTGTCAGTCCACCAATCAGGGTCTACTGGTTCTGCCGTTTCTAGTGGATGAACGATAAGGGTCAAGCGGAACCAGGCCATCGGAGTTGGCCTATGTGCTTTTTCTAGAGATCTCATCGGCAGCCGACTTTCGCCGGATTGTCTCGTCTTTCGCAGGCGTTCCGCTCACGGGTGCTTGTGTCCTACAAAGAACGAGGCGATATAAGAACCCCATATCCCGAGCGGGGCAAGGAGAAAACTCAAGCCACCCCACACCAGGCCACTTCTGCCCAACTGAGAAGCGTATCGGCCGATCGCGAAGATATACCAAAGGCTAAAAACGATGATGGCAAGCGCCGCTGAGGTTTCTACCCAGGTTGACATCTGAGTAACATCGAATAAGGCTAACAAAGCGATGATTATCACCGCGACGTGCATTCCCCAGAATGTAATGTGCAAAACCCGCTTACTCGGCTGTATCCGAGACTGTTCGTTGTCTTCCATGTCCCCTACCTTCTTTTATCGAATCGAATGTACAACCTATTAACTATAGACGATAAGACGACCGGTCAGAAAGTAGGTGCACGAATGATAAGCTGCGTTGTTCTGAAGATAAGCCCTAGTCGCCGCTCACCGGTCCGGGCAGTTCCTTTGGCGGCGGTGTCGGTGGAGGCAACTTACCTGTTAGCAGCACATTCAAAAATATGACCAGAAACAAGACTTCGAAAATATTGGCGACGCTGCTGAGCATTTTGGCGAACGGTGTCACCGGCTTGATGTCACCGTTTCCGGTTGTGGTGGTGGTATAGATCATGAAGTAAAGGTAGTCGAGTAACCTAAGTTGATTTCGCCCATCAGTCCACTCTCTGCTCTGCAGGGTACCGACGGCATCGCTCAAGGTGGTTATCGACTGGTTCATTTCGGTCAAATTCGCCGGAACTTGCACCGCGACAATTTTCACTTCAACAGAGCGTTGCTCGTCTTGCGGGCGCAATGGGTCGTGCGAGAGCGGCATCAAGCGCCAACGCACATCAGCAAAGACGCTAGCGTCAAGCCTGCTCATCAATTCCTTGTAGACGTTGCCGATCCGAACCGCCGACAACTCGTAGTTGGATGTGAATTTTGTACTATCCAGGTTCACGGGTGTTTCGCTGGTGGTGCCGATTAGTGACACCAGAACGCCGGAGACTCGGCGGTCCGATCCCAACTCGCTAAGTTTTTCAATGATCTTGGGTAATGCGTCTTTATTTTTGACCACATGCGGCGGGACAGAGCGGGGGTGCTCATTCGTATCGGCTTCGACGGCAGCGGAGCTGTCTTGAAATAGCACTATATGTTCGCAGCCGAGAGATTTTTTCCCACTGCACGGGATGTTGCCAAGTGGTACGCCTCCTGGGGGTGGGGGCGGAGGGACGTCAGGCTCTTCGCTGTACCAAGGTATTTGCGAAGGCACATCAACGTACAGTGCGGCGTTGCCTAACCTAAGGTCGTGCAGCGCCAACGATAGTCCAAGCAGCACTGTAATGTTGAGAAAGATTCCCAGGAACAAAGAGACGGATTCGAATGGGTGGGCCCGCAAACGATCGGCGAAAGTACCGGATCTAGCACCCGATTCTGTGGCCATTAGATGCTTGGTGAGCCGCACCGTGAGGGCCATGTACACAACGGCTACAACAAACGCTAGCAACTCCCACACCACGGCAGACACATTGTCGGGAAACCCGCTTCCCCGAGAGTACTGATAGATAGACCAGAACACAGGGCACGCCAGCGTGCTGGACGGCGCCCACCAAAAGTCGAGCGACGACGAAGGTTCCTGACCGCCCGACTGACGGTCTTGAACAAGTGGGCTGGTGCACGCAATCCAGTAAAAGACAAGTGGTATGAAAAACAACACGCCTACCGTCAAATGCCCAAGGCCGTGGCCGTCATCCATCATTAAGGCGTTATTGACGTACCAAGTGGTAAGAACACTGTTGCAGACGAATGCACCTATTAGCAAACGGATGCTGGTGCTGGACCAATCGACTGCTCTGTTCATTTTGTTTCTCTGACTTTTATCGACTCCGGCGAGTCCCTGCCTCCTCCGCGGCGAGTCTGCCAGTCGCTGGGCCAGCCGCATGGCCGGACCCATCGCATCTGCACATCCATTAAGGCGCCCGACCTATCAGTGCGATAGCCGTGCTTCTTATCGCACTTAGATTTATGCCGTCATCGCGAGGCGAATCAGGCCGGATTAGATCCGGCTACGAGGCATGGTCTGCGCGAGCCCTGTAACCGGGTCCTCGCCATAACCACGCGGATGGCACTGGGATGAGTACTTAGAACAACCAACCAACACGGGTATCAAAGCGAATGACATCCACTTTTCAAAGCGCGCGAGGCGAGAACATCAATCAGGCTGGGCGCGATTTTTATCAGTTTGCCGCAGATAGCGGATTTGTCGAACTCACGCCAGCCCCATGGCCAACGCCGATGCCCGACATTTCACCGATGGTGAAGTCGTTGCATGAGCATAGACTCCTCATTATCGGCGGGCTCGTTAAAGACAAGGCCTCGCTTGCCCGACTGTCTGCGCTAGCGCTGGCAGACAGCACGGCCGCCGGCGAAAACGGCCCGGTCTACCAATGGATCGGCTCCTCAGATGTGCCTGATTGGGTCGCGCGAATTCGCCTGTACGAACAGCCCGCCATATTCGTGCTCGAGAACATGACGCCGGCTGACATCCGCCACAATCTCAAGAGTCTGAGGGAGGCCTTAGGCAACAAGCATTACGTGGTAGCGAGTACGGAGTTGGGTCGCGGGGCCTGGCACCTGGACACTGACGCAGAAGAGCCCTGGTGGATTGAGCCAACGCCCGCGAGCCTGTATCTCACTCACGATTTAGAAGACTTACTGGAAATCGAGCTGAACCGCTTACTGAATGATACCTGGAGGGTTGGCGCGCTGGCCGATCCCACACGCTACAAGCGCACAATCCATGAGTTAGTCAATTTTCTGCAGGACCCTGACGACATTCGTTTGTTTGCTGGGTTGGTGTTTGAGCGCGAATTGCCTATCGCCTCTGACAGGGCATTGAACCTGGCCCGAGAGGTTGCCGAGAACAGCTCGTTCGGTATTGAAAGTTGGTTCAGGGGACAGTTGGATGACACTGGCAAATCGCTTGCGATCGGGCTCTGTCTGACCGAGGAGCTGTTCGAGGATCAGTGCTGCGCGATCATTGAGCAAATAGCCGACAGCCGATGGGGCAAGCAGGATGCGTCGATTCGGGCACTCGACTACCGTCATCTTGAGCAACTGAGCAGATTCTTTTTGTTTCCTGCAACTGCGGATGGGTTGGGTATTGTCCGTACCCGAATTCATCAGCAGCGAATAAAACTGCTGAAAGTCATGTGGGAGTCCCATCGCCGAGAGGTTCTTGCCGCGCTGGAGGTTCTGGTAGAACTCGCATCTAAATCAGGCGATCGAGGCCTTAGTTACTCCGAAATCACGTTTTCCAAGGCACACCGTCGGGCGCTACGGGCCTCAGTGGCGCGCACGTTGAGCGATATCGGCCGGATCTCCCCGCGCGCAGTCGAAAGGCATCTACTGCGCCTGGCTGCCAGCGACGGTGTTCACTTACAAATGGTTGCTGCTCGGGCGATGGGAGCCTGGGCGCAGCATACTGAGATGAACCTGTTTGGCCGACTGAAAGACTGGATTTACGGTGATCGGGTGCGTGAGTCCATCGAGCAATTGTTGGAACTGCACAATAGCCAGTCCAGACCCAGCGGCGCCTACATTCGCATTACCGTGGCGTTAACCGTTGGCTACGCCGGGTTGGACTGCCCGCCAAATCAACTGGATGACGAGCATTTGAATTTGTTTGACCTCCTCGCGGCAGACAAAGCCGACAGCGTACGCAGGGAGTTTGGCAATTTGGTCTTACTCTGGCTCACGCCAATCCATTTGATGCAGCTTCGAACTCGATTAACGCGATACGCCGCGAGCGACGCGTTTGGTGAGAGCGTCCCGCGAGCCCTGGCGGAGGCGTATCGGCAACAGCCCCAGCAAGTGCTTAACCTGCTTGAGGCCTGGCAGACTGACGCTGTTGGCGGCAGCACGGATCCAACGGAGCGTCGGAATTTACTCAGCGTCGTCGCGAGCACCTATGGCCTGATTCGGTACGCACTGGTTGACCAGAGTGCCTTTGACGGCGAGGCCCCGACGCCGGCTTGGGGCTTTAGCAAAAGTCGTCGGTTACTGGAAACCGAAGATGACCAGAAGGTGCGCGACAGCGCACTTAAAGCTCTCACAAGGCTCTCTGAGAATTACTTTGACGAGATTGAGCCGGAATTCCAGGCGCTTATGGAGAATCTGAAGGCCGATGAGAGCGCCAAAATCGTCAAGTTACTCACTGAGCTGTATCTGCGACAGCGGGAAAGCCAACCGGGCGGGGATGATCGGATAAGAATTCGGGACAGGAGATACCCCATTTGGTTGTTCTCCCAACGGCCGAGGACTCAGATCGAAACCGCTATGCAAGCCTGGGTTAGGGACGTGCCCAATCAAATGGCGACCAAAATGGCTTACCGTACGGAGGAACAATTTCGAGCGGCGCTTGAGCAGGAAGAAGAGCGGCGGATAGATGAATTGAAGAGGCTGGCCGCGACAGTCGAGCCAGAGGTAGAAGAGGAAATCCTACCTGAGCCTGAGTTTGAGGCGGTGAATCTTAAGTGGTGGCAAAACCGGCTGATTGTGCCACTGGCAACCTTCGGAGCAAGTTGGGAGGTCACTCAGGCCACCCGCGCCATTGTAGGCACCGCGCTTAAACAGTCTGATGAGGATCGCAGCGACTTGCTCGACAAGTACCGACGCGATGGTCGGGATCAACATGCAAATGCCATCGCACGTGCAGTTGCTATTCACAAACGCCTTCCCGCAATCACAATTTTCATCGCGTTGATGTTGCTCGCCGTGTGGGTGCTGGCATGAATGTGAATGAACGGGTACTTGCATGGACCAGCAAAGTAGCTCGGTGTTTGTCGGGAGATGTGCTCTACCAAAACGACTCAATACAATACGTATCACAGATAGTCTTGAATAATTTGCCAGCAACTGATCGTGAAACGGTCAAGCGCGACCCCCACGAACATAGGAGCCTAATTCGCGCGGCATTATTCCAGCTCTGGAAGGAGCAGCCCAGTCTGTTTCAACCCGACATTCATGAAAACAATCGCACGGGTGCTGTGTTCCAGAATGCAAGCGGGCCTGGCCCCACGCTTCAGGTCGGCCGCGATTTTCGCAGTAGCGGGCCAGTCGTACTAGGAACCGCCCGAAACAGCCGCCCCGCCGAGGCCGGCAATCTTTCAAAACACTACCCGTTAGGCGGCGATGTGTTTATCAGCTACCGCCAGTCGGCGTCTCAACAGTTAGTTGAGCGGTTGGCGGACAAGTTGGTGGGACTAAGCGACGCCAAGGTATTTTTGGACCGACGTTCTATCGGCGCAGGCGTGTTGTGGGACCAAATTGAAGCGGCACTGAGGTCGAGTCGCTACTTTCTACCGGTGATCAGCGTGGAGACATTTACTCGCCGGCCCGAGGCGTCGGATTGGCTCCGGCGCGAGTACGCGTTAGCCCGCAAGTGTCAGAACCTCGTGACTATCCCACTCCTTGAACCCGGCGTATCGGTCCGCAAGTTGGGCGAGCTGCCGGTTGATATGCGCTGGGTCAGCAAACTGAAGTGTATGGAGGTAAGCGGCATCTATTTTGAGGCATTTCTCACGACATTGCTGGAATCTATGCGGCGCTCAGCCGGTCCTGCGTAGTGTCGCCAGTTAGGCGCACTAACGCCTTAGAACCCTCTGACGGAGGTGGTAAGCCTCGTGCGGACGACAAAATGGGGGTCGAATCGTCGTTTGCGAATATCTCGGTGTGAAAAGTTGGATGTTAGGTGCACATAGTACAAGCGAACGCCAGTTATTGGCTCAGTCGCGGCGCTAACACCCGGCTCTAGCGACCGTCGGAAACTATCCGCGCTCGGCAGCTCAGTGACTTCTTTGGTTGGCGTCTAGAGGTAGAAAGTACGGTAACGCATTGACAGTGACGTCGGGTGCGCAGAGGGAACGCAATGTTTTCGTTGGGATTTGAGACGGGACGGGGAACGGCCCATGAGGTAGATCGCGGTTGGCTTAGTCGGGCCAGCCACACCGGGGCTTGCCTTGTCCTGTTCGGAAGCTTGTTTGCTCACAGTGTCGCAGCCGCAGCACCCAGGCACTTTGTGGTTCTGGTTGATGCCAGTGGTTCGATGGACAAGCACTTCCGAGGATCATTATGGGGTGAGCGACCTGATCTTCTTGACCATGAGCGTCGGTTGGGCACGGTGATCCAAAAAGTGCTCAACACCCCTCCGGGCGAGGGCATTCCCGCACCCGCCGCAGAAGATCTGCTGTCGATTGTGTTGTTTCGGCTTGATTGGCGACAACCATCCTATAACGAGATGTTCCTGAGCTGGCCGGAAACCCTGTTGATTAAGCACGGCGCCATCGATTTTCAGAGCGATGTCGCCACGATGGTTCAGGCTCTAAGGGAAATTCAGCAGAAGAAAGATCGCAAAGCGGTGTTCTCTGGCAACTCCCCGCTGGTCGCGGCAACTGACTTGGCCTTACCCTACCTCGGCTCAATGCTCGACGTCGATGTGCACAGGCACGTCAGCGAAGTTTATCTGGTGCGGATCACCGACGGGCGCTATCTGTCGCGCACCAACGCCGCAGATGAGGCCAGCTCCATTCGCAGCATACAGGCGGAGAACGGCTACGCTCAGCCACTGGGGTTCGGCGACTACCGGAGGACCTCATCACGGGTACGTCGCGCCTTAGACCTTCGCTTGGCGGGCGAGTGCGCGTTGGTCGCCACCGTCCCCCGACCGTTAACCCTCACCAACAAGATGCATTGCGGCGAGGATGCCTACAAGCGGTTGGCACCGCGCAACGTTAACGGCGAGCAATGGAGTTCGGGCTTGTTTGCCAGTTGGTTGCGGGTTGAACCGCGCAATCCAGCCGCCTCGTTATTGGTGTTTAGCGAGAACAGTCGCGTCAGCTTAGACCTGCGAACCGACGGCAACCATGTTGAGTGGTATGCATCGAATGCATTGCGAGTCTCTAACTGGACCGATGATCGCGAACTAACCTTGAGCTTTGATTCCGCTGAACTGCATCTACCCGACGGTTCGGTCAAGCCGTGCGAGCTTAGCGTGGACACTTCCAACCGGTCTGCGGCAGTCGGGTGTCCATCTACGGGTGACATCACTATTCCAGCTGACCAGATGGCCTCGGATGACCTCGCCTCAGGTGCCACGGCTTCCTACGAGTTCGATCAACACATCCGATTTGTCGGCGCACCAAACCCGCTATATCCGTTTTCGATCCAGTTGCCGCGGATTTCCAAACGTGTCGAACTTGAGTTGCTGCGGGCGGCAAACGGGCAACCGCTTACCCACTATCCTGCGGTTGACAGCCCCGGTAAAGGCGGTGAACTTCCAACCCAAGTGAAAGGTTGGTTACTGCCGAGCGAACCAAGTTTTCTCACAACACCCATTACGCCCGCAGTGCTGACGGATGCATTCCGATCTCTGCCCGATTCGGATCTCCCTGAAGTCAATCAGTTGACTGGCCTGCGGCTGGCGACCCTTAGCCGCGCGCGACGCGACGCGCTGGTAGCACAATACAACGTGCGCCGCGCAACTAGCAGGTTGTGGTTAGGTGGAATCCTGCTTGGGTTAGTCCTCGCGTACCTCGTGTTCCCATTGTGGCGCAGATACAGCGCTGCCGCGGACATGTCGCAGGATGTGTTGACGCTCGACTTCAATGCGCCACAGTCTCCATTCCCGTCTGTGATCGGCCAGTTTCACATCAGACGGGTCGCGCCGCTACCTTTGCTGGGAGTTTTTAATCGCTCTCCCTATGCGCTAAAAGGCGATGTCGCAGATGTCGGTGCTGGGAAGGCACTCAAGTGGCGCGGCCCAACGCCCGGCATCATGCTCGATCACCCCGATGCGGTCGATATGAGCCGCAAGGTGTTTGCCGAAGAACCCATCCCGATCTTGTTCAAAACGGACCAGCTACAGGACATAGATGCCGAGCCGAGCGCCGCCGAACCCGAGCTCATCGATGTCCAGTACACAATCAGTGTGCCGAAGGCGGCTGGCGAGTCGTCCTTACCGCAGAAGCTGAGCCTGAGCGTCGCGCCCGAGACCTCAAAGCCAACCTTCAGCTGGACGCAACACACGATGGGACAAAGCTCTGGGTTTTGTTGTACTGCTTATAAATTCGGTCAGCAGGAGACCTTGATCCAGGGCATGCTAAGTAACGATGTCAGTCATCGTTTCAGCTTGCCTGCCGAGAAAAAAATTCGCTTGCGTGTGCGGCGTGATGGCGCGCGTGTAGAGACCGGATTTTATCTACGCCTTGCTGCACAACCCGACGAGGCACTCGCCGCCGCGCCCGCCACGCAGCTGGCACTGGCCGCAAACTATCAACGCCCAGTCATGTTCGACATTCTGGTCAACTACGCTGAGCTGGAGGACCCTGTGCTCGCCGATCGCTACGAACTGGCAGTACTGAGTGAGGGTGATGACGGTGCTCTGATGGAACAGCAATTGCTCATCAAGCGCAGTGTCGAACGCACCAATGCCTTGGTTGAGGTAGTTGATTCGGCGAACGTCACGGTTGTGACGCTGAGCCCAGGCGTTACCGAGGGAGACGGACAACAACCGGCGAGCGGCGCTCAGCTAAATGTTGGTGCTGCAGGGGTATCGAATCTCGTCAGGCTTTGCACCGTGCGCTTAACAAACACCTGTGCAGGCGGGCGTGGATATATCGACTACAGTATTCGCATCAATGGACGTTCGGACCATCGGGCGGAGTTGGCTGATGGGGCCATCAGACTCCAACACCAGGATCGCGAATTTTCTCCTCAGGGGCGTTTGAATGATAACGATGATGCATTGGACGTCTATGTCGAGTTGCTCGGGTCGAACGTAACCAATTTCGAATCCGAATTTGACGTGAGCCTGGATATCGAGTTGGACGTAACCTTGGTGCCAGAGGGCGAACTGGGCGCTGAGCAAACCGGTCCCGAACTCGAGCTCATCACCATGCGAGCGCAAGTCTTGGTGCCAGTCAAGCACGTTCCACAGTTAAACGTTTTGGCAGTCGACTTTGGTACGTCGGCCATCGCCATGGCACACGCGACCGGATCGGGCACGTTCTACCTGCTAGACCTGGATGACCAACTATCCACTTACGATAAGAGCATCCAGGGTCGGACTCGCCTGGGGCAATCCGCCCAAGAACCGTTTCTCGCCAGTAACTCGATGATCAACTTCTCAGAGCGCCCCCCGGCTCGCCGGGAGGATGCGGCTTGGCCACCGGACCCGCGAGACCCCGACTTCCTTGAGTTGCCGGCCTGGTCCGATGAGGTGTACCAGGATCCAGGCGCACTGATTCTCTCCTTAAAGCTCCTTATCGCGGCTGGCCGGTCAACACTGGAGTTACCGAGCAATCAGGCACATCAGGCGTCCGCACCGGCGCCCACCGTAGAGGACGTATTAGTCGGGGCGTACCGTCGTTTGCGAGAAGATTATATTGACCCGATTCTTGGCCGAGAAGCCCGCGAGTATCCGCGTTTGGTCGTGACGTATCCAAATACGTACACCAATAATCATCTGGCGTTACTTAAGGATGTTGTCGAATCGGCATTTACCGGCGCAGGGGCCGGTGCTGGCCGACTGTGGACTGATTACATTGAGTATCTGAGCGAGTCAGACGCGATTTGTTACTACTACCTGACTCAGGCTGATAAGCGTTGGGGCGGCTGGGAAAATGTGCCGGAAAGCGAAGTGCTTCTCGTGATCGATATTGGCGCTGGCACGCTGGACATGAGTCTCCTTGAGATCACTCGCTCTGAAGCAAGGGCCGATATGGCGCCAGTCCCAAAGCACATTCGAGTACTCAATCGCACAGGCGTCAACCGCGCAGGGAATCTTCTGACCGAGTGCATTGCCAGAGATTTGGATGCGTGGTTGCAGATCCACGTGGCCGACTACTACGAGCGACCCATCGTGACAGGCGATGCGCAAGAACCCGGTGTCGGTCAGAACGCGATCATGTTGGAGCTCCGTGAGGAAATCGAAGCCCTTAAGCGCAGCCTCAGTGCAGGGGAACCGCCAAGAATCAGATTATCCGGTGGCAACTATGGTGGCCACCAGGGCCTACTCCAGGGCAGCGGCCGAGCATATCGCAAGTACAAAGATATCGAATTTCTTGAAGTCGACGGTGACACCGTCGTATGGGCGCCTTCCGTCGACTTGGTGACAGGGGGGGAGTACGTCAGTGAGTTTGCCCGACAGGTCGGACAAGTGGACGTGCAACGCTTCATCGACGGGTATGTCGACAAAGACGGTAAGTCAATTGACACTGCAATCGTCACCGGTCGAACCGCATTGTGGCCCGGTTTAGTCGATCAACTCAAAGCCAGCTTGCCACAAGTATCAGCGTGGACATCGCTGGAATCCGAAGCCTTCGAGCTTAAGAAGGCGGCGGTTGACGGCGCGCTTACCAGCGTAATGCGATGGCCGTCCCTAACGATTGAAGATCCCAAGTTATTCGGCTTTTACTGCCTGCTTTATGAAGTTCGGCCAGGTCCGAATGGGTGGTGCGATCCCATCAAGTTGCAAAACGGGGTTAGGTGCGAGGTTAACAACATCGCAAATGCAACGGCATTTCGGGTTGGCTTGCAAACCACTAACGGTTTTCTTGAAGCCTTCAGTTTTGATCGGACGCAGGTTGGGGGCAATCCCGATTGGGTGGCCGTCACTCTGCACTACGAGCCGGACGGCACCATCAGCGCGATCGTTGAGAGCTCCAGCCAGCAACAGTTCGACCCAACAACGGAGCACAAAGTACGTGTTCTAAGCGATAAAGCACTACATATTTGGCCCATGGGATCTGCCGTGCTGAAGAAAATCAGGCCGAACGATTTAATGAGCTCTTAAGGGTAATTTTAATGGACGCCAACCGAGTTTTGTATGTCGTATTTGCTCTTCTTTGCATATTCTGCGGGAAAGCGTCAGGCGAAGTATACCAATCCGATGTTCGCTGGGAAATCAAGTCGACCACCGTTGAGGGTGTGCCGGTTTTCGCTTGGGCGGATCGAACGACCAACGAACATCTGTTGTTGTGGCAGATCGGCGGGGTCTGCGTTCGAACGCCGTGGCTTCGGAATGAAGTATGGTCAACCGTCATCCTACCAGAGCCGATATTGGCAGAAGAACTTCTGTCCGCAAGCGCAGACTCATATTTGTCAACACTACCGCACTTTAATGCGCCCGAGAACGTCTTTAACCACCGCGATGGTAGTCAAATTGAGTGCCTGGAAATTAGCGAGCATCCGGTGGAGCAAGCTAGCATCCTCGTCAGCGGCCTGTATCAGGCGTTCGACACCGTATCCGCCTCACATGAGGCCCTTAAGAATACTCTTGGTGCACTTGAAGGAACGCTTACGAAGAACAATCAGACCCAGACCCTCGAGATAAAGAAAATTCTGACGCGCCCGCCGTTCTGGCATGCGGTGGCCGACTGGGTGAACGAACACAAGTGGGGCATTGTGTTGTGGGCACTTATCTTGACTGTCTTATCCGGGTTGGCTGCGTGGCGTGGTGTTGGTTGGTTCTGGCCAAAGAGATGGACGAAGGCGCTGGAACCAACAGTAAGCTCGCAAGATTCATTCGCGGATCCAGGCAACCGCGCCACCGCCTCTGCAACACCGCACCCCACCGACGAGTCAACGGACGAATGTGTTGATCCCAGTGCCACTCACTTGGCTTCATCAGAACGAAAGGGATCAACGGCGACGGATCGGGATCAAGTTCATTTGCAAGCTGATTTTGACCGCATGCTGCGCGAACAGTCTCTCCAACTAATGAAAGAATGTATGAGAGACATCAAGACTTCAGTTAGACAAGAATTAGATGCGTTTCGTATGAAAACGGAACTCGTTGGAACAGAAGTAAATGGCGACATCGAAGGCATGTTCCAGCGAATTGTTAAGCAAAGCCAGAAGCATTATGAAGCGCAAAGTAAAGATCGTGACACCCTGTTAGGGGCTACGATAGCCGTCAATACCGCACTAAAAAAGGCACTTTCAAATCTATCCGAGAAAAATACTGTCACACGACAAGATATTGAGCGAAATCAGAGAAAACTGAGCCTATTTCACGAAAGTCTGTTGCAACGATACGGACTGTGGGACAAGTCGATTGCGGCCGAAGCGCAACTCAACGATGTACTTGTTTACGCCAATTCTGAGCCCACGCTATGGAGACGGCAGAGGGACGCGTTGTCGCACCTTTCGCACTCGTTGAATGACGTGCCAGACCCACATGAAGGGGAGTATCAAGGCGCCGCTTGGATAGCCGAGCTGCGAAGCCGACTACAACAAGACCGACCCTTCTTTCCAGCGCACCCTGTCTCTGACCTAAATATAAAACGGGAAGGAGGTGATGCAGCTCACTCGGAAGTGCTGCGCGCACATCTTGTGCAGCAGTGGCCAAACTACCTGATGTTGATCTTTCAGTCCTGGCAACTGCTAAAGGCTTACTGGCCCGCGGAGCATGTGTTGGTAGCCGTGCTTGAGACAGCCGTCCACACACTGAAACGTATTTGGGCAGAGGTCGACTTCTACCCGGACGATATCACTCTGCTGCAATCCTATCGAGGAGACCAAATGCAAGCCGTGCATAAAGTGAAACCCGAGCTGGCTCGTACGCAGGCCTACCAGCAGCGTATGCGAGAGATCAAGGGTGGCCCCGTGGTTACCGATGTACATGTTTGGGGATACCGGTTGGGGCAAAAGCACCAAGCATCACAAGTGTATGTGTATGACCCCAAAAGTCATGGCCTCCGATGAGAGTCGAATCGATGTCAACCCCAATCTCGGAACGCCCTAGCGCACTTCCATTCGCATTAGCTGCGTTGGTTTTGTTCATGCTGGTAT
>CBDUQI010000160.1:0-13217 GCA_965369325.1 uncultured Gammaproteobacteria bacterium
GCTGTTGCTAACGAGCTCATGAGGCCAATCACGCTCGCCCCGATAGAAGTTAAGAGTAGCGCCGCGCCCCAACGACGCTTTCGCGCCGTAGGCTCGTTCTCCATGATCTTGCTAAGCCTCATCTTGACATTTCTATGACGCGTAGAGCTGAGCTGGGCCGTTGGACATGGCAGCGATCTTCCGACTTCACCGCTTGGCCGCTGAATGCTTAGCAAGAGCGCGGCATAGGTTTTCCGCTCCGCTTTTGTGAGTAATTTTGTTGCCGCTTGATCGGCGCGTAACTCAATCGATTGACGCCATTGCCGGACGAGATAGCTTAGCCCCGGAGTTCGCAGCATCACGTCCTGTAAAAGTAAGAGGAATAATGTAAGTTCCGCGTCATAGTGGCGTAGATGGGTGCGTTCATGTCGTGTCAACGCTGTTGCAATCTGAAGCCCATGAGGAATTACGACCGCTCTACGTGGCCAGGACAGCGTTAAGGGGGGTACCTCGGCAGTCGTTGTGAAGACATCGGGCTGCGTTGTCGGCATGAGAGGCAGGCGTTGTAAACGAGACCATCGCCATACGGTTCGGATAATGAGTAAGAGGCTAAGGCCCATATAGATCGTAAAAAAATTCAGGAGCCCAGGACCTTCTGCTGGGCTTTTTCCGACTTCTGTCGGGATCAGTTCGAGTATCTTTATGTCCGGAACACTGATGGCTGCGCTGAAAGGCACTAAGTACAGAACGCCCGGTAAAAAGCTGAGGATGATCAACGCTAACCAAATATTTGGCGCGGGAAAACTCGCCCCAACCCGTCCATCACCATCGCGTTGCAAAATCCAGGCGCCGCCCGCAACGACCAGACTCCATAGATGGACAAGGACCAGAGCCTTAATCATCGTCAAATCCTTCGTTGAGAAGGCGGTCCAATTCCAACCACTCTTCTTCGGATAACATTTTGCTATCGTGAAAGGCGGCGGTAGGAAGCGGGCCTTTCATTTCCAAGACTGTGTCGAAGAACTCGCGCATTACCCCTGACAATGTGTGCGCTTTACTTTCAACCGGGCTGTAAACACGGACCCCATGCTTGGTATCTAGTCGCAGCAGAGATTTGTCCACCATCCGGGACAATGTCGTGCGGGTCGTCGAAAACGACCAGTCTAATTGGGGGCCAACTTTTTCCTGTATCTCTCGTGCAGATAAAGGTGCTTCAGTCCAAAGGACTTTCAGGATCGCAAGTTCAGATTTACTGGGTTGTGTCATGTATAGACATATACGTTACATATGTCACATGAGTCAAGCTTTCGTTGGAAATATGCGTATATGACGTACTGGGAAGGGGAACTATTTTTTTCAAAACAATGACTAGAGTCAGTCTATTCCGATTTAACCTCTATATTGCCGTAGATCCGGTGGTAAGCCTGAAGCTCAGAAAATCGCGAGCATGTACCGCCCCAAGGCAATAACCAAAGAGTAATCCGTGGCTGTATCGTGATACTGGTGGTATCCACCTCTATCACGGCTAGGCAGGTATATAGGTACTTTTCCTTTGGCGTTGAACACACTTTCTCGAATCCAATTCGGGATGGTCAAAGCGTATTTGGGCGCAATCTCGGAGCTTTGGAGGCACAGCCTTAAGCTATCGCTGTAAGGCATTGATTTTGGTGGGTCGTGCAGGATTCGAACCTGCGACCAGCGGATTAAAAGTCCGATGCTCTACCAACTGAGCTAACGACCCACACCATCCCGAGGACCGGGAGCAGCGATAATACTGAAACGCCGGCAGATCACAAGAACAAATCGCCAATTTGAGTGAATTTTCGCCGATTTCGACGAAACTCCCGATTCTTACTCACTGCACCTATGGCGCTTTCTGGTACATTAGCCAAAAAATGGCAGATTGGTTGGGATGTCCCTTGCAGATTACATAAAAGAGCTGTACCCGCCTTACAAAGACGAGCTCGCGCGCAGCGACGCCTTTGGCGATGAGAAGGCTGTACAAATCCTCAAAAACAAAGATCTGAAGTCGCTCAGGAATTTGTTCGCCTTGATCCCGAGTAATTGGGCGGATCGGTACTTCTACTCGCTGGCAGTGTCGCGTCGTTTTCCGCTGAACCTGCTCAAAAAGTGGGTGAAGTCGGAGCCCGAGTCGGCAGATGCGCATCTGGTGTACGGGGCGCGCCTCCTGAAGTGGTCTTGGGATGCGCGCGGCTATGGGCGCGGCGCCACCATCTCCAAGGAGAAGTGGCGTGAGTTCTATCGCCGGCTCGATTTGACCCGCGATGTCTTGGAGAGCTCAATCCGCCTGCATCCGGACGATCCAACACCGTGGTCGTACCTAATCATGGTGGGTATCTACAGCCAGTACGGGCAACAGTTTGAGCAAACTTGCTTCGAAGAGGCAGTCGCACGATATCCGGAGTGCTGGATTGCGCACATGCATCGTTTGACCGGATTGAGCGAAAAATACGGCGGCAGTCACGATGAGATGTTCAACTTCGCGAACGAAGTCGCAGCCGCCGCCCGGCCGGGCAGCTTGCTCCCCGCGTTACTGATTAAGGCGCAGTCGGAGTACTGGAAATACCTACATAACTTTGATCAAGATCTGCCGGCCGCAGAAGCGCATCTGACCAATGAGTATGCCCGCTCCGCCGCGCTGCGCGCATATACGCGCACGCTCGGCAGCTACGAATACGATCACCGAGAGTCGATCTTCGCCAGAATTAACGCTGCGGGTTGGTTTTGTCTTGTCAAAAACAAGGAGCTGCTGAAGAGGGAGCTGATAGCGCTGGACGGCTGTCTATTCGAACGTCATTGGAATTGGGTAGGCATACTCTACGAACCCGAGTACGCTAGAGAACTGGCGGGACTTGACTAACCACGAGCGGCGTCGGTATAGGCGAACAGGGACGATACGGTGCCGGCGCAACGTGTCGCGCGAAAGCGCGCCTCAACACGTGCGAAGACAACCCACTCTGGTTGGCTTCGGTACTCGCGGCGACCTACACGGCGCCGTGGCCGCTGCAGGCTGGCTCGCCAGCACTGCTTAGCGCCAGATGCAAGAATCCCCCATGAAACTACACCTGCCTGGCACACCAGCGATTCGCAAATCGCGCTTCGTTGGCCCAACGCTTAGCACGTTGCCAACGTTGCGCGTCGTGCGCTCCCAAATCGCTGCCCGAGCACCATACGCAACGGTGCGAGTATCGTGACGATGCCCACCGCTTTGCCGGTGTGTACCGCCCCTGTTCTAAACCTCTGGTGACGCGTCTTGATCCACCGGGGTAATCACCGGCTACCCGTCTTGCGCGGGCTTGCCGGTTTGTAATTATTGTGGTGTATCTCAAGCACAAGCCGTGCCAGATACCCAAGTGGCTGTATTACATGCAGTTGAAAACTGTGTTGCAGTGCAGGCTGTCAAATTCCCCGACGAGTGCGGGGACATTCTGTTTAATCCGCGTAGCGGGTGGGGTCCGCCATGCCGGCCTGGGCAAAGCCTTCGCGGCGAAAATGGCAGGAGTCGCATTGGCCGCAGGCGCGACCGTTCGGATCTGCCTGATAGCACGAGACGGTCTGGGCATAGTCCACGCCCAACTCGATGCCACGCTGGATAATCTGCGCTTTGGTGAGATCGATCAGTGGCGTGTGTACAGCAAAGCGTTGCCCCTCAACGCCGGCACGGGTGGCAAGCGTCGCCAGCTCGGTGAATTTGGCAATAAACTCGGGGCGACAATCGGGATAGCCTGAGTAGTCCACTGCGTTGACCCCGATAAATATGTCAACCGCGTCCAGCACCTCTGCCCAACCCAGCGCAACTGACAGCATGATGGTATTGCGTGCCGGCACGTAGGTAACGGGGATGCCGGCTTTCAGCTCCGTGGGCACGTCGATAGAAGCATCCGTCAGCGCCGATCCGCCGATACCACCAAGGTCGACGTCGACCACCCGGTGCTCGCGCGTACTTGCGGCCCGTGCGATCTGTCTCGCGGCATCAAGCTCGACAGCATGACGCTGTCCGTAACGCACGCTCAGCGCGTAGCAATGGTAGCCTTCGGCCTGCGCCATCGCGAGCACCGTGGTGGAGTCCAGCCCACCCGAGAGCAACACCACTGCTTTTTTGTTCATGTCATTCTCCGCGCCAGACTAAACGCCTTGCGCGTCGCCCCACAGCACTTTGTGCAACTGCAACTGAAAGCGCACGTCTAGTTTGTCCTGCAAAATCCACGCGGCGAGGTCCGCGGGCTTCACCTCCTCGAAGCTGGGCGAGAACAACACCTCACAGCGCGCGCTTAACCCGTGCGTGTCACACGCCTCGCGCGCCCAGTCGTAGTCCTCGCGGCTACAGATCACAAACTTCACCGCATCTTGCGGGCGCAGGTGCTCAATGTTCTCCCACAGATTCCGCGCCGACTCGTTGGAGCCGGGGGTCTTTAAGTCCATCACCCGCTGCACCCGCGAGTCCAGCGCCGCGATATCGTAGGCGCCGCTGGTTTCGACCGACACCCGGTAGCCCGCCTCACACAACTTCTGCATCAGCGCTGGCGCGCGCTTTTGCGCCAACGGCTCGCCACCTGTCACACATACGTAGCGTGCACCGAAGCTGCCTACCTGGCCCAGAATGTCTTCAAAGCTCATCCACTGCCCGCCATGAAAGGCGTAGGCCGTATCGCAGTATTGGCAACGCAATGGACAGCCGGTGAGGCGCACGAACACCGTCGGGCAACCCACCGTGGTGGCCTCGCCCTGCAGAGAATGGAATATCTCGGTGATTTTGAGCCGCTCGTCGCTCAACGCATCGGTACCCGTGCTAACGGCCCTCATTACGCATACGCGTGAGTCGCTCCTCAGCCAGGCGCGCCGCCGTGGTGTTCGGGTACTGCTCGCTCACCTGCTCAAGCGCCTGCCGCGCCTCGCCGAAGCTGCCCAGCTCGTACTGGCTGTAGCCAATCTTCAGCAGCGCATCCGGCACCTTATTCGAGGCCGGATGCTCGCTCACCACTTGCACAAACTCAGGCAGCGCGGCTTCAAAATTGGAGGTGACATAATAGCACTCGGCCGCCCAGTAGCGTGACTGCGCAAGTAGTGAACTTTGCGGCCAACTGCTCAGTACCTGCAGAAATCCGGCACGCGCCTCATCGTAGCGACGCGCTTTGAGCAATTCGAACGCCGCATTGTACAGCTCCGAATCGCTCATCCCCGCGCCGAGCGCGGCGACGGCGCCGTCAGATACGCCGTCCATGCTGGGCATAGGTGTCGCTGCCACCGGACGGGCCTCGACTTTGGCAAGCCGATCGTCAATCTGCAAAAACAACTCGCGCTGACGATCGCGCACGCCATCCATGTCGTTCTGCACATTCTCGACGCTGCCGCGCAGCCCGCGCATGTCCTCGCGCATCGCCTGCACTTCGTTCACGATCTCAAGCAGGCTGTCGTTACGCAGTTTCTCCTCAACCGTGCCCAGACGCCGCTCAATCTCGCTGATCTTGATCAACAGCGGATCGCCCTCTGCCGGCACCGTGGTGCAGCCACTCAGCGCGCTCAGCAAGGCCAGCGTGATACCCGCGCGCCCCAGCGTGCGGGCCAACGGCGCCGTGCAAACGGCTCGTTTACCGTACATAAACAATCTCTACCCGGCGGTTCTGCGCCCACGACTGTTCATTATCACCCAGGTTGTTCGGGCGTTCCTCGCCAAAACTCACGGTGGACATCTGGCTGGCTGATGCGCCCTGCAAGCGCAGTGCCTGGCGTACGGCCTGTGCGCGACGCTCGCCCAGACCAATGTTGTACTCGCGCGATCCTCGCTCGTCCGCATGCCCTTCCAAGCGCGCCACCACTTGCGGGTTGTTGGCCATGTACTGAGCGTGCTCCGCAATGATGCGGTTGTACTGGCCGCGGATATCGCTACGATCAAACTCAAAATAGATCACGTTCTGTTCGGCGGTGAAACCACCATCGCCGTAACCGTCACCGGATGTGTCCGGAATATCACTGCCGCTGAAGCCGTTGTCGTTACCCAGCCCGCTGCTACCGGAGGTATCCACCGGCGCTGGGGTCACAGGCACATCGGTGCGGCCATCATCCGTCGGAATCTCTTGCGATTTGGTGCATCCCCCAACTAACAAAGCGGTGGCAGTAAGCAGTGAAAGAACGTTCAATAACCTCATGAGTGTGTCTCCGGCCGTCTCATGTCAAAATCCAACCGTGCCTGCTCCGGCACGAATCCAAATTAGTCGCAACCCACCACCCCGGCTTACCGGCGCGGTGGCAGCGGGCCCCACACGGGTTCGCGCACTTCGCCGCCGATCGAGGCCAGGCGCTGCTGCACCGAGCCGTCGGTAGAGACGGCCGCGAGTACGCCACGCCCGTTTTCCTGGGTGGCGTAGATAATCATACTGCCGTTGGGCGCAAAACTGGGACTCTCATCCAGCCGCCCGTTGGTCAACACCTGCAACGCGCGATTGTTCTGGTCGAACACCGCGATGCGATAGTTGCCGCCATCGTTGTGTACCAGGGCCAGCAGGCGCTCGTCCGGTGATGGCCTTGGGCGGGCATTGTAACTGCCCTCGAAGGTTAAACGCTTAGGCTTGCCACCAAAAATATCAGCTTTGTATACCTGCGGGCCGCCGCTGCGGTCAGAGGTAAAGTACAAATTACGCCCGTCACGAGACCACGCGGCCTCGGTATCGATCGCCGCGTTGCGGGTCACACGCACCAGCTCGCTGGTGGCGAGATTTAGCACATGCACGTCCAGATTACCCTTGTCGTCCGACAGCGTCAGCGCCAGTTTGTGCCCGTCAGGCGACCAGGCCGGCGCCCCATTGACCCCGGCGCGCGAGGACACCGCGCGCTGCTCGCCGGTCTGCAGGGTTTGCACATACACCTCAGACTTATTGTTGCGGAACGAGACAAACGCGAGCCGGTGCCCTTCCGGCGACCAGGCGGGCGACATAATCGGCTGGTCGGATTCAAAGATCTGCCGCGCGTTCTCACCATCTGCATCCGCCACAAACAGCCGATACTGCTCACCGGCGCTGCCGCGCTCGAAAGTGATGTAAGCGACGCGGGTGGAGAACGCGCCCGGCACGCCGGTCAACGCTTCGAAGATACGGTCCGCGACAGCGTGAGCAGCCGCACGCATCCGCGCCGGCGGGCTGGTAATGCGATACCCCAACAGTTGCTCGCCCCTAAACGGGTCGAACACCTGGAACTGAATGTCCATATCGCCGTCATCGCGCGGGCTGATGCGCCCAACCACCACCGCCTCAACACTCAGCAGACGCCAGTCCTGAAAGTTCATGTCGTTGCCGCTGGTGGGACGGGAGATCATGTCGTTGCGGGCAATGGGGGCAAACTGACCACTGCGTAACAGGTCCGCCTGAACCACTTCGGCCACATCGTACGGGGCAGGCCCAACACCCGTCCAACCGAACGGCACGATGGCCACGGGTGCAGCGTTCTGCATTCCCTCGGTGATCTCAATGACCAATTGCGCGTGCGCCTGATGTGCGGGTGCAAGTGCGAGCCCGGCACCGCATATGGCCATCGCCATCGCATGGGCACACACGGTGCATGCCCAACGTACAGGCGAGCGCGTTGCCCGGGTTTTGACTTTGGCGCATCCGCTGCGCGCAGTAACGACTGGTATTTGTTTCAACAAAGGGTTCACTTCGGGTTAAATTTCAATGTTAAGTACTGTTGGAACAGCGACGGGTCGTCCGGTGGCGGCAACGGCGAGGCCTTAAACACTGCCGCCTCAATTGAACGCATCACCGCCGCATCCCCGTTACACTCACCAATTTTTACTTCCACGACTTCGCCACCGGGAATTTGCCGCACCGACACGTCGCACGCAAGTCCTGCGGTAGCCGACGGCGGGCGCACCCAGTTGCGCTGAATCTTCTGTTTGATCAGCTCCTGCCAGCGAGCCAGCAGGCCCGAATCGGCTGCCTCGCGCGCCTGCTCCTCTTCGGAGATCGCGGCCAGCAACTGATCCTGCAACTCGGCCTCACGCCGTGCCTGCGCCTCAGCCTCGGCTTTGCGCTTGGCCTCTGCGGCCGCCTCGGCCTGGCGCTTGGCTTCTGCTTTCGCTTCGGCCTCGCGCCGCTTCGCCTCCGCAGCTTCGCGCTCTACTTCCAGTGCGGCGAGTCGTTTCTCTTCGGCCACCTGCTGCGCTTTCAATTCTGCCTGGCGCTCACGAGCGGCGTCCTCTTCGCGCTTGCGATCCGCCTGGCGCTGAGCCGCCTCCTGCGCCTGCTTCTCCTGCTCCAGCTTTAGCTGCCGCGCCTGTTGCTCGCGCTCACGGGCCACCTGCTCCAGCCGCTGCTCTTCGAGCACACGTGCCTCGCGTGCGGCATCCGCCTCATCACGCAGACGTTGCTGCTCGGCGTCCTGCTCGCGCTGATACTGCGCCTCCAGATCGTCAAGGCGCTGCATTTCTTCCCGGATCCGCGTCTCGTCCACCACGGTCGCCTCAATCGCCAGCACCGGGGGCGGCGGGCTGAGCACCGGCGTGCTGAACGCGACGCTAATGCTCACCAGCCCTAACAGCGCCGCATGCAGCAGCAGCGCATAGAACCACGGCAGCACCTGTTTGGTAATGAGGTTATCCGCTTGCATCACTCACGGCGCGTTACGGCGCCCCCGGAATCTCCGGCGCCTCGGTCATAAACCCAATTTTCTCGGCACCGGCTTTTTGTAGCAATACCATAGCGGTGATCACACGACCGTAGTCGACTGTCTCGTCGCCACGCACCAGCACCGGCGTCTCCGGGCTACGGCGCATCACCGCGGCGGCAATTGCCAGCGCAGTCCCCTCGTCCACCGGCGAGTTCTTTCGATCACCCACATTGAGATAAAAACTGCCATCCGCGGTCACGCTCAACACCAGCGGCTCGTTGTTGCGAATCTGCTCGTCATCTAACGGTTCGGCCGCCGCCTTGGGCAGTTCCACTTCAACGCCCTGGGTGAGCAGCGGTGCGGTGATCATAAAAATAATCAACAGCACCAGCATCACATCAATGTAAGGCACCACATTAATGTCGCCCATCAGCCTTCGTTTGTTTGCTTTCGCCATCGCTGCGACGCCCTAGCTCTGTGCGCCGCGCGCACCGCTGGCGACGTAGCGCTGCAGTATGTTTGAGAACTCGTCCATAAAACGCTCGTATCGCGATTCCAGTCGATCCACCTGGTCGGCATAGCGGTTATACGCGATCACCGCCGGGATGGCCGCGAACAATCCCATCGCCGTGGCGACCAGTGCCTCGGCAATGCCCGGAGCGACCATCGCAAGCGTGGCATGCTGCACATTTCCCAGCCCGGTAAACGCATTCATGATGCCCCAAACGGTGCCAAACAACCCGATATAGGGGCTGGTCGAACCCACCGTGGCGAGCGTGGCCAGACTCTGCTCCAGGCGGTCCACCTCTTTGGTCTGCGCCACCAGCATGGCGCGACGCGAGCTTTCCAGCACCAAATCCGCGCCCAGGGATTGCTCGCCACGCAGCCGGGCGAACTCGCGAAAACCCGCCTCAAAAATTGACTCGATCGCGCCCTTGGAACCACCCTGCCCCTGCAGGCGCTTAAACATGGTCGATAAATCGCTGCCCGACCAGAAGCTCTCCTCAAAGGTGTCGGAGATATTGCGAGCCCGGCGCAACACATGGCGTTTTTGAAAAATAATCGCCCACGACATCAGCGAGGCAGCCAGCAGCACCAGCAATACCAATTGCACCACTATGCTGGCCTCAAGAATCAAATGAAGCAGAGAAAGATCAGAGTTCAAGTACTTGTCTCCAGAATCCGCTGCGGAATCGCCCGCGGCTGAAACGTTTTCACATCCAAACAGGCGCCGCGGATCACCGCTGACACCAACAACTCACCATCCGGCGTATGCCGGCGAACCTCCTGCGCGAAGCGCACGCTGACGCGCGTCGCATCTTCAATGGCTACGGTTGCATATACCAGTTCATCGAACCGCGCGGGCCGGCGAAACGTGATATCCGCGTGGACCAC
Source organism: uncultured Gammaproteobacteria bacterium (assembly GCA_965369325.1). Lineage (GTDB taxonomy): Bacteria > Pseudomonadota > Gammaproteobacteria > Steroidobacterales > JBCBZW01 > CBDUQI01. The sequence continues at coordinate 9,994 of CBDUQI010000160.1, forward strand.
TGCAAACATGATGCCTTCGACCGCCATCAAATCCTGTTGTTCAAACCCTTTGTCTCGCAGGTACTCGGTGCGGGCGCGTTCCATATACCGCAAATAGTTGGCGTAGTACACCACGCCGCCGACATCGGTATCCTCGTAGTAGACGCGTATCGGCCAGGCGAACGGTGCACTCAATGTAGGTTAACCCCGTGGATGATAAACAGAGCGCGCGCGGATTTCAGTTCGGATCGTCCGCTTCAGCGTCGCCGAACAGCGACAATGATGCCTCGCGATCCGCGGAGACCGGCGGCGCCAGACCAAAGCTGCGATACGCTTTTTTAGTCGCCATGCGTCCACGCGCGGTACGCATGATGTAGCCCTGCTGAATAAGATAAGGCTCAAGCACGTCCTCGATGGTGCCGCGTTCTTCACCGACCGCCGCTGCCAAGCTGTCGACGCCCACTGGGCCGCCGTCGAATTTTTCGATGATGGTGCTTAGCAGTTTGCGATCCATCACATCAAACCCGCGGGCATCCACGTCCAGCATACCCAGTGCCTCTTCGGCCACCTTAGTATCAATGCGCCCGTCGGCCATCACCTGGGCGAAGTCGCGCACACGACGCAACAAACGATTGGCAATACGCGGCGTGCCGCGTGAGCGGGCGGCAATTTTCTCAGCGCCCTCGTCGCTGATGAGCACTTCCAAAATACGCGCGGAGCGAATCACAATTTTGGTCAGATCAGCGGTGTCGTAAAACTCCAGCCGCTGCACGATGCCAAAGCGGTCGCGCAACGGTGAGGTGAGCAGTCCCGCGCGCGTTGTGGCCCCCACCAGCGTAAACGGCGGCAGGTCCAGTTTGATCGCGCGGGCTCCTGGCCCTTCGCCGATCATGATGTCGATCTGATAGTCCTCCATCGCGGGGTACAACACCTCCTCGACAACCGGACTCAGCCGATGGATCTCATCCACAAACAACACATCGTGCGGTTCAAGATTGGTTAGCAGCGCGGCGAGGTCGCCAGCGCGTTCCAGCACCGGCCCTGAGGTCTGGCGCAGGTTCACTTCCAGCTCGTTCGCGATTATGTGGGCGAGCGTGGTTTTACCCAGTCCCGGGGGCCCGAAGATCAACACGTGATCCAGCGCTTCGCCACGACCGCGTGCGGCCCGGACGAAAATATCCAGTTGCCGGCGCATGCTGCGCTGGCCGACAAACTCATCAAACCGGGCCGGGCGGATTGCGCGCTCCACGGCCACATCTTCCGCACTGGCTCCAGCGGTAATCAGGCGCTCGGCATCATCCATGCACTACCCCTCCCTATTTGCCCGGTCCGCGCAGCGCCTGGCGTACCCGTTCCGCCGTGCCCAGCGTTTTGTCCGCCACCTGCTTCAGCATCCGTTGCGCTTCGGCGGGCTTGTAGCCCAGCGCCAGCAATGCATCGAAGGCCTCTCGTTCGCTGCCAGCAGCAAGGCCCGCTGCCGCTGGTGCATTCGATCCGGCCACCGCTGCGGCGAAGCCACCTTTTTTCAATCGATCGCGCATTTCGACAATCAACCGCTGTGCGGTCTTCTTGCCAATGCCGGGCACACGGGTGAGGCGTGCCTCATCTTCGTCTTCGATGTACTGCACAAAACCGGCCACGCTGATGCCGGAGAGGATCGCCAGCGCAACACGCGCGCCTACCCCGGAGACTTTCAGCAGGCTGCGAAACAAGCTGCGCTCATCCTCAGTACGAAACCCGTACAGATTGTGCGCGTCCTCACGCACGGCAAGATGGGTCAGCAACAACACCTCCTCACCCACCGAAGGCAGCTCTGCGCAGGTGGACATGGGGGCTTCAAGCTCGTATCCCACGCCGTGTACCTCAATCACCAGTTCCGGCGGTTTAAGACCCACCAGTTTGCCGCGCAAGTACCCGATCACACGTGCCGCCTCCGGCGTGAGCCGCGCCGGCTACCGCCGGTGCGCCCGCCCGCACCAAAGGCATCGCTGGCGCTGCCGATGGCCGCCATCGTATTACGCATGTGAGCATGGCACAGCGCTATCGCCAGCGCGTCAGCGGCGTCGGCCTGCGGTGTCTTGGGCAGCCCAAGCAACATCCGGATCATCATCTGCACCTGGGTTTTATCCGCGCCACCACTGCCGACGACGGATTGCTTAACCTGCCGTGCGGCATACTCGTGCACCGCCAGCCCGCCACTGTTAAAGGTGCCGCAGAGGGCGGCCCCGCGCGCCTGTCCCAGCTTGATCGCGCTGTCGACATTATGGGCAACAAACACCTGCTCGATCGCGGCCTCATCTGGCTGGTAACGCACGACCAGATCGGCCACACCGGTAAATATCTCATGCAGGCGTCCAGCAAAATCCTCGCCGGTGGTGCGAATGCAGCCGTTTGCGACGTGCACCGTTTTAGCGCCAAGCACGTCAATCACTCCGAATCCGGTGATGCGTGATCCTGGGTCGATGCCTAAGATTCTTACCGGCCCGGTACCCGCCGCCGACTTAAGCTCAGACTCACTCACAGCGCGGCCAATACGTCCTCGGAAATATCCGCATTGGAGTAGACGCTCTGTACGTCGTCCAAATCCTCCAGCGCGTCTAGCAGCTTGATCATGGTGCTTGCTTCTTTCTCGCCCAGCGACACGCTGGTAGAGGCGCGCATGGTCACCTCGGCCTCCTCCGGCGCCAAGCCCGCATCAGTCATCGCCTGGCTCAGCCCTTCAAAGTCGGCAGGTGCGCACAGCACGTCCACCGAGCCGTCGTCGTTGCTCACGACGTCTTCCGCCTCAGCCCCCAGCGCAATCTCCATGAGATTATCCTCATCCGCCCCGGGCGGATAGCTGAGCGCGCCGACGTGATTGAACAGGTACGCCACGGAGCCGTCGGCGCCCAGATTCCCTCCGTATTTGGAGAACGCGTGACGGACCTCTGCCACCGTGCGATTGCGGTTGTCGGTCATGCAGTCGACCATAACGGCCACCCCGCCGGGGCCGTAGCCCTCGTAGCGAATCTCATCCAAATCGCCCTCGGCGCCACCGGCCCCGCGTTTGACTGCACGCTCGATGGTATCTTTGGGCATACTCTGCGCACGCGCCTTGTCAATCGCCAGGCGCAGCCTGGGATTCGCGGCGGGATCGCCACCGCCCAACTTAGCCGCAACGGTGATCTCACGCCCCAGCTTGGTGAATAACTTGCCGCGTTTTTTATCCTGGGCGCCCTTGCGGTGCTGAATATTCGCCCATTTAC
>CBDUQI010000161.1:0-13164 GCA_965369325.1 uncultured Gammaproteobacteria bacterium
CGCACCGGCCCGCGCACCGGCCCGCGCACCGGTAAGGCTCAGAGCATTCACGCTGATTGAGCTGCTGTACACCGTTGCCTTGGCCGGTTTCGTCGCAGCCATTGGGGTGCCCAGTTTTCTCGACACCATCCGTAACAGCCAGATGAATTCGGCCACCAATACATTGCTCTCAGCGTTGCACGTAGCGCGCTCGGAGTCGGTCAAACGACGCGCCCGGGTGACGGTTTGCCGCAGCACCGTCTCGGCGACACCCAGTTGTGACACCAACGGCATCGGCTATGCCGTGTTCCTGAACATGGCGGACGATCAAACTATCGATGGCCTGGACACAGTAATTCGCACCGGCGCCTGGCTCGAATCGAGCATTAGTGTCGCTTACACCAACTTGCCCAACTACGTCAGCTATGCCTCCACGGGATTTACCCGCGCAATTGGTGGCGGCACGCTCGCCGGCGACGTTGTTTTTTGCGATGAGCGCGGCGATACGTTTGCCAAAATTCTTCGTATTCCTGCCAGCGGCCGGCCGCAAGTGGTTGACCACTCTGACATCAGCGGAGCGACTTCATGCGAAGAGGAGTAAACGCACCTTCGTCTCACGCGCCGCTCCCCGGCGCGCCACGGTCCGCGTGCGGGTTTACGCTTATCGAGGTCCTGATCACGGTGGTTATTCTGTCGGTTGGCCTGCTTGGCGTGGTCGCGCTGCAGGCTGAGGGACTCAAGTCCGGACGCACCGCCATTTTGCGCAACAAGGCTGTCGCGCTAGGGGCGGACATGGCCGACCGCATGCGCTCGAACCGGGTGGGCGCCATTGCAGGAGAGTACATCAGTGCAGCCACCGATCAGGGCACCAACCGCAATTGCGCCGACGACCTTGACGGCTCGCCCACGGTCGCCTGCTCACCCGCATTCATGGCGGACCACGATCTTTGGCTGTGGAAGCGGGTCCTGAGCGATGCTCGCCTTGGCCTTCCGGGCGAGCCCACTGGGGTGATTACCACCGATGGCGCTGTTGTGCCTACTTTTACCATCACGGTGACCTGGACCGAGCCCAGCGGCACCTACGACTACGCATTGGGGGTGCAACCGTGAGCACCGCTGGTCTGCGCTTACGGCCTGCCGGCCAAACGGGCTTCAGCCTGATAGAACTTATGGTGGCCTCGTCCATTGGTGTGTTTCTGATCGGTGGAATCCTCACCGTCTACTCCAGCGGCAGCAGCAACTTTCAGCTAAATCAAAACATCGCCAAACTGCAGGATAACGCCCGCGTTGCGCTGGAGATTATTGCCCCTGATTTGCGTCTGGCCGGCTACTGGGCGCTCTCGCCCGGCGCCGAAGGCGTAGCCGGGCGTACTGGGGATACGGTCACACCGATGGCCGCTGGCTTTACCCCAGCCAATGACTGTTATGTTGGGTTTTATAGCAATCTTGAAGCGGGCCTCGAATACGCAAACGAGACTGAGACCGGCGTTGCCAACCCGTTCAACACCTGCCTCCCTGACTCGGAGCGTCAGGCGGGCACAGACATTGTGGTGATACGACGTGCCGCCACTGCACAAACAGGCGCCGCACAATTGGTGCCCGGGCGGTTGTATCTGGCGTCCAACCGCCTGGGCGGCGCCTTGTTTGTCGGCGGGCAACCGTTCCCATCCGGATATACCGCCGCAGATTCGCTAAATGAAGTGCTGACCTATCTTTACTATGTCGCCCCCTCCTCCTCCACCGACGCCTCGTTGCCTTCCTTGCGACGCAAGGTGGTATCCGACGGGCCCGAGATTGTGGATGAAGAACTGGTGCCCGGCGTTGAGGACTTTCAGATTCAGCTTGGCATCGACGCCGACAGCGATGGCGCAGTTGACAGCTACCTTAGCCCAGCCAATCCAGCCTTGGTGGGCGCCACGGTAGTTTCTGCCCGGCTGTGGGTGCTGACACGCAATGAAGGCTACGAGGAGGCATTCATCGACACCGCCACCTACACCTACTCCGACGTCTCGGTGACGCCGGCGGACAACCGACGCCGGCTGATGCTTTCAAAAACGATCCATCTTCGAAACGGCAGGAGCAGCCTGTGACATCACGTGCCAAAACTTTCCGCCCTGTCGCGTCGGCCCAACGCGGCGCCGCCATGGTGGTGGGCCTGCTGTTGCTGATGGTCCTCACGGTATTCGCGGTATCCAGCATGGGCTTTGCAGCCATGGATCTGGCGATCTCCGGCAACACTCAATACCAGAACCGCGCCTTCCAGGCAGCCGACTCGCTGTTGCAGGCGGAACTGCTGCGGGTAGATATCGTTCCACTGTCGGCCCCCGGGCCGCTGCCGGACCTGGCAGCGAATGTGAACCGCGTGTTCCTCGACAACGGCGGCCAGAACATTGCAACGGCCAGCGCTACCACCAGCTACGAGGCCACTGCCGCATTAAGCGGATGGCAGATCGGCGGCGGTGGTGGCTTTATTGCTCACCATTTCAGAATTGAAGCGCAAGCCACATCCACTCGAGGCGCAAGCGCTACACACGCCCAGGGTTACTACCTGATTGGGCCTGCCGGAGCCGGTCCTTGATCGGCCACGGCCGCGCACGCAGCGCGCAAATAAGGAGGACAAGCATGAGACAACCGATCCTTGCGACACTCGCATTGTTGTTTGCCGTCGCGCTCGCACCGACCATGAGCCGGGCCGCCGACATCGTCATGTTGGAGGAAACCATCGAGACCAACGGGCTGATAGTGCAGCTCACCTCATCCAGTACCGGGCGCGTATTGGTGCGTCGCTGTGAGGAATGCGATCTTGAGCCGTTTATCCTCACCCGAACAAGTCAGCTGTATGCCGGCGGCAAGTTGCTCAAGCTCTCAGCACTTGAGGACTTCGCCAAATCCGGCGGCACCGTGATGTTCAAGCCGGACACCAACGAGATTACCCGTATTGTGATATGGGGTGAGTCCGAATGAGTACTAAGCGAGGATTAGTTTCGCGACTGCGCATAACAAGTACCGCGATGGCCGTCACGTTGGTTGCAAGCGCGCCTGCCGGCGCCGACGATACGGAAATATTCGTCGGTCAGTACGTGGACCCGGGCGCGCCCAACGTTATGCTGATGATCGACAACTCCGGCAGCATGGGCGCGCAGGTAAGCGCCCCGGTCCCATTTGATCCCAGCAAAACCTACGACGGCGACTGCGTGGCCGGGCGCATCTACTTCGACCAAGGGGGCCGCCTGCCTGACTGCAACCAGGACAACTGGATTGACGAAGCCAGTCTGACTTGTGAGAGTGCACGCTACTGGCTGGATAATTCTGGCAGCTATCGTGATCGGCTGGCCCGATGGGATGAAAATCCGGACAACCCCAGCCGCAGCTACTGGCGCGGGCTAAGTGCCAACGTGCCCGCTCAGCTGGTCGACTGCAATAGCGACTGGGGCTGGCACGGGCGCAGCACAGGTGACGGCGTCGTCTACCCCGCCGATGGCCGCAGCGGACCATGGACCAATGACATCTACGATTGGTACCTGATCAACTGGTGGTGGTACAACTCCTACACGCTGTTCAGCGCTAATTACGTGAACTATGAGAACTCCCCCGACGCGGTTGTGAAAACGCGCCTGGATGTGGTCAAGGAAGTCGCCACCGAACTGTTGGCCAAAACCAGCGGCATCAACGTGGGACTTTCGATTTTCGATTTCAGTGAAGGCGGACCAGTGCGTTACGCACTAACCCCTGTCGATCAGGCCCGCACCGAGCTTACTCCGATTATCCAGGGCCTGACCGCATCTACCTGGACGCCACTGGCGGAAACCCTGTACGAAGTGGGCCAGTACTACGCGGGACGTTCGGTCGATTACGGTTTGCATTCCGACCCTACAAGCGCGTCGGCCGCCCGCCGAGGCAACACATACACTTCGCCTATCGTCAACGAGTGCCAAAAGAACTACGTGGTGCTGCTGACAGACGGCGAGGCCACCCAAGACAGTGGGGCTAACACGCGCGTGCCCAACCTGCCGGGGTTCTACGGCGCCACCGGGCAGTACGCCTGCTCGGGTAATTGCCTGGAAGAAATGGCCGAGTATATGTACAAAGGCGACCTGCGTTCGGACATGGCCAACGATCAACAAGCTGCCACCTACACCATTGGTTTTCAGATCGACGGCGGCTTCCTGTCCGACACCGCAGTGAAAGGCGGCGGGCAGTACTACAACGCAAATGACGCCGATGAGCTAACCAAAGCGTTCGACAACATCATTGACGACATCCTGACTCGCGATGTGAGCTTTTCCCCACCCACCGTGGCGCTGAACAATTTCAACCGACTGAACCATCGCTCGGACTTGTATTTCAATCTGTTCCGCCCGGTTAACCATCCTCACTGGGAAGGCAATCTCAAGCACTACCGGTTAGGCAACGTGACCGAAAAGGGCATCCAGATACTGGACGCCAATGATGCGCCCGCGCTAGACCCGGCGACCGATCTGTTCTTTAACACCGCCAAAAGCTTCTGGACGCAAGGCGACGCCGACGGGGCCGATGTCACTCAAGGCGGCTTCAGGAGTCGTCTGGGTGCTGATCGCAAGGTCTACACGATGACCGGCAGCAACGTGGACCTGACCGCGGCTGAGAATCTCGTGCACGAGGACAACGATCAACTAACCGCCGAACTGCTGCAGATAAGCTCATCCGGCAGCTCGAACGCCGGCTGGACGTTCTGTGGCAACGAAAACACCCAATGCCACTTCTCCGGCAGTAAGGAAGTGCGTTACGGCAAAGCCGCCGACTGGAACTCCGGCAGTTACACCAACGGCGTACAGTGTTCCAACTCGGTGTTTGGCGACCCGCTGCCCGGTACTTACAAAGAGTGTCAGTATCGCGAGCTGAGCGCGAGCGTTGGCCGCGACGATCTCATTCGCTGGGCCCGTGGCGTTGACAACGACGGCAACGCGCTGAACATTCTGGGCGACGGTCTGCATGGTACGCCAGTGGTGGTCACCTACGGCGGCAGCAACACCAACCCGGACCTTGCCCTGTTCTACGGCACCAACGACGGTTACGTGCATGCGATCGACCCCACCGCGATGAATAACGAGAATATGGAACTGTTCTCGTTCATTCCCAAAGAGATGCTGCCCAATCTGCAAACTATGGCCGACACCAACACCAACAACGGCCAAAAAGGCTACGGTATTGACGGTGCCATGATCCACTGGATCAAGGGCGATGATGGCGATGGTGTGGTGGAAACGGGTGAGCAGGCCATCGTGGCCTTTGGCATGCGCCGCGGCGGCCGCAACTACTACGCAATGGATGTCACCAATCGTTCCGCGCCAAAAATGCTGTGGACGATTCACGGCGGCAGCGGTAGTTTCGGCGAACTTGGTCAGAGCTGGTCCGCCCCCGTACGTACCCAAGTGTTGTATAATAATACGCCGCGTAAAGTCCTGTTTTTCTCAGGCGGTTACGACACCGGGCAGGACGCCACCGCTGCCGCTCAGAACGACACCATGGGCCGCGCGCTATACATGGTTGACGCGCACACGGGCGCACTGCTTTGGAGTGCCGCGAATCCGGATGTGGCCACCGCGAACCTGAAACTGGCGCAAATGACCAACGCACTACCTTCCACGCCTGCGGTGATGGACCTAAATGGCGACTCGCACGCTGATCGTATCTATGTGGGCGACACACGTGGACAGGTGTGGCGTTTTGATATCAGCCCGACCAACACCGGCGCCAACAACTTCGCAAGCGGCGGTGTGTTTGCGTCTCTGGGCGATTCCGGCACCGCCAACAATCGACGGATTTTCTACCCGCCCAGTGTGTCGCTTATTTCCGACAAACAGTACGGCACCTTCCTCACCGTCTCAGTTGGCACGGGACACCGACCGAATCCGTTGGGGACGGCAATCAACGATCGTTTCTATATGATGCGCGATCCGTATGTCTTTGGCCCCAAAACTGACGCTGCTGGCTCGCCCGTTTACACCCCGATCGTCGAGGCCGATCTGCTGGATGTCAGCAGCAATCTCACGCCCTCTACCGACGACCTCAATGCCAACGATGGCTGGGTGATCAACTTGCGTGACGGCGAGAAGGTACTGTCCGCCGCGTTAACCGCCGACCGACGGGTGTTTTTTACCACCTACACACCAGGCAGCCTCAACTCGCTGAGCTGCGAGCCGAGTGGTGCCGTTGGCGAGGCCAAGCTCTACGCGGTCGATCTGGTATCCGGCTCGCCACGTCTGGAGCCGGAGCAGTTCCCGGAAAACCCGGACTACGACCCCAACGATCCTACCGGTGGCCTTGGTGATGCGGCATGCGGCGGACGCTGCACCGACACCGCAGGCCCAATCCCACCGTCGCCGACGCTGGTCTTCACTGATCCTGAAGATACCGGCGATCCGGAGGAAGACAGTGGCGATGATGAGGATGACTGCCGAAGTCTATCGAATGTGAATTTGCTGGTGGGCACACGCGTTCACAATCCCAATATCTGTACATCGCCCGTACTAACGTACTGGGTGAATCAGGGTGAGGAGTAAGGAGCAATCTATGCGTAATTCAGTCGGATTCAGTTTAACTGAACTAATGATAGTTGTTGCGATCGTGACCATTCTGGCCGCCGTTGCAGTCCCTAACTACGTCTCGCATGTGGAGCGGTCGAACCGCACAGATGCCACCGCAGCTTTGCTAAAGCTGGCTGCAGATCAGGAACGCTATTATCTGCAGAACAACGCTTACGGCACGATGGCCAACCTGGGCGACCCGACCACCGAAAACGACTGGTATACCCTGACCATCACCGGCGCGGGGGCTACTACGTTCACGGCCACCGCCACCGCAAAAAGCACCGGCAGCCAAGCCGATGACACGATGTGCAAAGTGTTCAGCATTACGGCGCAGGGCCTGCGCACCGCGTCGGACTCTGGGACGGCAGATTCAACGGACTCTTGTTGGTAGTGTACTAGTCGGCATCACCACGCAGCGGTACAATACCGCCATGCATGGGAATGCCTTTCGCCAACACCGTATCGGCCACGTATCGTGCAGCGCGTTTGTATGCGTGCTCGCCGTTGCGGTCAGCGCCTGTAGCAAACCACCCGCGCAGGCCGGAGCGTCGCGCACGAGCACGTCGGCCGCCCCGCAAGGGATGGTGTGGATTGAGGGCGGCACCTTTGTGATGGGTTCGGATACCCATTACCCCGAGGAAGGCCCCGCGCAGGAAATTCGACTTGACGGATTCTGGATGGATGCGCACGAAGTGAGTAATGAGCACTTCGCGCAATTTGTACAGGCGACGGGCTATCTCACGGTTGCGGAGCGCGCTCCCAACCCATCTGACTATCCTGAGCTTGCTCCGGAACTGCTCAAGCCGGGGTCGGCAGTGTTTGCGCCACCCGAGAGTGGCGCGGTGAGCAACGTGGCGCACTGGTGGCAGTTTGTAGAGGACGCCAACTGGCGTCAGCCGCTGGGGTCGGGATCAGACCTGCACGGACGCGAGCAACACCCCGTGGTACACATCGCTTACGAAGATGCGCTGGCCTACGCGCGCTGGGCCGGGCGATCCCTCCCAAGTGAAGCGCAGTGGGAGTACGCCGCTCGCCTGTCAACCACAACCGATCAAAACAGCCGTCCCACCGCCAACACCTGGCAAGGCAATTTCCCCTTCAGCAATTCTGAGGCGGATGGCTATATCGGCACGGCGCCGGTCGGCAGCTTCCACGCCGATCCGCAGGGCCTGTTCGACATGCTGGGGAACGTTTGGGAGTGGACCGGCGATCACTACCAGGGCCGGCATGCATCGCAATCAGATGCCCGAAACCCCACCGGGCCAGCGTCCGGCATGCTACCTGGATCGCCCAACACCGACGGGCGTGTGATCAAAGGCGGATCTTATCTGTGTGCGCCCAACTTTTGTATGCGTTACCGCGCGAGTGCGCGACAAGCGGCCGACAGTGGGCTGGGCACCAGCCACATCGGACTGCGCACTGTGCTGAATGTACCTGCCAGCGCGTCAGTCCCGGGTGCGACGGATGACTTAGTTGGTCGCGCTCACCAGATCCCAGAAATCTGACGTCTCCGTGCGCAGGCCCACCCCCGTGGTCACGCTTGGTGCAATGTGCAGATAGTTATCCTGCGCCGGCTCGTAGGGTGACCACGCCGGATCTCCCACCCCGTTCGGATCACCACTGCTCACAAATCGTCCCCAATAGTTGAGCATCAGCGTTTCCACTTGACGATCGTCCGCGTCGGCGCTGAACTGCGCGCCGTCCATGTGAGCGAACAGATACAACAGATCACTGCCATGATACGCCCCGTCGGCAGCGCGCGCAGGCGTTGAGAGCACTTGGGAGAAGTAGTAGCGATACACCGGGCTGGCCTGAGTCGACGCCACCCGGGCAATGGTGCGCGTGGTGCTGGTTAGATTGCGGTCGGTCAGCATCGCGACGTAGGCGTGCGTCGGCGAAAGGTACGCTGTCAGTGGATACAACAAGTGTAGTTGATCAAGATGTTCCGCTGGCACCAGCGCGGCGGCCAGGTCGAAAAATTCTGTTTCGCTGATGTTCTCAAAATCGTGGGCATACTCATCGGCCAACGAACCAATCACGATTGGCACGTCGTTGTGCTGGCGTTGCAGGATGACGTCCAACGGCTGGCCGGTGAGCAACTCGCCATCCACGTGCGGATAGAAGGTAAAGTCAGCAAAACCCAGAGGTCGCGCGATTTCCGCCAGCACAACATCCTCCACCGGCAAACTGCGCAGGTCCGCCAGTAGATCATCGCTGTTACCCAACCCCATCTCCGCCACAAACGCACTCGCATCGGCTTGAGCCTGGGCCAGGGTATCGACGCCAGTGGCACCGCTGTGCATGATGGCGCCGGCGAATAACCCGCTGGCGGCTGGCGAGGTAAGCAGGGCTGCGACATTGTGCGCACCGGCCGACTGGCCGGCCAGAGTTACTCGGGTGGGATCACCACTAAACCCCGTAATGTTCTGCTGCACCCACTGCAACGCGGCGATCAAATCACGCAGTCCGTAGTTGCCCGTTTGCATCCCTGGGTACTGGTTAGCGTTCGATCCCGGGTCGAAAGCCAGATTACCAAGCGCTGCCAGGCGATAATTACTCGTCACCACCACTGCGTTGGCCGCTGCGGACAATCTCGCGCCATCGCTTACAGCGGTGCTAGTCTCGAGGCTTAGCAATTTACTCAGCGAGGTGGAGGCGGCGCCAGTACGGTTCGCGCCGCCGTGGACAAAAAACAGCACTGGCAGCATTTGTCCGGCGGGCGCGTTGTCGGGGCGCCAGACATTGAGGAAAAGGCAATCCTCAACACCGGCAATCGAATTGTCCGGCAGATCCCGGTCCGGCTGCGGGCACGGGAGCGAAAAGCGGGCGGCCGCTCGTACGCGAGCCCATGCGGGCACCGGTTGCGGTGGCGCAAAGCGCAGTTCATCCACTGGCGCGTCAGCGTAGGGAATGCCCAGGAAGCCATGCGCATTTGCCCGGGCGCTGCGCACCCCTTGCACCGCGCCCGTTAAGGTCTGCACGACAGGGCGGACATTTTGCACATCGATGCCGGTGCGACACTGCCACATCTGCGTTTCGCCCTGCACCGCCTGCGCGCTATAGTAAACGAATACGTCGCTACTCCCGACAAACACCTCCGGGTCTGAGCGACGCAGGGGGGTGCTGCCATCATCGCAGCGCTGCGCATAGCGGCCATGCGCGTCCGGCTCCAAATCCAACACCCAGATTTCGCCATCCGTAAAATCGCCCTGCCCAGTGCTGACGTCTTTGATGTTGACCACCAGGTACGACTTGCCGGCGGCAACAAACGGTTCCGGTGAAGAGAACACACCGTTGGCGGATTCGACCGGGATACTTAGCGTCGCGATCCGCTGCCAATAAGGGTCGCCCAGATCTAGGTACACGCCAATTTGGGTGTCGTCGAGCACGGCAGTGACAACTCGTTGCCCGCCGTACTCCGGCGCCGCCCAGGCATGCGGCGCGGTTTTGAATCCCGCATCATCCGTAATGCTCTGCACCACGCCGGTGTCGGTATCCAGTAAGAACAGTTGCCCGGTCACATCATCCACCATCACCAGGGTGTGACCATCGTCGGTCCAGCGCCCGGGATTGCGGTTGGTGCCCGCGCCGTCAGCCGTGGCAAACACATGCTGGATATCGGGCGATTGCTCGTCGAACCAGGCGATATCACCGCCGGTCTCCCAACTGCCCAGTATGTTCACCACCCGTGCACTCGCACGCGAAGAATTTTGTGTGGGCAATGCGGTTTGATGCCGTCCGCCCACGGTCAACGGCTCGGCAATCACTTCGCCTGCTTGCTCGCTCGCCCGCCATATCTGAACTTCGTCCTCCAACGTTTTCGAATAGAAGACGGCCCAGCCATCGCTGTCCAAACCAAATTCAGGTCCGTTAATGCCCGTGCCTGTTTCAGATGCGGTGTCGATCAGCCGATCGCGCCCGTCGCCTGAAGCGAACAAACCGGTCGCTGGATCAAGATCGCCCACCCACACATCGCCGTTGCCGGTACGAAATGTCACGAGCGCCTGATTCTGCAACGTTTCCGGATCGATGTAGCTGGTACCGGGCGGATTCATCTGCGCATGACGAGTGGCTTCATCCAACGTGCTAAACACGCGGTCTTCGGTGCTGGAGGACATTCCAGCATCGTCGGTGACGGTGATGCGAAAATGATATTCCGTTGCAGGGCTTAACCCGCCGATGATGCGCGCATGCTCCTGGCTCAGACCCTGACTCACCGCCAACTGCCCATACTCTGCGGTCGGGCCATACTGAAGCTGACTGCCGACCGGCTTGTTGGTTTGCCAGCGGATGGTCGCCGTCTGCCCGGTGATGGAATCGATCATGATATTGCTGACCAGCGGCGGCGCCGTGTCAACGCGGATCCCATCGGTATGCACCAGCGCCTGGTTGCCGGCCGCATCGTTCGCCCGCAGGCTGGCAAAGTAAGTGGTGTCGCCAAGCAACGCTAGTCCGTCGGCGAGCACCTGAGTTTGCGTGCCAACTGGCGTCCAGTCGCGAATGTCTGCCAAGCCCGGGGCCGAACCAATGGAGTAGCTGTAAGAGACGATCCCCGATACCGCATCGCTAGCCTCCCAGCTGAACCCAAGCCGATCAGTGCGAGCCGTTACCTCGCCATCATCACGAAATGCGCTGACCTGCGGGGCGGTAAAGTCGGTTCGGATGCCATCGCTATAGTCGGTGGCGGTGTTGCCGGCACCATCGCGCGCATTGATGCCAATAATGTAAAACTCGTTCTCGGCTAGCGGCAAACCGACGAGTGTCTGCATCGTTGTCGTACCCGCTGAGGTCCACGGCACAATCGACTCAGGCGCCATCGTGGTACCAACGGCGTAACGGTACTCACTGATGCCAGATTCGCCGTCAAACGCGGTGTATTGAAATGACAGGCTGTCGGGCAGGCTTGTGTACTCACCGCCATCCACAATTGAAGCAATCGAGGGCCCGCCAATGTCCACCATGATGCCATCGGAAAGGCTCGTACTGGAAAATCCAAGATTGTCGCTGGCCCGCACGGCAAAGAAATAGCGTTGCGCATTCTGTAGATTCAGCCCATCCAGAGCGATCTCATTTTGCAGGCCAACATCGTTCCACTCAATCACATCGCTCGCGCCGGGTGTCGTACCCACCGCGTATGAGTAGCCCGCCAGGCCCGATCCTGTGCCATCGTTACCAAGCCAGCTTGCCCCCAGGGTTTGCGCATCGGCCTGAAAGTCACCGCCGTCAAAAATGGATGTGATCACAGGCGCCGTCATATCAACCCGAGTGCCGGCGGATGATAGAACGGTTGCGTTGCCCGCCTGATCGCGCACACGCACAAGCACAAAATACACCTGCCCTTCCTGCAACGACAGGCCGCTGACGGTCACGCTTCGCGCCAGCCCGTTGTCGGTCCAGGGCACCAACGGATCACTGGCTCCGGCAGAGGTCACCTGGTACTCGTAGCCGGCAATGCCGAAGCCACGATCAGACGCGCGCCAGGAGGCACTCAGCATCTGATCGCTCGACGCGAAAGGGCCACCTGTGTACAACGACAGGAAAACCGGCGGGATCGCATCAACGGAAATGCCATCCGAGACGGCGGTGGTGATGTTCCCCGCGAAGTCGTAAGCCTGCACGGTCACCAGGTAGTATCCAGGGGTCAGCAAAGACAGTCCTTGCGCCGTCACCTCGCTCACTAATCCGACATCGGTCCAGGGCACCACATCGTCCATCCGGGGACGGGTACCGACAGCATAGCGATAGTGGCTGATCCCGGTGCCAATGTCGCTGGCACTCCACCTCACGTGCAAGCTCTCGTCCTGAGTCTGGTACTCACCATCATCCAACACGGCTGCGATGACCGGACGGGTTGCGTCGAACACGATGCCGTCGGAACTGCCGGTCTCCGACACCCCCTGCGCGTACCGCGCGCGCACCTGAAAGAAATAGGACTCGCCAGTAAACAAACTCAGATCGGTGGCACTCACCGTGGTATCCAGTGCCAGCGACGTCCAGATGCGAACCACCGGCCCGTCTGGCGCCGCGCGGGAAATCTGGTAGTCGTAACCGACCACGTCATCATCGGGATCGTCGAATGTCCACTGGGCGTTGAGCACGCCCAAAGTGTTAGTGTAATCGCCGTCGTCTAGCACCAACGGCGCGGCCGCCTGTGCTGCCCCCGCTGCGCTTAGCCACAGCGCCATAGCGCCCGCCCACGCGCCGAACCGGCGCGGCTGTACGTACGCAATACTACGCCACGGCTTGCACCGTGTTGGTGAGGTCTTTGTGGGCACGCTGTTCCCCTCCAGGACAAGCGCCCGCGCGCGTTGACTACGCGCCGATGATACCGTTCACAATCGGGTCAAAAGCGGTCAGGCTATCGCGTAATGTCACACTGCCCAGCCCATGATTGGGAAACAACGTTGGGAAATTGCCTTGCTCGCCGTGTAACGCCATGTAGTTCAGCAGAATAGTTTCCACCAACAAGTTGACGTTGTTCGCCGCCGGGCTGCCCGCCGTTTCCACTGACCCGCTTGATCGGAAATACCCAATTTGCTGGTGCATCTCTGGCCCCAGCGTATCACCGGTAAACAGCGCGGGTCGTCCTGCCGGGTTGTAAACCATAAAAAAGGAG
>CBDUQI010000162.1:0-13148 GCA_965369325.1 uncultured Gammaproteobacteria bacterium
GGCAAGCAATCGATTTGCTGGTCTACCACGCAGCTTCCCTTTTTACCCCCCTCCCCCAAGGAGCATTAAGCATGAAACTTCGCACATTATCGCGCCGGCCTGTTGCCGGCCCCCGAGCTGCCGCCGCAGCACTGGCCCCGGTCCTGGTACTCTCGATGTCGGCAGCCATACTGCCCGCCGTGGCACATGGCCTCGCCTTTGAGGATGTCTCCGGGCAACTCGACTTTGAACGCATCGACGAGCCCAGCGGCATGGGCTTGGGCGGCGTCGCCTGGATCGACTACGACGCCGATGGCGATCTGGATCTGTTCTTTCCCAACGCCCCCGGCGGCAACAACGCCCTGTTCCGAAACGATGATGGCGGCTTTACCGATGTGGCCGCCCAGGCGGGCGTGCTCGGTGGCACCGGCTTTACCGGCGCTGCCGTGGCGGATGTCGACAACGACGGCTGGCCCGATCTGTTCCTGACCGGGGCGGCCAGCTTTTTTGAGCTGGGCCTGCAAAGCCGCCTGTACATGAACAATGGCGACGGCACATTCACCGACACCTCCGCTGTCTCTGGCATCGACATTGACCATCCTGCACTAATGGCCGCGTTTGGCGATATCGATGCGGACGGTGATGTTGATTTGTTCCACACCTCGCCGGGCAGTTTCTTCACCGGCATCCTGCGACCTCAGAAGCTGTATGAAAACGATGGCAACGGGCACTTTACCGATATCAGTGCGAGCGCGGGCATCGATACCGACAAGGGCGGTTGTGTAGTTGGCTTTACCGACGTCAACGCAGATAACCGAGCCGACATCTTGGTGGGTAACTGCAACCTGCTGGACGTTAGTACCGGCACGCCCTTCCCTGTCCCGGGCGACTGGGAGCTATGGCTGAATCAGGGCAACAACACCTTTACCGATGTCGCCAACGCGGCTGGGCTCAATGCACGTCCCGGCTTCCCAATGGGCCTCACCCTGGGTGATCCGGACCTGGATGGCGATCTGGACTTATTCGCCACGGGCATGGGCCCGAACAACCCCTTCTCACCTGGGTTGCTTGGCGAGCAGGTGCTGTTCACTAACCAAGGCGTCGCCGGTTACGCCGACGACACCCACGCCGGCGGCCTGGGCAACATGGAATGGGGCTGGGGCGCCAGTTTTGCGGACTTCGACAACGACGGCGATGAAGAGTTGGCGAGCACTGGCAGCGTGGCCACCGATATTGGTTTTGTGTTCCTGGGCGATCTTGGCAATCCCGGGCGCGTGTACAACAACGATGGCAATGGCCATCTGACCCCGGCGCTGGAGTTTGGATTGCAGAACCAGTACACCAGCGGCCTGGCCGTGGGCGATTTTGACAATGACGGTTTCAGCGATCTTGTTATCGTGAAGACCGCGTTCGACATTGCTACCCCGGACGGGCCGATGGCAGGTGATGGTCATCCCGTGCTGTTACGCAACGTTGGCAACGAGAACCGTTCATTGAGCATCCGTCTGCAGGGCGTGCAAAGCAACCACATGGGCATCGGCGCCAAAGTACTTCTCCGCACGCGTGACGGACGCCAGGTGCGCGAAGTGAGCGCGGGCAACAGTTTCGCCTCCAACAACAGCCCGTGGGTGAGTTTTGGCATGGGCGATGCGTATCGCGGACGGGTTATCGTCAAGTGGCCGTCCGGGTTGGTTGAGGCCTTTGAGGTGACGGCATCCAAAGACCTGCTTACCTTGCAGGAAGGCACTGGCTTATCATATTAAACATTGCCTGGCGTGTGCCGCAAAGGGCAACCTTTGCGGCACACATCCCATCGATTGGCGGCTCTTCAGATTGCCTTGCATTACTCAATGTTGCATATCATGATGCGGTGACGATGATGCAATGCTGGATCGCAATGACCCCTAAGACGACAAAGATCATCACCTGCGATGAACAAAAGCCGCAGCGGATGTTCACGGCGGCGGCAATGGTGCGCGGGCGCCACCCCAACAATTCTGCGGCCATCTAGCGCAGCGCCCGCATGAGTGCCATCGATGCCAGAGAGCTGCGACGCGCTTACGGAAAATTCCTGACCGGCGTCACCGTGGTAACCGCCCTCAGCGCCGACGGCCGTCCGGTAGGGTTCACCGCCAACTCCTACACCTCGGTGTCGCTGAATCCCCCGTTACTGCTGGTATGCCCAGCCCACTCGCTTAGCAGCTATCCGGTGTTCGAGGCCTGCCAGAGTTTCGTGGTGAATATTCTGGCAGCTGATCAGCAGGACATTGCCAATACATTCGCCAGCGCCAGCAACGACCGTTTTGCTAACATTCAGTGGCATGCCAATGCGGCCGGTTGCCCGGTTATTCGGGGTACTGCCGCCACCTTCTCCTGCACCACACACAACCGTATTCCGGCGGGCGATCACCTCATACTGGTCGGCGAAGTAGAGCAGTTCGAGGCCAATGACAACGACGCGCTGGGTTACTCAAACGGCGGCTATTTCAGCCTGGAGCTTGAACGCAAGGCAGCCGAGCTTGCACCGCCAACACACTCAGTCACTGTCGGCGCAATTGTTGAGCATGCCGGGCAGGTACTCGTGCAGGAAACGGCGAACGGGTTGCGTCTGCCGCAGGTAGAGGTCAAAGGTATGATGGGATCGCTCGCGGTGCTGAGCACGCATCTTGAACAAGCGGGTATGGCACTTGAATTCGGGCCCGTCTATTCTGTTTTTCAAGGCCGCGGCAATGCCGAGTCTTCTACCTATTACCGGGCAACTGCGGCCAACAAAAACCCGTGCGGAATGGGCGTGTTTGTGCCTGTGGATGCGCTGGCGTCGCGCCAGTTCACCACCGGCGCCGTGACTGACATGGTTCGCCGCTATGTGCTGGAATGGCAAGGTGGGATATTTCAACTCTACCTGGGTGATGAGGTGGAGGGCGACGTGCATATGTTCGGAGAACCACCAGGCCCTTGAGGCTGTTTTTATCTGATGCCGGAGTAACGCTATCCCCGCACAATCTCGCCGTACACGGTTCGGCCCTGCCACGGCCTGGCGAACGTTCGCACTCAGCGGCGGCGTGCTCATGCTTTTTGTGCTGGCGGCGCTGCTCGATCTGGACGCGCTGTCGGGCCTGGTGGCCACGATGTTCCATTGGTCAACCCGATACTTTGGCGCCTATTGGCAAGTGTTTGTACTGCTGAACCTCCTCACCGCCCTATATGTGGCATTGAGCGCCAGCGGTCGTGCCCGCCTGGGCAATGCGGTTGACCCGGAACTGTCGACGTTTAAGTGGTTCAGCATTATCTTGTGCACGTTACTTGCCGGTGGTGGGGTTTTCTTTGCCGCCGCGGAGCCAATGGCGCACTTCATTTCGCCGCCCCCCGTATTTGGCGTTGAAGCCGCGACTCAGGCCGCCGTCTACCCGGCTCTGGCACAAAGCTTTCTGCATTGGGGGTTTCTTGGCTGGGGGCTGTACGGGGGGTGCGCCACGGTCGCCATGATGCACCTGCACTACAACAAGGGACTGCCACTCAAACCACGAACCTTGCTGTACCCCATCTTTGGTGACAAGGCCATCAACGGCTGGCTGGGCGATGTGGTGGATGCCGCCTGCGTTGTCGCCGTGGTGGCAGGCACCGTCGGCCCCATCGGCTTTCTTGGTTTGCAGATCAGCCATGGCCTGGCAGAGCTGTTCGGCACCGGCGACACACTTGCCATGCAGTTTTCCATCATCCTGCTGTTGATTGGGGTTTACACCATTTCCACGGTGCTGGGGATTCACCGCGGCATTCAGATACTGAGCACGTTCAATGTCATGCTCGCACTGTTGCTCATGCTGTTCCTGCTAGTATTTGGCCCGACCACTTTTATCATCGACAGCTTTGTGCAATCGCTTGGCCTGAATGTATCGCAACTGATCCCCATGGCCACTTATCGCGCGGATACTGTCTGGCTTGAAGGCTGGACGGTTTTTTTCTGGGGTTGGTTTGTTGGCTATGGCCCATTGATGGCAATGTTCGTTGCGCGAATCTCCAATGGCCGCCGGATCAGGGAAGTCATTCTGTCCGTGTCGGTCCTGGCACCGCTCGTCACGGCGTTCTGGTTCACCATTGTCGGCGGTACCGGGCTGGCGATGGAGTTGGCCAATCCAGGCGTAATCTCCGGACCGTTCGAAGGCTTCAACATGCCCGCGGTGTTGTGGGCCATCACCCAGCAACTCCCTGCAGGGTTTTTCATTTCGGTGTTGTTTTTGATATTGACCACAATCTTCGTGGCCACCACCGGCGACTCAATGACCTACACCATTTCTATTGTGATGTCGGGCGCGGATGATCCGCCAGCGCCGTTGCGGATGTTCTGGGGTGTAATGATGGGTGTGCTGGCGATGATCCTGGTCGCTATCGGCGCCGGTGGTATCGCGGCGCTGCAGTCTTTCATTGTCGTCACGGCAGTGCCCGTGTCGATCATCATGCTGCCATCTTTGTGGATAGCGCCCATCGCGGCACGCCGCGTTGCCGCCGAGCAGGGGTTACTTTGAACCTGTTTGCAGGGGCCGTGCTGCGCGAGCCCGTGCTATCCGATCTGATGCCCTGCCAGCATCTCCAGCGCCCGGATTAGGCCGGAGTGATCGTCATCGCTGCCACCATTGGCAGCACACGCGTTAAACAACTCCTGGCAGGTTGCTGTATTCGGCAGACTCACCTTTAGGTTGCGGGCAGATTCGAGCGCCAGGTTTAAATCTTTTTGATGCAGGCGGGCGCGGAAACCTGGCTGAAACGTACGTTTGATCATGCGCTCGCCGTGGACCTCGAGAATTTTTGACGAGGCGAACCCCCCCATCAGCGCATCGCGCACCCGGGCCGGATCACAACCCGCCTTTGACGCAAACACCAATGCCTCGCTCACGGCCTCGATGGTGAGCGCGACAATTATCTGGTTGGCGATTTTGCATGTTTGACCGGCACCATTGTGCTCTCCGATCAAGGTGATGTTCCGGCCCATCAACTCGAACAATGGCTTCGCTCGCTCGAACGCGATCTGCGGCCCGCCCACCATAATCGTCAGCGTGGCAGCCTTAGCGCCAACTTCTCCACCCGACACTGGCGCATCCAGGTAAAGCCCACCCGCCGCATTCACGGCGGCGGCCAGATCAGCAGTGGCTTGCGGGCTGATGGAACTCATGTCGATAACAAGGCTCGTATCGCTAACGCTGCTCAGCAGGCCATCGCCCGCACTGACCACCCGCTCGACATCCGGCGTGTCAGGCACCATCACAATCACGGTCTCGCAGCGCGCGCCGACTTGTGCGGGGCTCGCAAGCACGGTGAGCTTGTTGTTCCCTTCGAATTGCGCGGGTAACGGCGATGAGTGCAGGCACGTCACGATGGAGTGCCCGGCATCGAGCAAATGCCCGGCCATAGGCGCGCCCATGACTCCCAGTCCGATAAAGCCGATATCCATGCGCTATTCTCCAATGCTGCTGTCCGCCATGTTCGCCCGCCACGATGGACCAGCCGCCTGCCGTGCGTCAAGTTGACGGCTCGCTAACATACGCCGACTATAGCCAAGGTCGTGATCGGCATTTAGGATCCTTGGCGTGCTGCTTGATCGTGCCTTCCACGCGCAAAAAGGTACGCTCGACTAACTCCATCGGAGAATGCACGGAATGAAGGAATAATGAGTTGGATTCGACGCCTTTTCGGCCGTAACACAAACACCTCATCGGTTCACTGCGGAACCTTCGAGGTCATCGAAGGCAAGTTGCTCGTCAAAGTGTACGCACACCAAGTCGACAACTCGCCGAAAACGATCGACTGCTGGACGTATGTGAGTGACGGCTTCGCCGCCGTGGGGAACAGTGAGATTCTCCTCACCATTGCCCGCGGTTCCGAGGTGAACATCGCAGAGCCACCCCATGCTGCTTTTTACCTGTTTCGGCAAATTTGGGGGCTCACCAGTCAGGGGGCTAAAGTCAATCCAGGAGATACCACTATTGTGGCTCCGCGTGACAACTTTCTCGGTCTTACGGGGACGATTGGCTTCACATACACGCCTGGACGATGGCCGGGAATTTTCGATTTGCCTATAGGTCAAACCGAAACTCTGCAAGCGCATTTGTTGGTTCCAGGAGAGCCGGAATTCGTTTATAGATACGGTCAGTACCGGTTGTTGAGCAGACTCGGGAAAGACAATTTTCACTTCCCCTACCCCAGCTGGTCAGCGCCAGATCGCGAATCGGTAATTACCGAGGCAGACGTCAACGGTAGCATATTGACTCAATTTCCTTGCCTTAGGATAAACGCTCGCCTGCGGATGCCTATCTCAACGATGACAACATCCGCCGGTGCTGGAGAAATTGACGATATCGGGTCGGTGGCCGCCCAAGTGGCCTTGCGAATTCACCGGTCGGCACTCCCCACTATCCGCAACGCAGTCGACCAACTGACGGGAGAGGCCTGGGGTTTTATTCTCCTCGCCGATCCTGATCCAGATGCAGGGGCACACTTGACTTGGCGACCCGGCGATACCGGTCACGACGCGGTTACACTCTCCTCAGCTCAGGTTAATTCTATTACCGGCAATTTCTTCGCCGTTTTCTTTTCTGCGGACATTGAGGCGAACGGGTTCATAATGGAGGATGGCTTTGCCGTAACGGTCGATGCAACGCGCTGGGCGCCACTTAGGGAAGCGTTAACGCAAGGAACACCCGCGCATTTGGCTCCCGCAGGCCCTGGCAACCTCGGGTTTTCCGTTGAGGTTGTAGACGAATTCACGGCTTAGATCAGGAGGGCCGGCACGTGAGCACCCGAACCGAGCAACAGACGCCGTCGATCTTTGTCAGCTACCGCGTGGCAGACACGCTACCGATAGCCGATCGACTTGCCGCCGAGCTGCAGCGTACATTCGGGGCCGAGGCTGTTTTCTTCGACCGCAGGACGATCGAGCCCGGAGACACCTGGGACCGCGATATCGAGAATGCCGTTAAGGGCGCGGCGGTTGTGCTCGTGCTCATCGGCAAAAAGTGGCTTACGGAACAGGACCAGTACGGTCGCCGGCGGTTGGACGTTCCCGGCGACTGGGTGCGGCGCGAGGTCGAAACCGCTCTCTTGGCCGCACAATATGTCATCCCAGTGTTAGTTGACGGCGCCGCACCACCCCCTAAGGAAGCGTTTGCTGATTTGTCGAGCATCGCGGCGCTGTCGAACCGACAGGCGGCAAGGCTACGGACAACGGAATGGGATACGGACTTAGGGGCGTTGATCGAGCGCCTGGCAGTGACGGGACTGCACGCCAGCGCGAGGACGGAAGCTGAGCGGCCGACCATACCCGGGCGCATCACCTCCCGCGGACATACACCTTTTGTGGGTCGCGCCGCTGAGCTTGACGAGCTCGCCGAGCGGCTCCCCCCGATTGGGACGGCGGGCGTTGTCGTGGTTCGCGGCAAGCCCGGTGTAGGCAAGAGCGAGGTTGCACGAGAGTACGCGAGACGGCATCAGGCCAACTATGCGAACGGTGCGTTTTTCATCGCGATGGAAAACGGCGAGATTCCAGTGGATCTGGCGACCTATGGTAGCCGCAATCTGCGCCTGGACCCCAGGGGACTGGCGATCGAGGAGCAGTGCGCCTTCGTGCTCAGGAGCCTCGCCGGCCCGACGTTGCTCATCTACGATAATGTCACCGAACCGAATGCCGTGTTGCCCTGGCTGCCGGCCGATGACGAGTGCACGCACGTATTGGTCACCACGACGTGGGAGGACTGGGATCGGTGGGCTCAGGTCGAGGTGATGGCCCTGGATGACACGCACGCCCTAGAGGTCGTCGAGGCCTTGGGCGGCCCCAGGGTTGCCGAGCTTTACGGGGAGGCGCTTGTCTCCAAAGCGGCGGGCCTTCCGATTCAGCTTTGCCCGGCAACGCGAAGCATCGCTAAAGCGCTGCGACGTCATGGCGACGCGCGGGTCACCATCGCCGACGATGCTCAGGCCAGTTTCGCGGGTGTTTGGGATCGCCTCGAGTTGGAAGGCCGCCTGGTACTGGCGGCGGCCGCGCTGTTCAACCCAGAGCGCGTTCGCGCTGATTTGTTGCGTTCGCATCTGGCACAGGCCGCAGGCTGGAGTGCGGCTACCGTCGACGCCGCCCTTAACGCGTGTATGGACCTATCGCTGCTGGACCCCGGCGAGGAGGAGATGCGCATGCACCGCCTGCTGCAGGAGTATGTGCGCTCGGTCGGAGTGGTGGATACGCCAGCGCTGGTGCAATTTCGGGACACCCACGCGGGGGCCTTTGTTGCGGCGGCGCGGTCAGTGGCCGGTGACCCAGCCGACAGCGTCCTAGTTGCCGACATGCTGTGTTATCCACTCGCCCCTGAGCACTGGTCGCTCGCGAACGAACCACTGCCCCTGTCGCATTTAGACTGTCATTTGATCGGCTACGGATTGAGCAAAATCGGCCTGTTTAGCGAAGCCAAACCCTGGTGCGAACAGGCAGTCGCAGAGGCGCAGAAGGGCGATACCCATGGGCGCGTCGACCACGCGAGCCTGGGTAGCAACCTGCACCAGGTCGGATATTGCCTGTCCCGGACAGGGGACTACGAAGGCGCTAAATCCTGGTTAGAGCGAGCCGTCGCAGAGAAGGAGAAGGGCGACGTCCACGGGCGAGTCAACCACCAGAGCCTGGGCATCAGCCTGCACGAGGTCGGAGTTTGCCTATCCAAGACAGGGGACTACGAAGGTGCCAGACTCTGGTACGAGCGGGCGGTCGCTGGGGCGGAAAAGGGCGACGTCCACGGGCGCGTCGACCACCA
This sequence comes from uncultured Gammaproteobacteria bacterium, assembly GCA_965369325.1. Lineage (GTDB taxonomy): Bacteria > Pseudomonadota > Gammaproteobacteria > Steroidobacterales > JBCBZW01 > CBDUQI01. Next base: position 8,766 of record CBDUQI010000162.1, read on the forward strand.
GAGCCTGGGCATCAGCCTGCACCAGGTCGGATATTGCCTGTCCCAGACGGAGGACTGCGAAGGCGCCAGACCCTGGTACGAGCGGGCGATCACAGAGAAGGAGAAGGGTGACATCCACGGTCGCGTCGACCACGAGAGCCTGGGGGCCAGCCTACACCAGGTTGGAGTTTGCCTGTCCCAGGCAGGGGACTACGAAGGCGCTAGACCTTGGTTCGAGCGGGCGGTGCCTGAGGCAGAGAAGGGTGATGTGCACGAGCGCGTGGACTACCAGAGCCTGGGCAGTAGCCTACACCTAGTCGGATATTGCTTTTCCCAGACGCGGGACTACGAAAGCGCCAGACCCTTGTACGAGCGGGCGATCGCAGAGAAGCAGAAGGGCGACGTCCACGGGCGCGTCGACCACCAGAGCTTGGGTAGCAGCCTGCACCAGGTCGGATATTGCCTGTCCCAGACCGGGGACCGCAAAGACGCCAGACTCTGGTACGAGCGGGCGGTTGCAGAGAAGCAGAAGGGCGACATCCACGGGCTTGTCGACCACCAAACCTTGAAAGCCAGCAAGCAAGCCCTGGATAAGTTGACCCCGGACAGATCGGGATGATCATATCGCGCCCTGACGGCCGCGTTCGTAGAGTTCTTAGCGGACAACGCCAAGTACCAATGCCATGACGTCATGTTGTTGTGCATCTGACACGCAATTGCGAAAGACCGCTCTAATGTTCAACGCACCGCTGTTACCACTACTTGGCGGCTTCTGCTTGCAGCCAATCACTAAAGCGCGCGACGTGCGGATTCTCCGGGTGTTTCTCCGAGGTGATAATGTAGTAGGCCCACGGATGGGTAACTTCGCTCGCGAACGGTTGAATCAGTCGCCCTGCCGCGATGTCCTGCTCAGCCAGCTCAATGTAACCCATGGCAACGCCAAGGCGATCGACCGCCCCCTGCAACACCAGTCCGGGATCATGCAACGATAATCCAGCGCTGCAATCCACGTCATCGACGCCCACGGCCTGAAACCACTCGCGCCACTCCCATCCAATATCCTTGCCCTCACCCACGTCTGCATGAAGCAGAGTGAACGCTTTCAGGGCCTGCGGAGCATCCAGGCCTTGCTCTCCCTCTACAAGCGCCGGGCTGCACAGCGGTGTCATGTGGATGGGCATCAGCAACTGGGACCTGAACCCGGACCAGTGGCCTGCGCCGGCGCGTATGCCCACGTCGATCGCCTCGCGACCAAAATCGGCCAGCGCTAGTGATGTTCTAAGTTGCACATCAATGGCACTGTTCTGCGCGCGGAAACGTCGAAGGTGCGGTACTAACCAACGCGTGGCGAACGAGGGTGTCGCCGTGACTCTGATCAAAGCCCGGTGGGCGGTGGGCCGGAGGTCATCCAGCGCGTTGGCGATTGCCTCGAAAGATGATGACAGGACTGGCAGCAGCGCCTTGCCGGCTTCGGTGAGGGCGATCGAGCGATCTCGTCGAACAAACAACGCCACGCCAATGGTCTGCTCAAGACCTTTGACATGGTGGCTGACCGTGGAGTGGCTCACTCGAAGCTCTTGCGCTGCGCGACTGATGCTGGACAGACGGCCCGCCGCTTCGAAAGCCCGCAACGCGTTCAGATGCACTCCAATACGCCGCATTCCCATTCTCAATCTGTCTAGTTATTCAACACATACTGTTCGAATTATGCGCTTGTCGTCAAGCCCTGGAGCGGCGCAAGATGGCAGCTTGAATAATTACAAACGCGATCCCTCGCTCACCAAAGGCTTACCTGGATTATGCGCGCCCACGATTCGATCTTTTCACCCGAGAAATACGCCGCCACACGGGCGCCCATTGAGCAGGCGGCGCCCATGCCACCCGAGGTTTACCTGTCGCAGGAATGGTACGACAGAGAGATCGAAACGATTTTCCGCAGTAGTTGGTTGCTGGCCACCCGGCTGGAGGAGATCCCCAACAAGGGTGATTATGTGCGCGTTGACATAATCGGCGTGCCTCTGATTATTCTGCGTGATCGCGACAACACAATTCGGGCGCTGTCGGCGGCCTGCCGTCATCGTGGTGCGGAGCTTGTTACCGGGCATGGCAATTGCAGTCGGCTCGTGTGCCCGTACCACGCGTGGACGTATTCCTTATCTGGCCAGTTGATCGGCGCGCCGGCCATGCGGGAGGCCAATGGATTCGTCAAGTCGCAACACAATTTGCCAAGTTTGCGGGCCGAGACATGGGGCGGGTTCGTCTTTATCAATTTCGACCCCTCGGCCGAATCATTGCTTGAGTCACTGGGCGATCTCCCGCAGCGGTTCGAAGGCTACGCGCTCGAAGACATGCGGGTGACCAAAAAATGGGAGAACCGTTTTAACGCCAACTGGAAGGTGTGGGTGGAAAACTCCCGTGAGGGCTATCACGTCCCAACCATCCACCGCGAATCGCTGGACACCTACTACCCCGGCTACAAATTCTCAGGCTTTACCGCCAGCGGCGATCCAGGGCGTTACATGGTCAATACCAGCGATATTGAAACCGGGCTGTATGTACCGCGAAACAAGACCCTGCCTTTTATCGACAGCTTGTCCGAACAAGATAAGGGATGCACCCATTTCATGGTTTTCTACCCCTCGTTATTGATGAATATGCCGCCGGATAGAATCACCTTTCACCAGTACTTCCCGGAAGGACCACAATGGACGCGCATCGTCACCTGGTGTTGTTTTCCGAAGTCGACCGTCGCATTGCCGAATTTCGAGAAGGACGTTGAGGAGCGGTACTACCCGCAGATGAAGATGTTCATCGACGAAGATAAAGGGGTCTGCGAGATTGTTCAGCGCGGCATTAACAGCCCCATCGCAGAGTTTGGTCGCTTTTCCCCCGCTGAAGAAAAGACCGTTTATGATTTCTCCAACTGGGTGCTTGATCGGGTGCTGGGAAGGCCTTCTACCAGCAACTGCAATGCCGCCCGACTCACTCAATCACCTGAGGAAAGCGCGATATTGCCGTGCCCGGATCAACGCATACCACTGAGGGACTGATGGCTAGAGAAAACATATCCATTGCCAATGTCGCGGAGCCCGCCGATGCGCGTGCCGGCTCGCAGTGCATCCGGCAGGGCGACTTGCTGTTTATCTCCGGACAAATAGCGTATGACAATGGCGCATTGGTCGGGCTGGGTGATCCACTGGAACAGTGTCGCCAGTGCTTTCGTCACATCGCCGCTTTTGTTTCTGCGGCAGGCGGGAGCATGGACGATGTGGTGTCGTTGAATATTTTCCTGAGCGACATTCGCTTTCGCCAGGCCTCTTTTGAGGCACGCGCAGAAGTGTTTGCTGCGCCAGGCCCGACTGCCACCGTGGTCGGCGGCGTAGACTTCGCGTTTGACGACTTGCTGGTCGAGATCAGCGCTATTGCCATGCTGAAAAAATAATACCACTTCGACGGAGTGCGACGACAAATGTCCGGTAGCGAGAAAACCGCCGAGAAGCGCGGCAAAGTACAAACCGTACTGGGCCTGATTGATGCCGGGGAATTAGGCATCACGCTAGCTCATGATCATGTGTTAATCGACGGCACATTCATGTATGTCGAACCGCAGGAGATGAGCCAGAAAGACCTAGCTCGGCAGAAAATTACTTTGCAGAACCGAGGCTGGGTTGCCTATAACTGGACCTCAAACTGGGACAACGTCGAACTAAAAGACGAAGAAGTTGCGATTGTTGAGCTGCGTCGGTGCATGGCCGCTGGTGGGCGCAGCATCGTCGATCCCACTAACATTGGACTTGGTCGCGACCCGAACGCGCTTGCGCGCATCTCGCGCCTGAGCGGAATGAACATCATCATGGGCGCGGGTTACTACATCGGCACCACCCACCCGCAAGACATGGGTGAGCGCAGCGTTGAGGCTATTGCGGAACAAATCATCTCGGACATCAACAACGGCGTGGACAACACCTCCATCCGGGCTGGACTGATTGGAGAGATCGGATGTACCTACCCCTGGCTGGACAACGAGAAGAAAAGCCTTCGCGCCGCAGCGGCCGCGCAGCAGGCGACCGGGGCACCTCTCATGGTTCATCCGGGACGCGACCCAAGATCACCGGTTGAAATTGCGGAGGTGGTGGACAAGGCCGGTGGCGATCTCAGTCGCACCATCATTTGCCACATCGACAGAACCTGCCTCGATCGGGGTTGGCTAAGCGAGCTGGCAAGTACTGGTTGCTACCTGGAGTACGATTTATTCGGCAATGAAAGCTCCCACTACCCGCCCAATCCCAGCGTGGATATGCCATCGGATGCACAACGCATGGATGTGATCCTCTGGCATTTTGAGCAGGGTCTTGAGCGGCAAGTGCTGTTGTCGCACGACATTGCGACCAAGCATCGTCTGCA
>CBDUQI010000163.1:0-13115 GCA_965369325.1 uncultured Gammaproteobacteria bacterium
GTCCGGCTCTGCGGTCATTTGCAACAGCACTGCTGCAAAGGCTGAAACCACGGCGATCGCCAGACCATGCTTTAACTGCACGACACCGGCGCGCTTTGCCCCAATGTACGCGCCCACGGCGGTTGAGAATGCACCGCTTATCAGCGCCAGCATCAAATATCCCGGATTGCCCGCGAGTGCGTCCAGGGCAGCCTCAAAGGAGACTTCGTCGGCCCGGACGGCGGGCTCGACAAAGAAGTTAACGGACAGGATGCCGAAAAAAATCGACAACACCCAGTCAACGGCGACCCCAAGCACAATTGCAGCAGGCTTGAGCCCCGCTAGTGCGTCTTGGGATGAGTGCGATGATGGCATGCAGGTACCACGTGGCCGGCGCTCCAGCCAGCCGATATTGGTGGCCACGCGAGCAGGTGGCCCAGTTTCGCATGCCCCTGCAGTGCTCGCAAACCCGCCAGCGCCAGATTCAGTCACGGCGACTTGCTACCTGCAGGCGCCGCCCGCCACATGGGCGCCAGTTTGCGACCGTGCGCAGGGATATTGCGATGCACCGAATGGCGCGCGACCGCATTCGTACGGAGCGCTGCGTATACTGGGGTTGTCATGAATCTGGACTATCCTGTGATGAAAACATTCGCGCTTGTATGTGCCGTCGTGTTGGCTCTCACGTTGGGGTGCGCGATAGCGCCGCCCGCGCTGCCCGAGCAGGTGCACCCACCCAAAAAATTGCTCATCTTTGGCGCCACCGGGCGGATCGGTGGCCACATTGTAAGTGAAGCACTTTCGCGAGGGTACGTAGTAACCGGAGTGAGCCGAACCCCTGCAAACCTTGCCGGCAAATTCGAGGGGCTGAACATTGCGCAGGCGGACATTCTCGATCGGGCTCGTCTGCGCGAGCTAACCCTCGAGCACGATGCCGTGCTGGTATCGGTGGGCGGCAAGCCCACTTCGCGGGATCCCGCCCAATACATCGCCGCCAGGGCCGCGCAAAGTCTCATTGAGGTGTTGAGCGAGTTCGGTGCACAAGGACCCCGTGTGCTGTTCGTCGGTAATCTGTACACCTTGCGGGGTGAGGATGATCGCACCTTTCTTGAAGCTGGCCGGGCGCCGGCCTCGCATCCTAACTATCCGATGTTCGTTGGACACCAGATTGCGCTTGACGCGTTTCGTGCGAGTCAGCAGGTGAACTGGACCGTTGCCTCGCCACCGAATGGACTACGGTTTAAGGGCCGCTCCGGCAACGTACGCTGGGGCAGCGATTGGTTATTGTACAACGCGGATGGCACGCCGGCCTCTATCTCGCCCGAAGACTTTGCGTACGCCATGCTGGAGGAGCTGGAAGCCGCGCGCTACCTACGAAAACGTTACACCGTCGCGCGCTAGCGCACGACGCACGGTTAACCGGTTCGGCCGATGTGTGTGCCGTCCTCGGTCAGCAACCTCGGGCGGGTCTTCTCGCGCCGCGCCGGCTCAGCCAGGGGCCGCTTGGCGCAATCGCGGCAGCGGTTGCTCGTTGATGGGCAGGTGGATAAGCGCGGCGGCAACACCCAGCACGACGCCGGCATACCACATCAGATCGTAGTTACCGCGTAGGTCGTACAGATAGCCGCCCAGCCAGATGCCCATAAAGCTGCCGAGCTGATGGCTGACAAATACCACCCCAAACAACGTGGCGATGTACCGCACACCAAAGATGCGCGCCACGATGCCGGTGGTCAGCGGAATTGTCCCCAGCCAAAGCAGGCCCATCGCGGCCGCGAACGCATAGATCGTGCTCTGCGTCTTCGGCGCGACGATCAGCCCGGCGATCACCAAAGCACGAATAAAGTACAGCAATGCCAGCGAGCTCTTCATGCTATAGCGTTGGCCAACATAACCCGCGCCCAGTGAGCCGAGGATATTGAACAATCCGATCAGCGCCAACGCGTAGGCGCCCACTTTGCTGCTGAGCCCCAGAGTGGCGATGTAAGCAGGAAAGTGCACGCCGATAAATGCGACGTGAAATCCGCAGACAAAAAAACCGATCGTTAGCAGCACGTAGCCACGGTGGCGCAGGGCCTCGCGCAAAGCCTCGCGCAGCGATTGCCGCGACAGCACCTCGCTGGCGCTGCTGGCCACCCGGCTGGGCAGTACCAGCGCAAGCGGCGCTATCAGGGCCGCGAACACGGCAAATACCATCAGGGCGTGCTGCCAGCCGTAGTGAGTAATAAGGGCATCACCAAGTGGGGAGAATACCACCTGCCCCAACGATGCCATGGCGGTGCCGATGCCCAGTACCAGCGATCGCTTTTCCGGTGGCGCGACGGCGGCCATTACCGCCAGTGCGATGGAGAATGAGGTGAAGCCGATGCCGATCCCAGCCAGCACGCCGCCAGCCAGGTAAAAGGCATCCGGCGTCTGCGCCTCGGCCATGCCGAGCAGACTGGCGGCGTAGATTAGGGCGCCCAAAAACAGTACACGGGCAGCGCCGTACCGGTCGGCGATGGCGCCGGCGATCGGTACGCACAGCCCCCACAGTAGGTTTTGTGTGGCCATCGCGAGTGAGAAGCTAGTGTGATCCCACCCGTGCGCGCTTACCATGGGCTCTAAAAACAAACCAAAGGATGAGCGTACGCCCAGCCCAAGCATGGCGATAAGGCAGCCGGCCACGATGACGAGCATCGCAGTCCGCCTATCGTGTGTGCTGTTGTTGGGCATGGGGGTGACTATTGGTCGTGTAGATGGCAGCTGACAAAGTGGGGGCTATCGCTCACTCCCACTTGCCGGAGCGCGGGTACTTTCTGCGAACACATGGGCATAACTTTTGGGCACCGCGTGTGGAACGGGCAGCCGCTGGGCGGATTCACCGGTGAGGGTACGTCGCCTTCCAGCACGATACGTGCACGTTTGGTTTTGGGATCCGGCACTGGCACGGCCGACATTAATGCCTGTGTGTAAGGATGCTTCGGATCGCGATAAATGTCGGCGGAACTGGCCAGTTCCACCAGCTTGCCCAGGTACATGACGCCAACATCGTGGCTGATGTGCTGAACTACGGCCAGGTCGTGGGAGATAAACAAAAACGCAATGCTGTGGTCGCGCTGCAGTTGGCAGATGAGGTTAAGCACCTGCGATTGTACGGATACATCCAGTGCTGAGACGGGCTCGTCCGCCACGATAAACTTTGGCCGCAACGAGAGCGCGCGCGCAATGCCCACACGCTGGCGTTGGCCGCCGGAGAACTCGTGCGGGTAGCGCGTGAGTACTTCCGGGCGCAGGCCGACTACTTCCAGCAGGTCGCGGACCGTTTGTTCGCGCTCGCTCGTCGCACCGATGTTGTGCGTGTCCAATGGCTCGCGAATGGTTTGTCCCACCGTGCGCCGCGGGTTTAACGATGCATACGGGTCCTGAAAGATAATCTGCATATCGCGCCGTCGCGCGGTCATCTGCTTGAGCGGGAGGTTAGTAATCTCCTCGCCGCGCAAAAATACTTTGCCCCCGGTGGGCTCGTGCAGTCGCAGCAGTGCGCGCCCCAGGGTAGATTTACCGCACCCCGATTCGCCGACCAGCCCCAGCGTGCGCCCCGGATAGATATCAAAACTGATGTCGTCCACCGCTTTAAGCTGCGCCACCACGCGCCGCCAGAACCCTCCCCGCACCGGGAAGTATTTCTTCAGGTTTTCAACTCTCAGTAACGGGTCCATTCGTCTTCCTGCTGGTCCGGGCATGCTTTGCTCCGGAGCGCTAGCGTGTCAGGGGGCTGTCGGATGGTGGCATGCGACCTGCGTCGCGCGCTCGTCAGTGCCACTACTCAGCGCTGGCTGCTGTTGGCCGCACAGCTCGTCAGCTTTGTCGCAGCGTGCGGCGAAGCGACAGCCGACGGGCAGATCGCGCAGGTCGGGTACGACGCCTCTAATGACCGGCAGCTCGTCCAGCTTGGTCGCGCGAATCCGCGGAATCGAGGCCAGCAGCCCGACCGTGTACGGATGCCGCGGGTGATCGAACAATTGCTCGACCGTGCCGTGCTCAACCACTTTGCCGCAATACATGACGGCCGCGCGTTGACAGGTTTCGGCCACCACGCCAAGGTCGTGCGTAATCAGTATCATCGCCATGCCGAACTCATCCTGCAGTTTGACGATCTGCTCCAGCACCTGCGCTTGGGTGGTGACGTCCAAAGCGGTCGTTGGCTCATCGGCGATCAGTAGCTTGGGCCCGCAGGATAGCGCCATAGCAATCATCACGCGCTGGCGCATGCCGCCGGAAAGCTCATGCGGGTACTCGTCCAGTCGTTTTTCGGGCAACGGAATGCCCACACGCCCAAGCATCTCGGCCGCCTCAGTGCGAGCTTGTTTTCGCGTGAGCGACGTGTGCCGGCGAAGCACATCAACCATTTGGCTGGCGACCGTGAACACCGGGTTTAGTGCGGTCATGGGTTCCTGAAAAATCATGGAAATTTCGCTGCCACGCACGCTGCGCATCTGCCGCTCGTTAAGCTGCGTGAGGTCGCGCCCCTGAAATGCGATGCTGCCGCCAGCGATCCGCCCGGGTGGCTGCGGGATGAGTCCCAGGAGCGACAGCGAGGTGACGGTTTTGCCGCAGCCGGATTCACCAACGATGCCCAGCGTCTCACCCGGCGCCACTTCAAAGCTCACCCCGTCGACGGCTCGCACCACACCGGCTTCGGTGTCGAACTCAATCTGCAGGTTGGTAACTTTCAGCAACGGATCCATCTTAGGCGACCTTGCGTGGGTCCAGCGCGTCTTGCAACGCGTCCGAGAACAAGTTGAACGCCATCACTAGCCCGAACAGGAACAGCGATGCCCAGATAAAGTTGTTGAATTGCCCAGCGAGTACTTCCTGCGTGGATTCCGCAATCATCAGCCCCCAGCTTATGCTGTCCTTCACCCCAAGACCAAGGAAGCTCAGGATCACCTCGGATTTAATCGCGGCCACGAAAACGATGCTCGCCTGCACCAGCAGGATATGCAGCGTGTTGGGCAGGATGTGGCGAAACACAATCTTCAATTGCGGCACGCCAATGGCACGAGCAGCTTCGACAAACTCAAAATGCTTGAGCTTAATAACCTCGCCACGCACCAGCCGCCCGGTGGTGGTCCAGAAGGTGGATATCATGGCGATATGCATAGCGTATGCGCTGCCCTGCAATGCAAACGCAATAGCCGCAACAAACAGGTAAAATGGGATGGAGTCCAGCACGCCTTTTAACCAGAGAATAATCTCGTCAATCCAGGTGCCGCTGAAGTAGCCGGCGATTGCGCCGAGCACGGAGCCAAACAAAGTGGAGAGCACCGCGACAACCAGCCCCACTTCAAATGCAGTGCGTGTGCTGAACAGCGCGCGGGCCATAATGTCCTGACCAATGATATTGGTGCCGAGCGGATACTCGGCCGAGTAACTCGCCCACATTGGGCCGGATATCTCCGACCAGTTGCCGGCCAGCAGCCCCAGGGTGCACAGCAGTGCCACCAGCCCGTACAGGCACACCACGCCAAAGCCCAGCATACCCAAGCGGTCGCGACGGAATTTGTAAAAGGCTTTGTGCCACAAAGAACCCGGTGGCGCCTTTGGCTGCGGGGCGGCCATGCTGTTGCCGGCAGTGCTCATTGCAGTGATACTCGCGGGTCGACCACCTTGTACAAGATGTCGGTAATCAGCAGCGTCACCACAAACAGCACGGCGGTCAGTCCGACCACGGCTTTGAGTACCGGCTGGTCGCCAGTGGTGATGGCATCAAAGGTAACTTTGCCCACGCCCGGGATACCAAAGTAGCTTTCGATCAACAGACTACCGCTGATCACCACCAGAGGGATGGAGAACATGATGCGGGTAATAATCGGGATCAGACTGTTCTTGAGAATACTCTTGTACAACAACTGGGCTGGGGGCGTGCCGAAAGCGCGTGCAGTACGCACATGATCGCGCGACATTTCCTCAACAATCACCGCGCGATAAAACCGGGTGTTGTACCCCAGTGCAACAAAAACGGTAGCGAGCGTGGGCACGGTCACATAGTTAATATAGGCGCCCAGTGAGCTCATGTCCCAGCCCCGCACGGGAAACATGTTAAGCCCGTAACTGGAGGAGAAAGCCAGCTGGAAGGCAATGATTACAATGAGAAAACTGATGCTCATGCCAACCACGGCACCGCTCATGATTATCTTGTCGATAAAACCGCTGCGAAAGCGCGCGGCGACCAGTGCAAGCAGCACGCCCAGCACATTGCCGAGTACAAAGCCCGGCGCCACCAGCGCGAGCGAAATGGGAATGGTCCGACCCAGGATGCTGACCACCCGCTCGCCAGAGGAGTTGGAATGGCCAAAGTCGAGCGTCGCCAGCTCTTTCAGGTAAATGCCGTAACGGACCAGAAACGGTTCGTTGTAGCCGAGCTCCTCGCGCACCTGTGCAATCTGCTCAGCCGTGGCGTTTTTTCCGATCAGTACGTACGTCTGGTCTGGACCAAAGTACACCATCAACAGAAAACTGATGAAGGTAACACCAAGAATTAACGGAATGCCGCCTAGGAGTTTGCGTGCAACAAATTGCCAGTGTTCCAAAGCGTGATCCGTCGTGCGATCTAGTTGGGCTCAGCCGCGGGGCTCAGTACATCCACGTAGCGCAGGAAAAATCCGCCGACGATGTTGCGGTCGGGATACGCGATCACGTTTTTGTGCCACATGAGAAGATTGGTGCGTGCCACACCCATCATCGCGACGCAGTCCTGTACCAGCATGGTGTTCATCTGTCGATAGATAGCCGTGCGTTCCGGGCCCGGCTGCATCACCGATGAACGCTCGTAAAGCGCGTCGTATTGCGGGTTTGCGTAGTTAGCGTCATTGGAGCCAGGCGAGCCGTTGGGGCCGTAAAACAACTGCAGTACGTTCTCGGCATCCGGGTAATCCAATCCCCAGGATTTCACCACCAACGGTAACTCGCTTTGCTTCCAGGCCCGGCTGATATCACCGAAGGTTGCGTAGGGCTTGGGGATGATTTTTTCCTGCGGATAACCAATCTGTCGCATGAAACCGCGGAACTGCTCGAAGAACTGCCGCTGGCGTACCGAGGAGGCGAAGCCGTAGGTCAGGGTGGGCAGATTCTCGGCGGTCCAACCGTTCTCACTCAGCAAGGCGCGGGCGCCTTCCACGTCCATGATGGTGCTGCTGGTGGAGGCGCTGGCATCGTACTCGGGCACGGCCGGCGGGATGATGCCAGGGAATATTTTGGCGATATCATTGTAGAACCGACGGCTGCGTTCGGCCCAGTTAAAGCCTTTCACCATGGCACAACGCAACGCGTGGTTTTGCTCATTGCGCTGTGGATCTTCGTTGTAGCCAAAGTCCGGAAAATCCATATTGAACGTTTGGAAAATAACCTCGGGCGCGACGAACGGCAGCATATGGTACTGCTCTTGCATATCGACTGAGAGCACCGGCGGGGCTTTGGATGCCAGGATCAGCTCCAATTGATCAGTCGGTACCTTAATGGTCTGGACTTCGTTGCCCTTGGTGAAGGAGTTCCAGCGTGCGGCGTCTTCGGTGACAAAGTGCACTTCCACCTGATCGACGTACGGCGGCGAGCGCCCGCCCAACTGGCTGACGCCGGTGAAGCCATGCAGTTTTTCATCATACCCTTCATCCGCGAGGTCCAGCGGCTCGGCGCGGAACTTGGGGTTACGGCTCAGGCGGGCTCGCGCGGTGTTAAAGGAATCGACCTTGAAGGGCCCGGAGCCGACCGGATGTATCGACAGCTCACGTCCGTATTTATCCACGGCCTCGCGCGGTACCAGCGCCGAGAAACCCTGTGTGAGGGTTTGCACCAACTGCGGGAAGGGGCGGTTTAGATGGATCTGGATAGTGTACTTATCCAGCGCCTTCAGCCCGCTTACTGGCTGGGAGTAATCGGAGCCGGCCTCCTTCCACTCATCCAACCCCTCGATGCGCCCTTGCCACAGCCATGCGCCCTGCGAGCGTGCGGCGGGGTCAAAGTGACGTTGCATCGAGTAGACAAAGTCGCTGGCAACCACCTCGCGACCAATCCCGCCTTCAAACGCGTCATCGTCAATGAAATGCACGCCTTGTTTAATACGGACGGTGTAGGTGAGCTCGTCCGGCGAAATTTCCGGCATTCCGACGGCCAGATTTGGTTTGATCTGATACGGACGCGCCAGGTACTTATATGCATACAGCGTGTCATATGCGTTAAGGACCAGGAAGTTGGCATACACCGTAGCCGACTGGGTCGGGTCGAGATTCGTCGGTGCCTGATCCATCGCGTGGCGATAAATCTTCTGGCCGGCAGTGTCGCCGCCGCTGCCACCACTACAGGCGGCCAGCGACAACAAGCTCAGAATAAGGGTGAGCGAGCGGATTCTCATTGATGGAGCCTTTATAAGTTTGCAGGGAGAGTAACCAAACCCCGTCAGCGTCACAACCGACAATTCATCCTGGCGATTATGTTCATTCGGCGATTCTTCGAGCCAGCATGTGGATTGCTGTCTTGCAGCATTGTGCTTCCTTCGGTCTGTCGCTGGCGCGGGTGGATATAATGCCACGATGGCATCTGAAAACTCCCAATCCTCCAGCCGGCCAGACGCACCTGGCACTCCCGCCCCATCCAACAGCGCACCCGCGGCGGGCAGGACGCAGCGAGTGTTGCTGGGCCTGGTGGTGATCGCACTACTGGTGAGTGCATATACCCGGGTGCTGGACCATCCAGCCGGCACTTATGCGGATGCGGCGCTGAAACGCGCGCTCGTGGCGTACACAGTAGCCCGATCGCTAAACGGCGTTATTTCGGTGGCTCAGGAGACGGAAATCGCGTTGCAACCTGCGGGGGTCGGAGTGACGCTGACTCCGGGGCAGTTGCTCGATCCGGTCAACGACCTGGTGGAGCGGTTTTCGGTGGTGATGCTGGCCAGCACCGTCTCAATTGGCGTACAGCAAATGCTGCTGAGCATGAGTAACTGGTGGGGCATCACCCTACTGGTAACGCTGGCCGCCCTGGCCGCGGCCCTGGCGCTTTTGCGCCCGGCCTACCTGTCCGATGTAAGCCGCGCCTATCTCCTGCGCTTCGCACTGCTGGCTGGGCTGGTCCGCTTTGGCGTGCCGATCTTGCTGCTGGCGACCAGCGCGGTGTCCAGCGTGTTTCTGCAGCCGGAGCAGGAGGCGGCGACCGAGGCCTTGCGTCAGAGCAGTGCGCAGATCCAGTCGATGACGCAGGAGGTGGCGGAGCCATCGCGCGCGCCGGACGCGCCGGCGTCAGACCTCAGCGCGTCACTGGTGCAGCGGCTGCAACAGTTTGTTGGCGACAAGTTGCCATCCACAGACGTGCAGGGGCGAATTGAGGCCACCCGCGAGAAGCTCTCCAGCGCTGTCAGCCACATTATCGATTTGATTGTGGCCTTTACGCTGGAGACTATTTTGTTGCCCCTGTTTGTCATGTGGGTGCTGGTGCGGGCGACGCGCGGGCTATTGCGACTTTAGTGCCACGCGGCGGTCGGGCGATGCCCGCAGCAACCGACACAACCTGTGCGGTGCAAGGTGCGGTGCACGGGCTTAGCGCTGGGTATCGGCGCTGCGCAGGTGCTTGGGGATCAGTTTGATCTCCAGCAGTTCGAAGGCCAGCTCTGTGAGCAGCGCCAGCAGCGCCGCTGGAATGGCGCCTTGCAGGATAAGCGATGTGTTGTTCAGCGTAAGCCCGGTGAAGATGGGCTCGCCCAGGCCGCCACCGCCGATAAACGCCGCTAGCGTTGCTGTGCCAACACAAATTACCGCAGCCGTGCGCAACCCGGCTAGTACGCTGGGCAGTGCCAGTGGCATCAGCACGTAACGCAACTGCTCGGTACGGGTAAGGCCCATGCCGGCAGCCACCTTGCGCAACGTCGGGTCGATACCGCGCAAAGCGGTGATGGTGTTTCGCAATATCGGCAGCAATGCATACAGGAACAGCGCAATCGTGGCGGGCAACCAGCCGATGCCGAACAGCGGGATCATCAACGCGAACAAAGCGATGGACGGCACGGTCTGTAACAGGCCAGCAGCGTAGATAGTGAGTCGCGCTAGCCGCTCGCGCTGATGCACCGCGATACCCAGGCCGATGCCCACCAGGCAGGCCAGGCTGAGTGCCGCAAAGGTCAGTTGCAGATGGCGCACGATATTACGCTGCAGGCGTGGCAGCATGTCGTCCTGGCGCGCACCGGAGGATGCGGCGCTCGTCTGGGCAATGCCGAGTTCAGTCAGAAACGCGGCGGCGATATCGCTGAAGCTCTCCTGCGCGATCACTGCCTGCGCATTGAGCGCGCGCATACGATCGTCGCTGATGCTTGATGCCAGCGGAGCCAGTGCCTCCATCACGCCGGCCGGCACGTCGTTGCGTGCCAGCACAACAGCGAGGTACTGCGGGAAAAAGCCGGCATCATCCTCAAGTACTCGCAGGCCATAGCGGGCGAGATCACCGTCGGTGGCGTAGGCGTCAGTCACGTCAATTTTGCCGTCGTCGATGGCCTGGTAGGCTAGGGCATGCTCCAGCCCGAGCGAGGCGGCGGTGAGTCTGTAGGCCTGTGATAAGCCGGGCCAGCCGTCAGGCCGTTCGCGAAACTCGTGGGTAAAGCCGAAGGTCAGGTCCTGGTGCCCGCGCAGATCAGAAATCGTAGCAATGCCACGTTGCGCCGCAAGCCGCGGATTCATCACTATGGCATAGGTATTGTTGAACCCCAGCGAGGCGGAGGTTTGCAGCTGCAGCGCTTGCAGTTTGGCCGCGATGCGCTGCGCGGAGGCCTCCGGGGGCAGTTTCAATCCGGTTTGATGCAAGGTGCCGGTATATTCGGCGTACAGATCCACCTCGCCGCTGAGCAGTGCCTGAAAGCAAATTAGCGTGCCGCCCAGCCCGGGTCGGCGCTCCACCTCAAAACCGGCACCTTCGAGGGTTTGGGCGATTATCTCGGCCAACAGATGACTTTCGGCGAATGTTTTGGAAGCGACCACCACCGGACGTTGCCCGAAGGCCGCCTGGCAGCTGAGCAGTGCCGCGCTCAGCGCGATCCAGCGAGCCAACGCGCGCGCGAACCGTGTTCGCACGCCTGGTGGGGCGCAAGGTTGCGCGGGTGGGCACGCGAGTGCGGATCGTGTGGGCTGAGGCGGTTGCGGGTTCACCCAAGGCCCCGGAGCAGGCGCTGTACATAGGCATCGGCCGGATGCGCGATCAGCTCGCTGAGTGGTCCGGTTTGCAGCAGATGGCCATCGCGCAGGATGGTGACGTTGGCGGCCAATCGCGCGGCCTCGCCCATGTCATGGGTCACGATAATGACCGCCACCTGCTCGCGCTGATGCAGGTTTAGTACTTCGTCCTGCAACTCGCCTCGCGTCAGCGGATCCAGCCCGGAGAATGGCTCGTCCAGCAGCAACAGTGGCGGGCCTAGCATCAGTGCCCGGCACAGACCAACGCGTTGCTGCTGGCCGCCGGAGAGCATGTGCGGATAGCGCCCGGCGTGCTCGGTGTCCAGGCGTACCAGCGCCATCAGCTCACGCACTCTGTCCTCAATGCGCTGGCCCGGCCAACCCTCCAGCCGGGCCAGCAACGCGATGTTGTCGAACACGCGAAGGTGCGGGAATAGCCCGGTGCCTTGCACCGCATAACCGACACGTCGGCGCAGCGGAATAAGGTTGTCGTACTCCAGCGGCTGGCCCAGCACCTGCACAACGCCCTGATCCGGGCGCAGCAGGCCGTTGATATGTTGCAGCAGGGTGGATTTACCGCTGCCACTCGCACCAACAACGGCGCTGATGGCCTGGGCTGGAAATTGCAGCTCGATGGCGTTCAATGCCGCGGTGGCACCAAAATATTTGCTCACCTGGGTGAATTGCGCGCAGTACTGCATACGCACATATTACCCGACGGCGATGATGGTCTGGATTGGTGATGATCGGGGGAGGCGCACGGCCCCGCGCTGCCGCCACCCGCAGGGCGACGACCTGTTGTGGTTTTAGCCGGATTGCTCGCTGGCCAGCAGCTCGCGCAGCCGTCTCACCGCCAGCCGGTGTGTATCAGCGACATCGGCATCGTTGGAGACAAACACCGGGGGCTTTCGCCGCAGCAGTTCCCAATCACCCGTGTCTAGCACCTGCTGCAGAAAGGCGAGGTTCTTCTCGATGCCAGCCAGGTAAGGGTTGTGGCCGTCGAACAAGCCTTCCAGATACCGGTAAGCGCCGCGGAAGTCACCATCCAGGCGGGTCTCGAAGATATTGGCAAAGAACTTGGGCGTATTGCGCAGCAAGTCTTCTCCGGAGCGGAACAGCACGTTAGGGCGTCCATCCTGCTCGTTAACGGCGAGGCCGCCCAGTACGAACTCCGGAAACAGCCGGTCGCGGCATTTCTCCAGATAGCAGCGGTCGGCCATCTGCGCCATCAAATCGGCAGTACCCAACAATTCCCCGACGATCCGATACTTGGGATCGTCCAGCGAGATCTGGGCCGGCGTTTTTTCGTAGCCGGTAAAGTGCACCACGCCGTGGGCTTCTTTGGCCTCGGAGCCCAGGCCGGTTTTGATCAGGTAATCGTGCACAAACTGGGCGCTGCGCGAGACATGGGTCTGGGTGTACTCCGCGCCGTGCTCGTGCTCGTCGTTCTTGTGCCGGATATAGCCGGAGTCATGGAATAGCGCGGTGATCATGCCAACCGTTGCGCGTCGATGGCCCAGACGCTCGCTTGAGCCCACCGACTTTTCATAGCCCGCCATCAGGCGGGCCATCGCCAGCGACATGTCCAGCGTGTGCTGCATATCGTGGTAAAGCGTATCGCAACCCTCGTACTCGGGCAGATCGCCCTGGAACATACGGGTAAAGTCGCGATAGGCGGTTTTCAGATAGCCGAAGTTAACATCAGGGTGCACGCCGCGAAGCGTTGAGACGACGCAGTCATGTACGGCTTCCGGGTCGCTGACTTTGACCGTCCCGGTGACGTCGTACTCGTTACCTATGATGTGCTGACCTGTTGTGGGCATCACTTATTCTTCTTGGGTTGCTGCGGTACGCTGTGTGTAGAACCTTGAGCAAAGTTTATTGCCGCTGCAGCCAGAACGCGAATTGATAAACTTCGTATTGTGACAAGGATCACAAAATAAC
>CBDUQI010000164.1:0-13106 GCA_965369325.1 uncultured Gammaproteobacteria bacterium
ATCGGGCACCTGGGCGAGTATCGCGATCGCCTGGGCGCTGCGGCAGACCAGGACGCACAGTTCTACGCACGCGCGGACAACCTGCGCGAATGGCTGGAACTGCTGGAAAAGCGCCTGGGCGGTTACACCCAGCAGCTGACCGCCAGTGTCGGCCAGCGGCGGGTCAACACCAATCTGGCGGGCGACCCCTCCGCCGCCAATTCCACACCGCAGCCGGGCGATATCGTGGTGAAGACGCCCTGGTATCTCATCGACGATGTTTTCTTTGAGGCACGCGGCGCATCCTGGGCATTGATTCATCTGCTACGCGCGGCCGAGTTTGATTTCGCCGAAGTGCTGGAGAAGAAAAACGCGACCACCAGCCTGCGCCAGATTATCCGTGAGCTGGAAGCCAGCCAGCAGGGGCTGCGTAGCCCGGTGATACTCAACGGCTGGGGCTTCGGCCTGTTCGCCAATCACTCCCTGGTGATGGCCTCCTATCTGGCGCGTGCCAACTCCGCCGTGATCAATTTACGCGAGCTCCTGGCGCAGGGTTAAGCCCCGCGCCGTGCGGGTTGCGGGCGGCGGTTTCCACCCGCCCGCCTGTGGCACACCCCGCTGTGCGCCACATATCCGCCCGGCTATGCGGCCTACCAATACCCCCGCGCACATCGATTCTGGCGTCTTTGCTGCAGCTGCAAACACACTTAGAATCATTTTAAATTTGAAAACAACAACTTACGCAACCTGTTGCGCTTGGCCCCAACCCTGCGGTGCGCAATAATCAAAGACGCCTGAAAACTTTTCTGGGAGACAAAGGAGGGCGCACATGGCTCAGTACTCCCTCGACGACATCCATACACTGGCTCTCGTCGGACACGCGGGCGCTGGCAAAACCTTGCTAGCCGAAGCGCTTTTGCATAACGGTGGCGCGATCAACACGAAGGGCTCTATCGCCCGGGGCAGCACAGTCTGCGATTACGACCCGCTGGAAAAGAAACACCATCACAGCTTAGACACCTCAGTCTGCAGTCTCGATTACAAAGGCAAGCACATTACGCTGCTCGACACGCCGGGATACCCCGACCTGATCGGGCGCGCGTTAGCCGTGCTGCCAGCGGTTGAGACAGTCGCCATCGTGGTGAACGCCTCCTCGGGCATCGAAGCGGTGACTCAGCGCATGATGAATGCTGCGCGCAGAAGGGGGCTGTGCCGCATTATCATCATCAACCATATAGATTCGGATGAGACCAACCTGCACGCGTTGTTGCGTGAGATCCGCGATACCTTCGGCAAGGAATGTCTGCCGATGAACCTGCCGGCCAAGGGCCGGGAGGGTGTGGTGGACTGCTTCTTCGCGCCGGACGGCGCAGAGACCGACTTTGCCTCTGTCGCCGACGCGCACGAGGCGATTGTCGACCAGGTGGTAGAAGTGGACGAAGAACTCATGGCCACCTACCTGGATAAGGGCGAGGTCAGCGCCGAGCAGCTACACGACCCGTTTGAGAAAGCACTGCGCGAAGGGCATCTGGTGCCGGTCTGCTTTGTCTCGGCTGAGACCGGGGCCGGGGTACCGGAACTGCTCGAAGTACTGGCTAAACTAATGCCCAATCCAAAAGAGGGCAATCCGCCACATTTCTTTAAAGGCGAGAACGGCCTGGATGAAAACGTGATAGTGGCGCCGGAGGCGGACAAGCATCTGATCGCGCACGCGTTCAAGGTCAGCATCGATCCGTTCATGGGGCAAATGGGGGTGTTCCGTGTTCATCAGGGCACGGTCACGCCGGGCAGTCAGCTGTACGTGGGTGAGGCGCGCAAACCGATCAAGATCTCGCACCTTTACCGGCTGCAGGGCAACGAGCGCATTGAGGTAGAGCGTGGCCTGCCGGGCGATATCTGCGCCGTCGCCAAAATGGACGACATCCACTACAACTCGGTGCTGCACGATTCACCCGAGGACACGCTGCACCTGGAACCCATGGCCATCCCCGAGCCGATGGTGGGCTTGGCCATTGCACCAGCCAAGCGCGGCGATGAACAGAAGCTCTCAGAAGCACTGCACAAGCTGGAGGCCGAAGACCCCAGCGTGCGGATTGACCACAATGCAGCCACCAACGAGACAGTCATTCGAGGCATGGGCGACCTGCATCTGCGATTGGTCCTTGAGCGAATGAAAGAGCGCTACAAACTTGATGTGCAGACCCGCCCACCCGCCATCGCATACCGCGAGACCATCACCTGCAAGGCTGAAGGGCATCATCGGCATAAAAAGCAAACAGGTGGGGCGGGCCAGTTTGGCGAGGTGTTCCTGCGCATAGAACCGTTACCGCGAGGTACCGGCTTCGAATTCGCCAGCGCAGTTGTTGGCGCCTCTATCCCCACCTCGTTAATCCCCGCGGTCGACAAAGGTGTACGTCAGGCGTTGGCCACCGGCGCAATTGCCGGCCATAAACTGCAGGACATCAAGGTGACCGTTTACGACGGCAAGCACCATCCAGTGGACTCGAAGGAGATTGCCTTTGCCACGGCCGGGCGCAAAGCCTTTATCGACGCCGTACTGAAGGCTCGCCCAATCATCCTGGAGCCCATCGTGCATCTGGATGTGACAGTGCCGGGGGATCGCATGGGCGATGTCACCGGCGACCTGTCCTCACGTCGCGGGCGCATTGTGGGCAACGTGGCACGCAGCAACCATCGCGTGGTGGTACAGGCCGAGGTACCGCTGGCGGAACTGGAGGAGTACCAGTCTCGACTTAAATCACTGACCGGCGGCGAAGGCACTTACACGCTGGAATTCAGTGGCTATGAGCCGGTACCGCCCGATGTGCAAAAGACATTGCGCGAAGCCTACAAGCCCGTTGAGGAAGACTAGGCGCAACGGGGGCCGGAAAGCACCGGCCCCCGTTTTTGTAAGCATCCACCCTCTCATCAGTCCGCTCCAGACTATGGAAAATGGTCAATCCAACAATGTACCGTTTCCCACGCGGCGCCGGTTCCCGGTATGCTACGGCGTATGATGAGTGACGTTCACCGCAACTTTCGAACCGACCATAACAAGCACAACAGCGCTGCACCGGAGCCCCGACAGTGAGCCGCAGCGTAAAATTTCCAGTCGCTGTGCACGTGTGCCTGGCCCTCGCGGTCTACCCGGACAAATTGGTGAGCTCGGAGCAACTGGCCAGCAGCGTCGACACCAATGCGGTGGTGATCCGGCGTATTCTTAAACGACTCAAGGAGGCCGGCCTGGTGCGCTCACATGGCGGCTCGCATGGCGGCTCAACACTTACGCGGACGGCCGAAAACATCACTCTGCTGGACATCTATCAGGCAGTGGAAGAATCGCCAAACTACGACGTTCACCGAGGCTGCACCACCTGCAGTATCGCCCGTGCCGTGACCTCCGCACTGCCGCGATTCTTTGAGCGCATGGAGGCGGAAAAACTCAAAGAGCTAAACAAGACCTCGCTCAAATCGCTGCTGAAGGACGTCAACACCTTCTCGCCCGCCGCACTGTAGCCGCCCTCCTGTCGCGCGCATCTGGGCGAGCGATCCGCCCTTCCCCCTGAGACCTCGGCATGGCTTGCCTCATATCGGATTGAGTCTATTGCCAATTGTAACAGTGAGTGTTACCGTTACATTTGATTGCCGCAGCGCAGTACCGCTGTGTTCGCTAACGCGCCCGGTCCGCCACCCAACCGAATCCGAGGGGACACCATGATGATGAATCTTTTTAAATCTAGTCGGTTACGCATAGCCCTGGTAACGACTACCGGCCTGTTCCTAAGTGCTGCGCCGGCATTCAGCGCAGACAATACGGCCACTGCTGAGAGCCCCGTTTTCGCCGTCAGCCTGTTGAAAATGGCTTCGGATGGGCCATCGGCCGATCGGCGGTTTCAACGTTATCTGAACAAGACTGAGCGGATTTTGAACCGTGTCGGCGGCAACTTTGTCACTGCGCCGATCGCGATGGATGGGCAGCACGCAGGCGCCGACGCTAGCACAATGGATTTTGACTACATCACCATCGCGCAACTGCCCAATGACGCCAAACTTGGGCGTTACCTGCGCTCAGTAAAAGCACTGCATCTCACAGAAGCGAAGATATTCGCGCTCGAAAACCGCTTCTCAGCCACCGCCGTGCAAATCCCCTGGTTGGACGCGCCGTTGATTCCGGCCGAGGTGACACCGCGACCGGCACCCGCGATGATCCTGGTGAACGGCGCCACGCTCAAAGCGCAGTCCGACGCATTGCTAGAGGCGTATTTCAATTCAGCCACACAGGCAGCACCCGACACTCGCTACCTGGCCGTACTCAAGAAACAAAAAGACTTGCGCGGCACCTACCCGCACGCCTTCTTAATGTTGTCAGAGTGGGCCGATGCGCAGAGCTTCGCCTCGGTACAGGCAGACCCACACTGGCAGGCGGCCCAGGCCGTACGTGAACAGGCGCTCACCAGCTTCTCCCAGGCTCGTGGGCAGTTGCTCACTGGCGACACCGAGCGCTAAACAAGCGTCCAGGTGAGGAGCCATGCCCGCCCCCTCAGGCATGAAACGCTCACTCGCCAACATGCAACGTAGCTCACCCCAGGGGATACGTTGCAACCGGGGCGGGAGGCACACCACCTGCGTGCCTCCCGCCCGCCTTTCAGACCCAACGCTCGCGCGGACTTAAGATAGGGCTTGTGCCCGTGCCGGCACGGGCAAGCTGTTGCCACGCCGGTCAGCACGACGACGCCCGTCCCGGGCAATCTTACGCAGTCGCGCCAGATACTCCCCGTAGTCCACCTGCATGGTGTGGCGTGCCGCGTGATCCTGATAGCGGCGCCGCATCGCCGCATGCTCCCGGCCCATCTGCGCACCCATCTGCTCGGCCGAGGGCAGCGTGAGCCGCCCTAACAAGTACTCGCCGATCAGCTTCGCCTGCGCTTCGGCAATCGGCATAATCGCACCCAAAGGCTGGCATAGGCCGACAAAGTACAAACCGTCGACGTCAGGCTTGATCATGCGCTGCCACAAGGGCAGATCGTTGTTGGGGGCGTTGATAAAGTCCGGTGCAAAAAACGGAAAACTCACGTGGTAGCCGGTGCACCAGATAATCACATTCACCTGCTCCTGCGAACCGTCGGTAAAGCGCACCTGATCGCCCAGCAAGCGCTCAACGCCTGGGCGCGGCAGCACGTCGCCGTTACCAATCCCCAAGTAAATCTCCTGACTGACCGTGGGGTGTGCCTGCAACAGACGCTGCTTTGGCCGGGGCAGACCCCGCGTCCAAGGGACGCCTGCGTTTACCCGCACCAGTGTCTCTACCAGCAGGTTGTTCCACTGCCACGGCAACCAGTGGGGCAATTGCGGCATCCGCGTCAGCGGCACCCCGAACACATACTTGGGCATCACCCAAGTGCCGGTGCGCGCGGATAAAAAAAGTTTCCGTGCGATGCCGGGCCGGGCCAACTCGCAGGCGATGTCCATGGCGCTGTTACCCATCCCCACCACCAGCACATTTTTGCCCGCAAAGGCGATTGGATCGGACGGGTTGATATACCTGTGTGAGTGGATCTGGGTGCCATCGAACTGCCCAGGATAGGCCGGCTCGGGCCAACGCGGATTCCAGTGGTGACCGTTGGCGACGATCAGCGCATCATAAAAGCGCAGCTCCTCGCCAGCGCTACCGCCGTTGATCTGCACTTCCCACACACCATCATCGCGCCGCGCAGCACGCGTCACCTCGGTGTTGAAGGTAATAGACCCACGCAGATCAAAGTGCTCAACGTAATCGTTAAAGTACTCAAAAATGCGCTTATGCCCAGGAAAGTCGGCGGTCTCCGGCGGCATTCGATAATCGGCGTACGACATCATCTGCGAGTCGGTATTGATGTGCAGGGATTCGTAGGCGGCCGACATACCGTTGGGGTTGCGAAAACACCAGTTACCGCCGATCTGCGAACTGCGTTCGAAACAATCGAACGGAAACTGCCGTTCGAGCAACGCTTTGACCACCGGAATACCGCTGGAACCTGCGCCGATGACACATACTCTGGGCAGCCTCTGCATCTTGTCGTATTACCCGCTTTTGTTCCGGCAAACGGGCATTATCGATCATATTGGCGTGCGCCGCGACGGCCGAAGCGCGGTGCCGCACCGGGATAGCGCAACTGGCGGGGCAAACACCGGCGAGGTGCTCACGGAGTGAGCGGGACCACCTGCAACGGCCAGAACACTGGCAGCACCAGCATCACAATCGCAAACACCACGACGGTCAGTGGCACGCCCAAGCGCAGGTAGTCGGTAAAGCGATACCCGCCCGGCCCCATCACCAGTACGTTCGCCGGATGTGAGACGGGCGAGGTAAAGCTGGCGGAAGCCGCCATCGCCACTGCCATCATCGCCGTCTGCGGCGCAATCCCAAGCACCTGGCAACTGGTGAGCACGATCGGCGACATCAGCACAACCAAAGCGGCAGTGGGAATTATCATGGTCGCCAGTGAGGTCACCAGATACAACCCGGCGATCACCGGCCAGGGCCCTAACGGCCCCAACGCGACGAGCAGTCCGTTCGCCAAAAACGCAGCGGCGCCCGAATCACTCATGGCGACGCCCAACGGCAGCATCCCAGCGATTAGAAAAATCGCGCGCCAGTCGATGGCTCGGTACGCATCCTCCATATCCAGGCAACGCGTCACTACCATGGCGGTGGCGCCCAGTACAGCCGATATAGCGATTGGCAGCCAACCCAGTAGCACCGCCAGCACGACGGCCAGCATGATGGCACCGGCCAGCGGCGCGCGCCGTCGATCCGGCTCCGCCCGCGGCACCTGCGTCAGAATCAGAAAGTCCGGATCCTCCTGCAACGCCCGCAAACGGTCGCGGGGGCCCATTAATAGCAAACCGTCGCCCAGTTGCAGCGCTCGGCTCGCAAGCTCCGAGCGGTAGGCACGGCCGCCGCGCCAGATAGCCAGCACCTCAACTCCATAGCGCTCGCGAAAGTGAAGTTGCGAAAGAGCCTTGCCCGCGAGGCCCGAACGCGGAGAGAGCATCGCCTCCAGCAGCGCCACTTTTTCCGATTCGAGCATTTGCAAATCGGGCGAATGATCGTCCTCAACAATCAGTTCCTGCAGACCGCCCAACACCTGAATATCGCGCAGACGACCCTGAATCAGCAGGCGGTCCTCCGCCTCAACCAACGCCGAGGGCTCCGGCATCACCTGCAACTTGCCCTCACGGATAATGCCCAGCAGTCTAAAATCGAAGGCATCGCCCAGCCGGCTGGACGCCAGCGTGCGCCCCACCAGCCCGGAGCCGGTCGGTACGCGTACAGCAAACATACGCTCATGCAGACGGTACACCCGCGCCAGATCCTGCGCTGTCACTTCCGCCGATTCTTCAAAATGCTCGGAGCGCCTGAGTGCCTCCAACTGCTCGGGCGCACCCTGCAGCAGCAGCGAATCGCCAGATTCAAATTTCAAGCTGGCCAGATTAATCCGCCACACACGGCGCTGTCGCCTCACCGCATTCAGGTTCACCCCAAAGCGGCTGCGAAACTCCGAGTGATCCACCGGGCACCCAGTCATCGGCGAGCGCGGATTCAAGCGCACCTCCGCCATCGCCACCTGCCCCGAGACCAGTTCGTATAAACGCGGCACTTCGCGTTCGATCACAAACTCTTTCCACTTACGTAACTCCTGAAGCCGATCGGGGCGGCCCTGCACCAGCAGACGCTGGCCTCGTTTGAGCACGGTGTCCGCTGCGGGCAGCGGCGCCACCGCACCGCGTTCGATGATACCGGTGACGATTAACCCCAGCGCCGAGGACAGACGGCTGGCTGCCAGCGTTTTGCCAATCAGCACGGAATCAGGCTTCAATCGCATGACCATGGTGCGTTCTTTGAGCTGATACTGCCCTTGCAGGTCCTGCTCGCGGCGATGCGAAGCCTCGCGACCAGGATTGCGTTCCGGCAGCAGATGCGCAGATACCATCGCGATAAATATGGCCCCGCCGAACAGCACAAACAGCCCCACCGGCGCATAGTCGAACACGCCAAAACTGCTCAGCCCCTGGGCCTGGAGCGATTGGGCAATCAGCAAATTGGGAGGTGTACCGATCAGGGTGGTCAACCCTCCCAGCAGGCTGCCGTAAGCCAGGGGCATCAGCAATCGCGACGGCGCGTAGCCGGTGAGACGGGCGATATCCATCACCACCGGCAGCATGAGCGCCGCCACCCCGATGTTGTTCATAAACGCCGACAGGCCACCCGAGGTCATCACGATCACCAGGATCATCCGACGCTCGCCCTCCCCGGCCAGACGCAGCACCTGCCGACCGACAATGTTGGCCACGCCCGTGCGCGCCAACCCCTCGCTCAGAATGAACATGGCCCACACGGTCACCACTGCCGCGTTGGAGAACCCGGCCAGTGCCTGCGTCGGGCTGACCAGGCCAGTCACGGCAAGCGCGCCCAGCACCAGCAGGGCAACCACGTCCATACGCAACCACTCGGTGACAAACAACACCAGAGCGGCCAGCAGGACGAGAATGACTATCGCAATCTGCAGGGTCACACGAATTGACTCGGAGGGGGCGAACAGGTGGTTGTACCAGAGCCCCCACCTGCGTGCGAGGACCTGGGTTGCGAGTACGAATGCCTAAATATGAAGTAGCCCCTTGAAGCGCCGGGGCCAGCACGATACGGTTAGCCCCGCCTGAGTCCACGCCAGCGGGCCTCAGTGCAGTGCCATGCCTCGCCAGGACTGGCACAGTGAGACAAATCATGCATCTGCGGCGCGCGGCCAGCGCATTCGGGGCTGACGCCACGGTTTGGAATAAGAACAGGAAGTTTCCCTATGGACCTGAGTAACAAGACCGCCGTCGTTCTGGGGGTCGCCGACCGTTCCAGTATCGCCTGGGGCATTGCCAACCGTCTGCAGCAGTACGGCGCAAAGGTGTACATCGGTTATCAGCAGAAGTTCTTTGCGCGCGTGCGCATGCTGTTAATGGAATACCCCAATGTGGATGGCGCTCGCTGCGATGTCCTTAAAGATGAAGAGATGGAAGAGTTCTTCAGCCGCTTTTCTGATTCGCCGATTGATGTACTGGTGCATTGTTTGGCCTACGGACCGCCGGACGTGTTTACCAGCAAGCCGTCTCAGGTCAACGCCGCCTCATTCGCCCAGACCATCGAGATCTCATCGCACTCACTGCTAAAATGCGCCGGCTTTGCCAAACCCTACATGCGCCCCTGGGGCAGCATCATGACACTCACCTATCAGGCCTCGTTTCAGGCCCAGCCGTTCTACGGCATGATGGGCGTCGCCAAATCGACCCTGGAAAGCTGCGTGCGATACCTGGCCACCGAGTTTGGCGATCAACGGGTGCGCGTTAATGCAATCTCCCCGGGACCGATTGAAACACCGGCCGCGCTGGGTGAGGTGCTGGCCTTTATCCGCGACCCCGCGGCACTCAATACCGAAGCAGGTAAAGTGTTCAAGGCGTTGCTAGAGGATATGCAGGGCGACCCCGGTTTTCAGGAAGCGACTGAGGTGGCCAAGGCCAAAGCCATCTGGGACAAAGTACAAAACCGCTTTGCGGTCGAAAGTGCCATCCCAGAAAGCGTCAACCAGGACGACGTCGCCAATATGGCACTATTTTTAGCTAGCGATTTTTCCACCAAAATTACTGGCCAGACCCTTATGATCGATTGCGGCATGTCCACTTCGCGCATGATGCCTATGATCTGATCGGCGCGTATCCTGCGAAAAAGAAAAGGAGCTGCACCGGCTCCTTTTTTTTGCCTGCGCCGCGCCGCCACAAGCCAACTTGTGACAAAGTGTCAACACATCGCGTGCATTTGTTCAGCTCTCATTCAGGCTTCATACGCTACGCGCGCGTTCAGTAAATTCATAACCGCGCGCAGCCCAATGAGCTCATTCAGTATCGGTTCAGTTGCCCGCTCGCATACTGCCCCCATGTCAACGCCAACACCCGCCGCACGTTGTACTGGCGAGCGCAGGACTAAGGCAACGACCCTAAGGGAGAGAACTTATGAGCGTTAAACACAAAACTTCTACCACAGCGGCTTTAGCGGCAGCCTTCGCCACCGCGTTGAGCCTGGGCCTGGCATCCACTTCGGCGTACGCACAGGACGGCGAGCGCATTGATAACCACCTGGATCGCAAAGGCGATCGCGTAGAACGACGTCTGGACCGTCGCGGTGATGTCGCCGATGAGCGACTGGACAACAAAGGCGATCGCATTGATGAGCGGTTGGACAACCGCGGCGAGCGCATCGACAACCGGCTAGATCGTAAGTCAGATCGCGCCGAAGCGGCAGGCCATGATGCGGCCGCCAAAAAGCTCGATCGCAAAGGCGACCGGATTGACGCTCGGCTGGATCGCAAAGGCGATAAAGTCGATCGCAAACTAGATCGCAAGGGCGACCGCGTCGACCGTAAGCTCGACCGAAAAGGCGAGAAAGCTGATCGCAAGTTGGATCGTAAAGGTGACCGCATCAGTCAGCGTCGCAACCGCGCACGTCGCGGGTAAGCCGGCACACGCCGCAGCGTACTGATCTACCGTCCCCCCAGGGGAGTCCAGCCTTCGGGTTGGGCTCCTCGTCTTATTTAGGGTCACCGAAATCAGCCCCAAGTTAGCCCAAGTCGCCCTAGAAACGGCGCCACAACCCCGCAGCGCGATTCACCAAATAGGCCACCGCAGCCCCGAGCATTAAGCCAGCACCACTCGGCGACAACGCCACGCCTTCACGGCGGGCTCGCAACACCATTAGACCTCCAATGACGAACATTGCCGTCGCCACCAGCGCTATCGCCAGTTCCAGGGCGCCTGGTGCTGCGCGCTGCCTGGACTCCCGCTGCCCCCCTTGTTCAAGTAACTCGCGTACCGGCGCACCGCACTTCTTGCAGGTAGGCGCGCGACGCGAAACTCGGGTGGCACATTTAGGGCAATCAACAATAGCCATACGCGGCCAATGTACCGCAGGGTTACAGCAAAGACATCACAGCACGCCGGGGTAGGCACATCGGAAGCCGGTTTCGGCCGAGGCGCTGGCGGCGTCCTGTGGATGACGTGAGCGGGTGCGAAGAGCGAATTCCGTGCTCATGTAACTGCCGCCGCGGACCACGGCGGGGCGGGCCTGCACCTGGCCCTTGTCGCCGCCGGTGTTGGCCCCCTGATGGGCCGTGCGGTAATCGTCGCGCCACTCGTCCTGGACCCACTCAGCAACATTGCCGGCCAGGTCGTACACACCGTAGCCAGTGGGCGGATAACTGCCAACCACCGTGGGCGCCGCGTGCGGGCTTTGCTCGTAGTTCGCCAGCGAGGGTTGTGGCGGCGCATCGCCCCAGGGGAACTGAGCCGAGCCACCTGCGCGCGCGGCAAACTCCCACTCGGCCTCGGTGGGCAATCGTCCGCCCGCCCACTGGCAATAGGCCTGCGCCGCGTGCCAGGTCACATGACGTACGGGCATATCGGCCTGACCGGGCACGAAAGTGCCCTGGCTCCAATGGGCCAAATAAGACGGGTCGGCCAGTGCCTCGGGCAGTTTATTAGCGCGCCACTGAGGTTGCTCAGTAAGGAATTTTTGGTACCAGTAGTTGGTCACTTCAAGCCGGTCGAGACGGAAGTTCTCCAACTGGACCGGATGCGCAGGGTGCTCGTGCTGCACTAGCGCCGGGTCGGCCACACCATATCGCTCACGCAACAGAACCTGCGCGTCGTTGGCGGAGCCCATGGTGAAGGATTCGCCCAGAATCACCACAACATTTTCGTCCGACGATACTTGCGGCAGCTCGCAGGCACCTAAAATAAGTGTGCTGCTACCTAAAACTATTCTTATCAGCCCCCGTGTGCCGGCGCTGACAGCCCCCCGTCTCATAGATCCTCACTTTGCTGCCTATCACTTGTTCGTGTTTGTTCTAAGGAACTCCGGCTCCGGTGCGCGGAGTTCCTGTGTGGCAGCAAAGCAAGATTAGCTGTGGCGGACGATCAACTCAACCATCTTGCAGTAGATTATGTGCGTAAAGCGCGCCGATCAGTGCTTACGCAGCGAGACACGCTGGCTGGCATAGAGGCTCATCCGCGGGCCGCCGCCGTTTAGGTCGGCACGCAGCGAGGTTCGCTCCTGCGGGTCGTCATAAGCGGATGAGGGGAAGTCGAAGTCCGAGCGGATACGCCCGTGGCCACTGCGTGCGTCCACATCGAACGCCAGCCCGGCAGCCAGTGCCACGGTCACCGAGCCGCCCTGGCTTTCAATACGACTGTTTCCGCTGGGCTGGCCCGCGAAAAACACCTGCACGCTGCCACCGGAAGTCTCGGCCCGCACCTGCCCCCAGGCCTCCTGCACGTCAACCGAGCCGCCGGCGGTGCGCGCTTCGGTGGTGCCCTGGACCCGGCCGATGTCGATCGAACCACCCGCTGTCGTTGCCATTAGGTTGCCGTCGATGTCACCGACATCAATAGACCCGCCAGCAGTGCGTACACGGGCATCCCCCTGCACGTCACCGATTTTGATCGAGCCACCCGCCGTTTTCAGATCAATGCCCTGGGCGGCGCCGCGCAGGCGAATGCCCCCGCCGGCCGTACGACCCTCCACCCGGTTACCCATCTGGCCAAAATTCAAGTGCCCGCCGGCGGTCTGGGCGATCACCTCGCCGTCCAGATCGTCCACATCAATAGAGCCACCGCTGGTTTCCAGTTCCAGATTAAATCCCTTGGGCACACTCACCTGGAAATCCACATCCAAATCGTGATTGTTCCAGCGTCCGCCCCGATCTGGCATCTCGCCGGTCACGCGGATGGTGGAGCCTTCCTGGCGCATCTGTACTTCAAAGTCTTCCGCATCGCGGCCATCGCTGCGCACGACCACCTCAACCCGCCCGCGGGTATTGGTGCTGATGTCGATGGAGCCAACATCGCTCTTGATATCCAGCTTGCCACTAGCCCCCACATCGAAGCTGCGCTCGATCGTCTCGGCGCTGAGCGCACTGGCGAACAGGCCAATGCAAAGCAGTAATAG
This sequence comes from uncultured Gammaproteobacteria bacterium, assembly GCA_965369325.1. Lineage (GTDB taxonomy): Bacteria > Pseudomonadota > Gammaproteobacteria > Steroidobacterales > JBCBZW01 > CBDUQI01. Next base: position 13,004 of record CBDUQI010000164.1, read on the forward strand.
GCCACGGGCCAATCGATTATTCATAGTCTTCCCCTCGGGCATGCGCGTGCGAACGGCAGCGCGCGTTATTGTTCACGTGGATTGGATGACGCCGGGGGGCGCA
>CBDUQI010000165.1:0-12910 GCA_965369325.1 uncultured Gammaproteobacteria bacterium
GCAGGCCGGACAACGATTTGTCTTTCTGCACAATCTGCGTGTAAGCCTCAAGAATATCGGCCAGTTCGCAATGCAGGCTGACGCTGATGCGCTCTGCCTGCGCCGGGTACTTTTTCATCAACCGCGCGGCGCTGCGCATGATGAATTCAAAGTGGGCGAAGTTGTAGTTGTCCTCGTCGCCGATCATCAAGAACTGCTTCTGCACATCTTTATTGGTCTTGCCGTGCAGGCCGTAGCCGCCGTAGAACATGAAGATCTTAAATGAGCACACGCCGTGCTCCGTCAGCAGTGACTCCATCTCATCAATGTGCCCGGAGGAGATTGGCGCTAGATGGTAGGCGTAGTCCACCCAGTAGTTGCCGGCGGACGTGCTGAGCACTTCCGGGTAGAACTGTGCGTATGGCCCGCCTTTGTTCAGATAGTACTGCCCGGTGCGAAAATAGGTGATCGCACTGGTCACACCGCCCATGGCGGCGGCCTTGCTCTCGGTCGCCGCGTCCTTCTCCAACGGCGAATAGATACCGATGTGCATGTGCGCGTCCACCAGTCCCGGGAATGCCAGCAGGTTACCGCCGTCGACGGTATTCCTCGCCTGGGCCGGATCAATGCCAGGCTCCACTTGTGCGAAGCGACCATCGCGAAGACCTAAATCTACGGTTTGAACTTCGGATTTATTCGGGCTGACCAGCCGGACGTTCTTAACTAAGGTATCGAGCAAGGACATGCCTTCTGTACGATCGCTAGAGGGTAATGAATGGTTGTTATAACTTTAGTTCTTTTTGCCCTCTGAAACAACATCCGCCGCCGGGCACCAAACAGCGCCCGGCGGGTCCTGCAATTTAAGATACTGGCGGGCGTGAATCAGGCGCCGCGCCCGGTTCGACAGCAGCACAGACCAGCTACCAAAGACGCGCTACCCAGCCATTCGGGCGAACCGAGGTAGCCCGGCGAGCACGTCCCGCCCGGCGAGACCGGCGGGTGGGGGCGGCGGGCAACATGACAGAGTCGTTCGCTGCATCAGTGTTGGCGATATGAGCGCGGTGGCAGTCGGAAATCCGGCCCAGGTCGTAATCAGCATGTATTTCAGTTAACATTTACTCTCTCCCGGTGATTAAGCATCGCTGCTTGTGTAGCTGTATTTATAGGCTTTATTGCGAAAAACATCCAATGGGTAATTTTTCTTCTAAGTTTAGTTTTTCTTAAGTATGGATCGCCTGCCTCTCAATGCACTGCGTACATTTGAAGCTGTCGCCAGCCGCCTGAGCTTTGGTGCGGGGGCGGCTGCACTACACGTCACACCCGCCGCCGTCAGCTCCCAGATCCGGGCGCTGGAGGAAAAAATCGGGCAACCGCTGTTCATCCGTCGTGGACGGCAGATTGCGCTTACCGACGCCGGGCAGACGCTGCTTCCAGGGGTGCAACGCGGGCTGACCGAGTTGCAACAGGCCATGAGGGCGCTCGGGGAAGACCGCGAAAGCGGCATTTTGAACGTGAGCATGCTCGCCTCGTTCTTGCAAAAATGGCTGGCGCCGAGGTTGGGAGAGTTTTACGCCCAACATCCCGAGCTTGACCTGAGAGTGAATGCCGACAGCACGCCGGTGGACTTCACCAGCACCGACTTCCATGCCGCCATTCGCTTTGGTCGCGGCACCTGGGACGGACTGGTAAGCGAGAAACTTCTGGACGACTGGATTGTGCCCGTGTGTGCGCCCGCACTACTGGAACAACTAGGGCCGCTGGAGTGCGTGGAGGAACTGCATCGCTATCCGTTACTGCAAAGCGAAGATGAACCCTGGGACAGCTGGCTGGCCACCCCCGGTGGCGAGCAAGCCTCACGCGGGCCTATGTTTGGCGACGCCATGTCTATTGTCGTTGCTGCCGAGAATGGAATTGGGCTTGGGTTAACGCGCTGGTCGCTAGTAGCCGGCGAACTGGAAAGCGGACGACTGGTGATGCCACTGGAGCGCGTCACCCCAAGCCCGTTTGCGTATTACTTTGTCGCGCCCTCGCATTTTTTTGAAATGCCGAAGGTGGCGCACTTTCGCCAATGGCTGGCTGAAGCGTGCCGCACCTTCCCCTACCCGCAACCCGCGTAGCGCAAGCAAGTAAATAATCGGACGAGCCAGCCTCACCAGCATTGTGCGTGCTTAGGTTGTTTCCAACTTGTTTCTGATATGAACAATTGTCGCCGTTGCAACACACATTGCATCCGCAAGCGGGCTGAACAAAGATACACTGTCCGCTCGCGTGTCTTGCTCGCATCCAGCACCGCGCTGCGCGAGGCGTAAGCAAAAAGACATTCGACCCATCAGGCCAGCTTGGCACAGACCCGGCGCAACCTGTATCCAGCAAATATTCCGAAAGGGGAACATCATGACATCCAGCTTATTCGCTCGCATTTGCGGGGCCGCCTCGATCGCGTTGCTGCTCAGCACTAGCGTCAATGCGCAACAAGAAGACCACGATAACGGCTTTGGCAATCGCGCCGTCTCACTGTGGTGGTTAATCTTCAACAATCCCGAGAACTGCATCGAAAATCCAGGGCAGGCCGAGCGCTGCGGGCCCAACGATGTGTTCGGGCCGGCTTATGTTCAGTCGCTGGACAACGGCACACCGGACCCCTCATTGATTTCGCCCAACCTTGCCTCTGGTGTGGCCGTGCTGTTCGCAACCGGCGGGGAAACCTCATTTCAAGGCGGTATCCGTATGGTCGCCTCTATCTACCGCTCGCCGGAAGGTGTGATGGATATTGCGGGCGGCAATGTAGTTGATCCGCTTGGCCTGGCGCGCGGGTTCGAAAACCCGAATGCCGAGGTACATCTGGTAGTCCGCGATCACGGCCTGGCCGAAGAAGCCAACGCGGCACTGCGCACGCAGATCCTCAACTTCCTCGAGCCGTTTTGCTCGGACCCCACACTTGATCACGTCGCGGGACCGAACCTTTGCATCGACTCACAGTTCGCACAGTTTGCCCCGAACGAATCCGGTGGTGATGCCTTGTTTGCGTTCCATGACACATCGCACCCGGTGTTCCGTGCGCAGGCCCACTTGTTCCGCAACGGCGATATGCTGCAAGCGGTGGTGGAGACCCGCGTTACCGCTGCACCGTAGCCCGCTCCAAACCTTGAGCGAAAAAAACGGCGAGCGCATTGCGCTCGCCGTTTTTTATTGGCCTGGGCTACCCACCGCTTTCTACATCAGCAGACGTTGGTTTCACACCGCTAGTCGTTAAGACTCAACACCATTGCGTATTGGAACAACCTCGGGTTGTACAAGCAATCCAGCACATCAACGATTTGCTTATTCGCCCCCGATGATCGGCGCCGGATAGATAGCAACGCTGCACCCGGCTCAATCCCCAACTCAGTCGCAACTTTGGACGAAGCGTTCTCTGCACTTAGCGTTTGTTCGACTTTAGTTAACCGGATGCCGTTGCGCTTGAGTAACTCTAGCCGTGGCGTTTTTTCCATGTTGCGCTTGGTAAAACCACGTGAGATACCCCTGGTCCAACTCACGTAATAGGCGTACGGCGCATGCTCTTCGTTGCTGCGCACCCGCACCACCTTGTGCGCTGATTCGCCGTCGGCAAGTCCCAGCTCTTTCCGTATCGCCGCCGGCGGCACCGCTTTGTCGACCGAAATCACACGCACGATGCTGTGCTTGCCCATTTCCGCCAGATTCTCCAGCATCCCTACCAGCGGTGCCTTCACCGGCTGCGGCTCGTACTGGTAGATCACATGCGAGCCACGGCCACGAAAGCGCGCAATGTAGTTCTCGGCTGCCAGGTCGTCCATCGCACGCTTAGCCGTAATGCGCGACACCTCAAACGTCGCCGCCAATTGCTGCTCAGTGGGCATTTGCGCATTGTGCGCGATGGTGCCATCAACAATGGCGCGCTTGAGCATCAGATACAGCTGATGGTACAGGGGCACCTTCGCAATGGTGTCTGACTCTCGCGCTTGCCATTCGGCCTTAAGCGATTGCAACAGGGCGGTCATCTGTATGTATCCGTGCTAAGGGGGCGGAAATGATCCTTTAGATGTATCAATATATCAAATAGTACATTCGAAGCGCTATTGATTACGACAACCGCCACACGCAATGACGATGCCAGCGCACGCAGCGTATGCGGGTGCCGTTGCATCAAGATGCAACAATTGCAATAAAACTATATCATTAAGACCTTTGGTTACCCTGTGTGCCATGTGCCTAACCCTGCGTTAAAACGGATTCCTCCCGCACAGTTGCCTCAGCGGCTGAAAGCCTCATGGGAGCAGTCTATGTCGTTGCGTGGCGATGGCACCTTCTTCGAGGTGTTTGCCAATCATCCGGCCTTGTTCGACTGGTACATCGACCGTTTTTACGGCGAGGTATTCAGCGGCGGGTGCTGCGATCGGCGCAGCAAAGAACTGCTGCGCCTGCGCCTTTCATCCGTGCATGGCTGCAAGTTCTGTAACCAGGGTAACCGGGTGGATGCCCAGGCGGCAGGACTGAGCGATATCGAGATGGACGCTGTCGCCAACGGCCGTTATCACGAGTTGCCGCCAGCCGACCGGGCGGTACTGGCACTGGCCGAACAAATGCTGCTGACCAATCCCGGCGGCCAGCTGGATGAGGCGCTGCACCGCCGATTGAGCAACCACTTTGACGACGCGCAGATTCTGGAACTGGGCCTGGTTGCTGGCGTGTTGGCGGGGATGGCGAAGATGATGTTCGTGTTTGATCTGGTCGAAAAAGAAGACAACTGCCCGCTGGGGCCAACCCGGGACTCCACTCACGCGGCGCTCGCCACGGAGAACGGCAATGAACCGACTTAATCGCACCGCGCGGGGATTCACCGCACTGATCACACTGATGCTCTGCAGCGCCTGTGCGAGCATCACCAACGACTCGGGCACGCGCAACACGCAGATCATCAACGGCATGCGCGTGACGGGCGGGTCTGCTACAGACGTCGCGGCATTCCTGGCGTTGCAGAAAACCTGGGTAGACTCTTACCTGCGCGGCGACATGGATACGCTAATGACGCTGCATGACGAGCACACGGTGCTGATGCCCAGGCAAAACCCCGACCTGCATGGGCTCACCGCGATTCGCCAGTTCTTCGAAGGGCGGATTAACAAATATCATATCGACTTTCGCGACAACCCCAAGGAACTGGAGATTAACGGCGATTGGGCATTCTTGCTGGGCCACTTCTCGCTGACCGGCACACCTGTCGAGGGCGGCGAGATGTTCGAAGATCAGGGTCGCTACTTTGTGCTATATCGCAAAACCGACAGCGGGAAATGGGTGATCTACCGGGACATCGACAACTCGATACCACCGCCGTCCACACCCTGATGCGCGCGCCGCGTCTGATTGGCGTTGCAGTACTGGGGTTGCTCATTGCCTGGTCGGTACATAACCGGCAGTTCATCCAACGCTACGTAAGCTACCTGGCGATCGGCGCGGATCCACTCACCGTGCCCGTGGACTGGTTTAGCCCGACCGCGGTGCTCACCACGCAACCGGGTCGGGCCATGCCTGCGGCGCAACGCAACACCATCCCCGAGAACGCACTGCGCAGCGCAGGCGAGTACGCGCGCACACAAGGATCTATCGCACTCATTGTGGCGAGGCACGGGCACGTTGAATACGAGCAGTACTGGCAGGGCTTCGCACGCGAGCAGTTATTCAATCCGCAGTCGATGTCCAAAACCGTCTTGGCAATGCTGGTTGGCATTGCCCTTGATGAGGGCAAGATCAACGCGGTGAGCGATCCGATCGGCCAGTATCTACCTCGCTGGCAAAACGATCCGCGCGGTAAGATCACCATCGAGCAGTTGCTGCACATGGCGGGCGGATTGGCGCAGATCTCGGAGGATTACCGCCCGGTGCCCTGGTCCGGCGGTGTGCGTCAGCATTTTGGTAGTGACTTTAATGCGCCCATCTTCTCACTCGCACAGGTCGACCCGCCGGGTACGCGCTGGGATTACAACAACAACGAGAACAACCTGCTTGGCATCGTGCTGGAAAACGCCACTGGTGTCCCCTATCAGGATTATCTTGCGCAGCGCCTTTGGCAGCCGCTGGGGCTGGGACCCGCTCGCATGTACCTGGATCGCGAAGGTGGCAACGCGATGAAGTCCTGTTGCATTCTCTCCCGTGCGATCGACTGGCTGCATCTGGGGCAACTGATGTTGGAGGGTGGTGCGTACAACGGACGATCACTGGTGCCGCGCGCCTGGATACAGCAGATGCTGCAGCCGGCAGCAGTCAACCCAGGGTACGGTTATCAGATCTGGCTTGGCGACGGCAGCCTGTGGAGCATCTCAAAAGAGTTTCCCGACCCCGCCATATACACTTGGTGGGGCTCCGAGGCTTATCGCACGTCCGACATCTATGTGTTTGTCGGGCACGGCTATCAGACCGTGTGGGTGGTGCCGTCGCTGCAACTGGTGATCGTGCGAGCGACGCGCGAATGGTCGCCGCAACCATGGGACGTATCAAAAATCCCCAACTTGCTGATCGATGCCCTGAGCCAGTAGCATTACTCCAACGCCTGATATACCAGAGTGGAAAAGCGGCGGCTGATGTTCGACTGCACGGGCCGCACCTGCGACATGAACACGCCGACCAGACGCTCCTCCGGATCAATCCAGTAGCTGGTGTTAAATGCCCCACCCCAGCGATACGCGCCCGCCGATCCCAGCTCACCTGACTTGCCGAGGTCGCCAACCACTTCGAACCCAAGGCCGAAATCCGCGTGACCGTCATCGTCCCAGTCAACCCGGGCGGTACGCATTAGCTGGACTGATTTACGCCCAACAATTCGCTCGCCGTCCAACGCACCATCGTTCAACAACATCTGGATGAACCGCGCGTAGTCATACGCGGTCGAGGACAACCCGGCGCCGCCAGAATAGTACGTCCTGGCACCCCGCACAGGGTACAGCGGGTCGTCAATTTTGATATCGGACTCGGTGCCATCCGACACTTTCAGCGCGCCACCGTCGGGGTGCGCGTACAGTGTTGCCAGCCGATGCGCTTTGGCAACGGGTAAGTAAAAGTAGGTATCCTGCATGCGCAGCGGCGTAAAAATGTGCTGGGCGAAAAAATCTGCCAGCGACTGGCCGGACACCACCTCCACTAGGTAACCTAATAGATCGCTGCTTAACCCGTATTCAAAGCGCGCCCCCGGCTGAAACAGCAGTGGTTGTTGCGCCAGGCGCGCCATCTGGGCGGCCAGGGTCTGATCGGCGGCGGTGACGCCATCAATGATGCCGCTGTCCACATACGCCTGCTGCACCGCGCTTGGAATAAACGGGTAACCAAGCCCCGAGGTGTGCGTGAGCAAATCGATAATCCGAACGGGCGTGGTCGCGGGTTCGCTGGTTACCGCACCATCATCCGGAGTACCCGTCAGCACGCGCGCGTCGGCGAAAGCGGGGAGATAATCCTCGATTGGGTCGCTGAGGCGAAAGTGGCCTTGCTCATAGAGCATCATGGCAGCGACCGTCGTCACCGCTTTGGTCATCGAGGCAATGCGAAAAATACTGTCTGTTTGCATCGCCTGGTCCGCCGCGATATCCGCATGACCGAAGGCTTTGTGATAGACCACATGCCCGTCGCGAACCACCAGCGCCACCGCCCCCGGAATTTCCCCGTCGGCGATCGACTGCTCTATCTGCTGATCAATTCGCAGCAGTCGCTCTGCCAAAAACCCAGCCTGCGGCGCGGTGGGCGCATCGAATGCGTGTGCAAGCGCACCCGGCAAACACAGCAAACTAAGGAAGAAAGCCAGAACCCGGTTTGGGATAAATTCAGATGCCACGGCGTGAACCTTCTGATCTGCAAGTTCGGCCCAATATACCTCACCCGCGCCTTCGTGCTGCACCGGATGCCGGATCTGCGCCAAAAAAAATGCCGAGGGTTACCCGGCATTTAATGTTGGAAGGTTCTGCCTAGAATCTAAAATTGCTTGTTGAACGTGAGCGACCAAGTCTCCGGATCTTGCAGGTAAACAAACCCGGCCAGGAACGACACCAACTGATCTTCGTCCGAGCAGTTCTTGCACGCGGCCGTCACCGACCAGTTCTGCTCAGTGTTGGTCAATGCGATGCCACCGTTGATCACCGTATAGTCGTCGATCAGTGCGACTGACTGGCCTGACGTGCTGATGTTGTGCTTGCCATAGCGCACGGCGCTAATTTTCGGCGTCAACTCCAGCGAATCGCTCAGCGGGATGGTATACCAGCCGCCAACGGATATCTGGCTCTCCGGCGCGCGCACCGGGGGCGCAATATCTCCCACTTCATTTACAATACCCTGAGCGCAGTTCACGCCCATGGTGCGACACTCCGCCTGCTGGGTGATGATCGCCGGGTTCAGGTTAGTGTACTCGCTGTCCATGATTCCAATGTTGGTAAAAAAGGTCAGCCGGTCTGTCGGGACAGCGTAGAACTCCAGCTCAATGCCGGAAATATCCAAATCGGCGAAGTTGCGTGTAATAAAAGTAATCGCCCCGGTGTCCGGGTCGTTGAAGGCGGAGGGCAACTGGAAGTCCTCCACATCCGACTGGAACACGGTCAGGTTGGCGCGCAGACGATTATCCATCCACTCCGTGCGCAAACCCGCCTCGTAGCTCCACACGATCTCCGGTGCAAACGGCTGCAGGTTGGTGGCGGCAGTGCCACGGGCGTTCCAGCCGCCGGACTTGAAGCCGCGGGTAGCTGAGGCATACCACATCATGTCGTCGTTAATCTGATACTCGAAGGCAACACGCGGCGTGACGATCGACTCGGACTGCTCCAGTGGCACACCGGCGGCGATCAGATCGGCCGCATTAATGACCGCGTCGGCGGCAGGATTACCATTGTCGCGAATGTTGAAGTCTTTCTCTTCATCCGTAAAACGCAAACCCACGGTCAAAGTGGACTTGTCGCTGATATGCCAGTCGCCCTGCGCATATACCGCCCATGAGCTCACGCCATTGTCCATGGTGCGATCGTACTGGAACAGCGGCAGTCCTATGGGCGGTGGCGCCAGACCAATTGCACCAAGATTGAAAATCTGGGCCAAATCCGTCTCGTTGTCTTCGTCAAAGAAAAACACACCGGCCACGTAATCGATCGAATCGCCGGCCAGCGATCCGGTCAGCTTCAACTCGGCGGTGGTCTGATCATGCTGGCCTTCGTTGGCGATGGTGAAGCCACCAGTAAAAAATGGTCCCTCGAAAAAGTCGAGAAGAAAATCCTGCTCCAGCGTGAGGTAGCTGGCAAGAAAGCTCAGCTCCGACCCGCCCAAATCCCAGGTGATATTGGAAGTAAAATGCAGCGACTCAGTAAAGTTACCAAGCGGCAGGTTCTGTTTAGAGCCGGTGACCTGGCCGGCTAACGGGGCACCGTTTTCCACCAGTCCGGTGGCTGTAAAGCGGTCGCCGCCATCGTTGGCGAAGTTGAACATGTTGGCGTGGTCGGAGTCGATCCAGGTGACGGACCCATCCCAGGTGGTGCGGTCGCTCACGTCCCACTGCGCATGTAGGCGCACGCCCATGTTCTCTTCGGAGTTCAGCCCGGTCTCGCCGGTGGTGATATTGTCGACGAAGCCATCATCCTCAATGTAGTAGGCCGACAGTTTGGTACGGAATTTGTCGGATATCGGATAATCAACACTGCCGCGAACCTGCAGTCGGTCAAAGCTGCCGGTGCCCAACTCGACGTAACCGCCCGCCTCTTCGGCTGGCTCGTTCAGGATCATCCGCACGGCGCCGCCAGTAGTGTTGCGTCCGAACAGCGTGCCCTGCGGCCCGCGCAGGACTTCCACCCGGTTAACGTCGAACAGCGCGTAGTTGTTCGCGTTCTGCCGTTGAATGAAATAATCATCTACGTAGGTGCCGACCGGCGGGTCGAAGGTGGCGATCGACTCGGTGTTGTTCAGCGCGCGAATAGAATACGTGTTGGCGGTACCCAGGCCGGTATTGTTGTGTGCAACAAAGTTGGGCACGATCTTGGCAATATCCAGCGCCTCGGTGGCGCCCACGCGCGCCAGGTCTTCGGCGGAGAAAGCCGATACGGCCACCGGGATGTCTTGCACGGATTCGGCACGGCGCTGGGCGGTGACCGTGATCTCCTCCAACTGCTGCGCGTATACATTTGGCGAGGCGATGAGCAAGCCTGAGGCGAGCGCACCGCAACCCAAAGAACCCGCCTTGAGTTTGGTAAAAGTCTTCACGATATCCCTCCGCCTGTTTTTTTCAGGCCAAATAAAGTTGTTATAAGAATATAACATTGTGACGTTTGTGCTGTAAAATGACTTCCATGTCAAGCCATTCAACCCTCAGTGAGGTTGCCTGATGCGCCTGTTATTGATTTGCGTCGTTTTGATGCTCGGAGGTTGCCAGCCACACACCAACGACGATGCCAACACCGTCTTCAAGCAGGTGGGTGGACAGTGGATCGATCGCTACCTGGCTGCCGATCTGGAAGGATTGATGGCGCTGTACACCCCGGATGCCACGGTTATGCTGCATGGCAAACCTGCCATGCAGGGCAAGGCGGCCATCCGTGAATTCTTCGCAGCCAGCCTGGGCAAAGCCGAGGTTAGTTTTAACATTGACGTTGAGCAGGCCGAGATTCACGGCAACATGGCCTACCTGATCAGTAAATATTGGATGTCAGTGCGCCCGCACGACACCGACCAACACATTACCGATGCGGGCCGCTCACTGCTGATCTACAAACGCGACTCGTCCGGGCAATGGAAAATCCACGCCGATATCGATCAGGCAACACCCGATGTCCGCTGGCCACCAAGCCCGGCGGTTGAGGATACTCATTAGATATCGTTTGCAGCATCAACAGCGTGCTCGCACTCGGTGACCGTCAACTAGTACATCTGGCCCAACGCGCCACCCCGAAGCATCGGCTAGTGCATTTCCTCACCGCCGCTCACGTTGATTGCATCACCGTTCACGTAGCAAGCTTGCCCGGAGCAAAGAAACGCGACCATATTGGCCGTATCGCTAACTTGCCCTTCGCGGCGCATCGGATTGCGCGAACGCATATTGGTTAGATACTCCTCCACCGACACGCCCAGATACTGCGCAAAATACTTGTTCTGCTCCGCACCCAAACCGGTGGTCACGTGGTTCGGGCATACCGCATTCACCGTAATTCCCGCAGCACCCAGCTCTATCGCACTGGTGCGGGTCAAGCCGATCATGCCGTGCTTTGAGGCGATGTACGCCGCCAGATGCGGAAATCCGGTCTTCCCTCCCTGGCTAGCAATATTTACAATGCGCCCGCCCTCACCCTGAGCAATCATTTGCAACGCCGCGTGTTTGGTGCACAAAAACGCACCCATCAGGTTGACGTCAAGCACAGCCTGCCATTCATCCCGCGTAACCTGCACCAACGGTTTCATCAGGTAACCGATGCCTGCGTTGTTCACCAGAATGTCCACCCGACCAAAATCCCGTACGGTGGTATCAAACAGCGATTGCACCTGCGCCTCGTCCCGCACATCGCAGGCAATTGCGCTGGCCTCTACGGCGCACGCTGCCGCGATGCCCGCGGCAATCTCGCGCATCTCCTCGCTTGTTCCCACCATGGATTCGGGCAGGTGAGTATCTGCATGTCCAATGTCGGCAATCACCACATGAGCGCCACACTCCGCCAGTCGTCTGGCGATCCCCTGCCCCAGGCCTTTGGTGCGCCCGGCACCGGTCACCACGGCCACCTTGCCCGTCAGTTCATTTGAAGCGTCGCTCATGTCATGCCCTCACTCGATGTCGTCCATCACGATAAAGCACGGGTTGTCCGCGTACGTACCGAAGGCCTGCACCACGCCAGCCATTGCCTCGGACTGAGCATCCGCAGCCAACGCTTGCGCACTGGTGATCTGCAACCACTCCGCATACTGGTAGGGTGCTGGCTGGTCCGAGCCGAACACGCCCTCAGCGCGATACACGTTAAATGCGTGCACGCAGTTGAGCCCTCGCGCAGTGGGCAGATCCACGCCACGCGCCCAGTTCTCGTATTCCTTGGCGTCTACGCCGGCTTTCAGGTTGAACAACACAAGTATTTTTTTCATCGCCTGGCTCCTGTCGTTAGATATTGGTACCTGCCGCGTGACCCTGCGCAGTGGCGGCCAGCAGGCTGCCCGGGCGCTGGCAATCCCCCACCAGCATCACGGGGATATTTCGCTGGCGAAGCTCGCGCGCCAGTCGCTCATGAGGCCGACGCGGCGTGGCGTAAGTAAACACCGCAACCTCTTCAATCGGGATTTGCACGCCGGTATAGATGTTACGAGCCATGACAATGGCCGACTCAAGCGTGCCGGCATCGCCCGGCTCACAAAATGGCATGACGTTGATACCCCGCTGATTGATGCGTCGATAGATCCCCTGCCGGCTCACCAATGACTCCTGTTGCGCAACCGTCTCACGCGGGGTCATCAGTACCACCCGATCGAATAATTCGGCCAGACGCTCGGCGGCCATATAGGTGCCCAGTGTGTGATCCTGATCAAACAACACGGCAGTGCCGCCTTGGGCACCTTGGTAGGCAAGCAATTGGCCCATGCATTCGCGCAAGTCAGGCACGACGCCTTCTTCAGCCAGGTCCGCCGGGAGCTGGCGTGGCCAAAGCATCTGGCTACCCGTTGCCAACACCACCTGATCGGGGTGCAAGGCCAAGATCCGCTTCACATCGGCCAGGCCCACAACTTGCACCGTAACGCCTGCGCGTTGGGCTGCCTGTTGCTGGTAATCGTAGACGCTGCTCAAATTTTCACCGCCCGGCAACTGCGCCTGCAACCAGGTGTGCCCGCCCAATCGCCCGGTGCGGCTGAGCAATGTCACCTGATGCCCCCGCGCGGCGGCCACCCAGGCCGCTTCCAGACCGGCCACGCCGCTGCCCACCACCAC
>CBDUQI010000166.1:0-12822 GCA_965369325.1 uncultured Gammaproteobacteria bacterium
GGCGGTGTATTGGATTGCACCTCCAACCCGCAACCGCCCAGCCAGTCGTGCGAGTTCCCGGCCAGCTCGGGCGCGTTGTGCGAGAAGCGGCCAACCGAGGTGAGCTTTGTCTACAATGGCGGCGACTGTAGCCAGTCAGACAACACCCAGTCCTCCGACAAATGGGAGTGTGATGACAACGGCTCGGTGGGTGAGCCCGTTCGCGTGGTGATCTTTAAAGACGACAAGATCTATGCTGATGAGAGCAACGTGAACATCGGCGATGTGATTGTTGCCACCGCTGACATGGCCGGTAGAGATGAATTCGACAGCGAAGTGTTCGTCGAGATCATCAACGCCTCGGGCAACGTGGTGCAGGAAATCAATCTGCATACTTCCTGCTCACAGGATCTGCGTCTGGGCGACCGCTTCGGCGCACTGGAAGTGTTCGGCTTCGTGAACGAAGACCAGGGCAGCGTGCAGGGCGGCGTGGAGGTGATCTACACCTACACCGTCTCCAGCACCGGGGGCGACACCGCCAATGACATCAGCGTCATCGATGCACTGCTCGGCCCTGTGCCTGGATCACCCATCGACATGCTGGCGCCAGGCGAATCGGTCACCCTCACTCAACTCGCCATCATCATGGGCACCACCACCAACTCGGTGACCGTCTCCGGATCTACCGGTGGCGCGGTCTGCGAGGACATGGACTCTGTGACGGTAACCGAGTTGCCGCCGCCGCCGGATATCGACTGCAGCAAGCCCATCGACTCGCTCTCGATGATATGGGATGGCTCACAGGCGATTCGGGTAGTGGCCTACAAAGGCGACACCGGCGATGAGGAACTGGCGGACATCGACAACGTTCAGGTTGGCGATGAAGTGACCGTGGACGGCTTCGCCGGCTCTCAAAACGATGTGTTCTGGGAGATCTTCGAGGCTGGGACCAACAACAAGATCGGTGAGTCCAACTTCCATATGTCCTGCTCGGACGATGATATGGATGACGAGGACGACTGTGGCAAGCGCCAGGGTGATGGCAAAGGCAACGACAGCGATCTGATCAACGACTGGTTGTTTGAAGGGATGGTCGACAGCGACGAAACTCTCGACTGCAGCTAGCGCGTAGGCGGGTGGGTCGCTCCGTAGGGACGCGGAGTGACCCACCCTTTTATTACCTTCCACCACCCCTGTCATAAAGCTACTGAGTACCCGATTAACGCCTGAGACTTGACGTAGCCCCACGTAAGCATGATCCTGAGGAGCCACATATGAGCAAATGGAAGCCATATGTAAACCATAATAAAACAGGGATTCATCTGTTGGGGTACAAACCGCACGCCAGTCAGAGCTTGTCAGCAAGCTTACCGGAGCGCCTTACCAGGCGGGTTTTACGGCCGCTGATCGGTATTTTGCTCCGCACCGGGCTTCCGTTCTCGGCCTTTGCCGCGATCGCCCGCAGTGTCTACGTCGAAGTCGCCGCCAAGGAATTTGGCATAAGCGGCCGACCCACCAATACCTCAAGAATCTCGATGCTCACCGGACTTTCGCGCACCCAGGTAAAAAAGGAGCGCGACCAGCTGGGCCCGCAGCCGGCGGACGCTGCGGCAGAGCAAGCCCGCACCACCCCGCCCGCGCCGGGCGCGGACAAGGTACGCCATGTCTCTCGCATGCTCATGGCCTGGCATACCGATCCGCTGTTTCAGGATGAGCACGGCCAGCCAAAGCTGCTGAGCGAGAGCGGTGCCAAGGATAGTTTCGAGGTCTTGTACGAGCTGTACAGCGGCAAAGTGGTGCCGCTGACCACAGTACTAAAAGAGCTGAAGCAGGTGGGCGCGGTCAAGCTGAGCAGCGATGCTCGCTTGCAGGTCACCACACGCTCGTACATGCCCGCGGCGGCAGACCCCGCCGCGCTAGAGCGCGTGACGCTGGCCATCGCGGATCTGTCCTCTGCCGCCTGCTACAACCTTTTTCGCGATCCGAGCACGCGCTCGCGCTTTGAGCGGTTCGCCACCAACCAACTTATCCCGGCTGACAAAGTTGATGAGTTCCGCGATTACCTGGAAGAAGAAGGCCAGGCATTTTTGGAGCGCGCCGACAACTGGCTGACACAATACGAAGGCAAGGGAGACCCTGAGACACACGTGCGCGTTGGCGTCGGCGTCTATCAGGTCCACCCTCCCGAAGCGCCTCCCGCTAAATCAAAAACCCCCAAGGACTAATGGGCACAGATCCAGGTAACAGGACATGAGAAATTACAACAACCACACAGTGACAGCGCTGGCGCTGCTTTTGACTAGCACCGCGCAGGCGGAGATATCCGGCAGCGGCATACGCACCGGGGATTGCGACGGCACGGTCGGCAACCTAGTTTGGCATGACACCAACGCCAACGGCATCCAGGATGCTGACGAGCGGGGCTTGAGTAACGTACGCGTACATATCGCACCCGATGGCGAGCCACACATTGTATTTACCACCTACACCGATCTAAATGGGGCGTACCTTTTTGAGGAGGTTTGCCACGGGCAGTTTCTGGTGGACGTGGATGAGAGCAGCCTGCCGCCCGGCATGGTGCCCTCTCCCACGGACATACCCCCGGGGCACATACGAGAGGTGCTCGGCAACGACTCGCAGTTCGGGTCGGTATTTGTGGTAGTAAACCACGGTGCCAAATCCGACGTGACGATCGACTTCGGCTACCACCGCCCAGACTGCCCGGCCGCGCTCTCCGGCCAGGTGTGGCTGGATGAGAACAACGACGGACTGCGCCAAAGTGCCGAGCAGG
Source organism: uncultured Gammaproteobacteria bacterium (assembly GCA_965369325.1). Lineage (GTDB taxonomy): Bacteria > Pseudomonadota > Gammaproteobacteria > Steroidobacterales > JBCBZW01 > CBDUQI01. The sequence goes on from CBDUQI010000166.1 coordinate 2,771, forward strand.
CCATCGCCGCTGTTCCGGTTGAGCTACTGGACGGCCAGGGGAGTGCGTTCGACGCCACTATGACCGGTGCCAACGGCCACTACCGCTTCGACAATCTATGCGCCGGAAGCTATCAGCTGGACGTGGACGAGCGCGACGACACCCTGGCGGGGATGCTCGCAACCCAGCCCTCAGACGGCAGCCAGCCGGAGATAGATAGCGATCAGCCGATAGACGGGCAACCGGTGCCAGTGACCCTTGGCGCAGGCCAGATTTCGGAGCACATCGACTTCGGCTTTTTCGCGGCGAACGCCAGTGCCCGCGTAGAGAGCCGCGTGTTTATGGATTGGAATCAGAACGGACTACGCGACGGCAACGACACGCCGATCGAATCGGCGCGGGTCACGCTGTTTGCGCAGGGCAGCGACGCGAAGCGTCACACCCTGACAGATCGCGAGGGCTACTATTCTTTCGAAGGCTTAACTTCGGGCGGCTATTCGGTTGACGTGATTGACAACTCCATCCCGCAGCACTGGTTGCCCACGCTGTCTAACCGGGGCAACGACGACACGCTGGACAGTGACGCCGTCGGCAGCGCCCATGTCAGCTTTTTGCTGGCCGATGGGGGCAGCCAGTTGAGCACCGACTTCGGTTTTATCTCCGAATGCCGGGGCACGATCGGGGATCGCATCTGGGCAGATAGCAATGGCGACGGGCTGCAGGACGCGGACGAGCCTGGTCTGGCAGACGTCTGGGTATTGTTGCGCGATAGCAATGGCGAGCGCCTGGCAATAGCCAGCACCAACAGCGACGGCCACTACCAGTTCCAGGGGCTTTGCGCCGGGGAATACTCCGCGCAGGTGGCGCACAGAAGCATACCCGCGGGCGCCACACCAAGCCCCGGCGCAGGCAGTGCTGATTCTCACAGCGCGGCACCGGTGGTGCTCAGCCTTGTGGACAACCACGCGGCCGTTACCAACATCGACTTCGGCTTCCAGATCTGCGCCCTGCAACTGGCACAAACCTGTGCGGTTATCCCCGCACCGCCGGAGAGCTATCACTGCAAGAAAGAGATCAAGGCACTCAGCATGCGCTGGGATGGCGAGCAACCGGTGAGGGTGGTGGCCTACCAGGGCAAGAAAAATACCGACCCGGTAATTGTCGATCTGGACAACATCCAGCGCGGCGATGTGATCACCGTGCCGGAGCTCAAAGAGGCCGGCAAAGATATCATCTGGGAAATCTACGCCGCCGGATCAGATACCTTACTGGGTGAATCAAAGTTCCATCTGGAATGTAAAGATTCGCTCGATGGCGCAGAGGACTGCGGCATGCCCCAGGGGGCCGGTAAGGACGGTGATTGCGAGGACTGCATCACCGACTGGTTGCTGGAAGGCATCGTGGACAAAGACGGTGAACTGGTCTGCATTGCAGCGACCGAACCTGCCGCGCAAAATTGTGAGTTGAGTGCACCCGGGCGTGTGCTGCAGCAATTCACCCTCACCAACGCTGGCGCCACGCCCATACATGACACGGCAGTGTTTGATGATCTGAATGGCGTGGTGACGAGCACGCCCATCGGCACACTGGAACCGGGCATGTCCGTCATGATCGAGTTGGCCCCGTGGGTGCAGACATCGGTGGAGAACTACGCGCACGCGCACGGGCTGGGGCTGGTCGGTGGCAGTGCCTGCGAGGTCGCTGATGTGACTCAGATCGACGTGCCGCATGTCGTACACGATATCGATTGCCACGACCAAATAGCTGAGTTGTCACTAACCTGGGATGGCGCGGAAGCCATCGACATCGTGGCGCACAACGGCAAGAAGGACGACGACGAGGTGCTGCTCGAATGGCAAGACATCGCCATCGGTCAGGAAGTGAGCTTCACCGGCCTGGACGACGCGAAGAAGGACATCATGCTGGAGCTGTTCGCCGCTGGCACTAGTTACAAACTGGGTGAGTCCAAGTTCCACCTGTCCTGCTCCGACAAAGACATGGACAGCATGGAAGACTGTGGCACCCGCCAGGGCGATGGCAAGGACGACTGTAGTGGCACCGAGTGCACCAACGACTGGCTGCTGGAAGGCATTCGCGATGACAATGAAACCCTTGATTGCCGGCCTTAAACCGAGGTAATCCGGCCGCTGCCCGCCCTAGGTGGGCAGCGGCCTTGCGGCGGGCTCCCTACCACTAGAAGGCACAGCGCTGGCCAGCACGCGGGCGCACTGCGTTGATTGCGACTTTTTCAACACGCCCCTAAAACGCGCACAGGTCCTCGTACGAGGGATCCTGGCCGTCAAACTGACGCCAGTCATTTGATTTACGCCTTTCATCAACCAGCGTGCGCTGGAACAGCTTGCCCTCGCGAAACCACTGCCAAACACGCGCCCGATGATTACCGTCATCGCTCAGCTGAATCATTTCATAAAGATACAAGCCGGGCTCGTTGGTACGTCGCCAGTGCAGCATCATCGTGCGGCTGTTCTCATCCAACGGCACCTCCGCAGCCCACCCCTGTATTTCGGTGTAGAAAATCAACCGATTGCCTTCCACCCGACTGGGAAAGTCCTTGGTTTCGGTGCGCCCGTCGGCCCAACGATAAAGGTTGGTCTGATGGTAACTCTCCGGCGTCGGCAAGCGGCACAGCAATCGCGAACGATGCTCGTCGCTCTTGTTGCCATCATAGTCGTAGTAACGGTAATAGCCTTCCCAAACGCCTTCATGGCGGGCCAGCAGCGGCATGGTATCTTTTAAAGACATAAAACCTCCGGTGAGTTATGTTGGTGGCATCGGCGACATGCTCGCCCCTGATGTGACGATACGGCACATGAAACAAAACACACAAATCCTGCTGCGCAGGCAGTGCAGCGGCATCCCAAGCGCAGACGACTTTGAACTGGCGCAAAGCCCGATGCCACACGCCGGCGACGGGCAACTGCTGTGCGAAACCGTGTACTTGTCATTGGACCCGTACCTGCGCGGCAAGATCAGCGGACGCCATTTGTCGGGTGCCATTCATCCAGGCGAACTGATGGCCGGCGAGGCCGTCAGCCGGGTGCTGAAGTCTCAGGCGCCCGACTTTGCCCCCGGCGATCTGCTCGCGGCGCACACCGGCTGGCAAAGTCACTGCGTTGTCGATGCGGAGCAATTGCGGCGGATCGATCCAACTGTCGCACCGGTCTCCACCACACTCGGCATTATGGGCATGCCAGGGCTTACCGCGTACGCCGGCCTGCTGCGTCTGGGCCAACCCAAAGCCGGCGATACGGTGGTGGTATCGGCCGCGTCTGGTCCGGTGGGGTCGATGGTCGGGCAAATCGCGCGCATCAAAGGCTGCCGCGTGGTGGGCATTGCCGGCTCGCCGGCAAAATGCGCCTGGCTGACTGATACCGCAGGCTTCGACGAGGCGATCAACTACAAAGAAGAAGACCTTCGCGTGGCACTTGAGCGTTGCTGCCCAGACGGTATTGACGTTTACTTCGACAACGTCGGCGGCGACATGCTGCAGGCAATGATGGAGCGCTTGGCGATTGGTGCGCGCGTGGTGTTGTGCGGGCTGATGGCGCAGTACAACGTGGAGGGGATGCCACCCGGACCAAATCCGGCGTTCATCATAAAGGCGCGCGCAACCGTACGTGGCATGGTGGTTTACGATCATGAGGATTTGCGCCCGGAGTTCGAGGCCACTGTGAGCGGCTGGCTGCGGGAAGGCAAGATCAAATATCTTGAAGACATGACCGCCGGCCTGGCCAACGCACCCGAAGCGTTTTCCCGCCTGATGCGCGGGCAAAACACTGGTAAGGCGATCGTAAAAATTCTGCAGAATTTTGCCGACTAGGCATCGCGTTATCCCGTTCGGCGCTCGTTGCACAAAGTGCGCTGGAACAACTGGCCATCCCTGAACCAGTGCCAGGTGCGCGCGCGGTGGTTGCCGTCCGCGCCCATGACAATAATCTCGGTGAAGCGGGTATTAGGTTGGTCTTTGCGTTCCAGGCACAACATCACTATGTCCTCCCGCGTAGTCCAGGCGAAGCCGCTGAAACTCTCCGTGTCCCAGTGCAAACGATCACCCTGCACCACACCACCAAATTCCGTCTCGGTCACCTCGCCGTTTGCCCACTCGAAACGGTTTTTCTGAACATAGTCAAACGGCCCCTGCTCGGGGAACAGGCACTGCACCTGACTACGGCAGGCATCGGTTACAACACCACCTAAATCCACATATTGGTAGTCGCCGGTCCAGACACCGGCGTGCTGCAACAACGCGGGCATGCGCCGCGCGACGTGCGCCGTACTCACCGTTGGGCTCCAGGCGCACCGGCGAGCAAACCAGCCAACGATTTGGCGGGACGGCTTTCCAGCTCCGTCGCCAGCGTGGAATTCCAGCGATTTAGGAATCCGAACAAGGCAATCACGGCGACAATTTCCAACTGCTGCTCCCGGTCAAAATGTACCGCCAGTTGCGCAAACATCGCATCGGTGACGCCGTTGGGCGTCTGCCCCGCCTGCTGCGCAACGGTTAGTGCTGCGCGCTCGGCCGCCGTAAATGCGGGCGATGTTTTAAAATCAAACACACCGGCCAACTTGGCCTCATCCATGCCCTGCGCTTGCGCGCCATGCGCGGTATGTCCCACACAATAGCGACAACCTGCCGCCGAACTAGACAACAACCCGATCAACCGACGCAAGCCATCATCGATCCGGCCTGGCGCGTAAACGGCTTCAACCAATTGCGCGAATGCGTGCAGCAATCGGGGCGATCCCGCCATAGTCAACGCATCGTTAGCGACAAACCCCATCATCTGTTCGGCACGATCAACCAGCGCGCGCTCGGTGGGTCCAAGCTGCTCAACCGCCAGCGGATTTACTCTTGGCACGCGCTTACCTCCAAGGGAGAATTCATCATAACTACTAAAGATATGCTATTATATCATTTAGTGAACTTCATACCATTAACGTCCGTCATTCCCGCCCCGTAGCATGGCCTCGACACTATTCGAGAAAATATGGGACCGCCACGTCGCCCACACCTTGACGGACGGCTCCTCCTTGGTCTATCTGGACCGCGTGTTCCTGCACGAGCGCACCGGCGCGGTTGCGCTAAGCGGCATGCGCGAAGCCGGACGTACGGTCGCCCGACCTGCACATGTATTTGCCACCATGGACCACATTGTCGACACGTTCCCGGGTCGCGGGGACGACACGGCGGTGCCAGGTGGCAAACAGTACATTCAGGCCATGCGCAAAGAAGCTCAGGCCGCGCAGATTACGCTGTTTGATATTCACGACCCGCGGCACGGCATCTCTCATCTGATCGGCGCCGAGCAAGGCATTGCATTACCCGGGCTGGTGGTTGCCTGCCCCGACAGCCATACCTGCACGCTGGGGGCTTTGGGTGCGCTTGGCTGGGGGATTGGCACAAGTGATTGCGAACACGCGCTCACCACCCAAACACTTCGAGCCAGCAAACCAAAACAAATGCGGGTGCGGTTCCACGGCGCGCTAGGCCCCGGGGTGACTGCCAAGGATATGGCACTGCATTTGATCAGCGCGTTCGGGGCTGGCGGCGCCGCCGGCATGGCCGTGGAGTTCTGTGGCGATACTATTGATGCGCTTGCGGTCGAAGCACGTTTTACCCTATGCAATATGGCAGTGGAGTTTTCGGCCTTTACCGGCATTATCGCCCCGGATGAAGCGGTATTTGAATACATTAAGGGCCGAGCCTATGCACCGGACGAGGTGGCCTGGGCGCAGGCAATGCGGCATTGGCGTGCGCTTGGCACAGATGCCGATGCAGTATTCGATCGCGAAGTGAGTATCGACGCTACCACCGTCATGCCGACGATCACCTGGGGCACCAGCCCCGAGCATGCCATTGCCATCGACAGCACCGTGCCGTCGCCACAGAACGCCGCCGATGAGGCCGCCCGTGAGGCGATGCTGGGCGCGTTGCAGTACATGGGTCTTCGCCCTGGACAAGCACTGCTGGGGTTGCCGATTGATGGCGCGTTTATCGGCTCTTGTACCAACAGCCGTATCAGCGATCTGCGCGCAGCCGCTGGTGTATTGCGAGGGCAGCGAGTCGCACCAGGCGTCAGAGCCATTTGTTCGCCGGGATCAGCGCAAGTTAAACGCGACGCGGAACGCGAAGGTCTTGATCGCGTGTTCACCGATGCTGGGTTTGAATGGCGCGAGGCGGGCTGCTCGTTGTGTTTTTATGCTGGTGGTGAGGCATTCGAGCCACAGCAGCGGGTGATGACCAGCACCAATCGCAATTTTCGCGGTCGCCAGGGTCGCGGTGCCCGCTCACATCTAGCCAGCCCAGCAGTCGTCGCCGCCGCCGCCGTTGCAGGGAAGATCGCCGACGTGCGCAAAGTGACCGTCCGGTGAAACCACTAGTACGCCATCGCGGCATTTGCGCCGCCATCCCTGCGGACAGCGTGGATACCGACCAGATTATCCCCTCGCGCGAAATGCGCCGAGTCTCCAGAGAAGGCCTGGGCAAAGGGCTGTTCGCCGGCTGGCGCTACCTCTACGACGGACGCGAAAAGATCGGGCTGAACTCGGACTTCGTGCTTAACCAACCCCAGTTCGCAGGTACCAGCATTCTGCTCGGTGAACGCAATTTTGGTTGCGGATCATCGCGCGAACATGCCGTCTGGGCACTGCGTGACTACGGCATCCGTGCAATTCTGGCTATCAGCTTTGGTGAGATCTTTCGCAAGAACTGCGCTCGCAACAATGTGCTGGCGCTTACGCTGCCGGTGGAACAGTTAACACGCATCAAGCAACAAACTCAGCACCAGCCACAAACACAACAACTGGAAATTGATCTGGCGGAGCAAAAACTGAGATTGCCACAGCGGGATGAGATCAGCTTTGACATCGCACCGTTCGACCGGCAGATGCTGATGCAGGGGCTCGATTACATCGATTACTCACTGCAATACGCGCAGCACGTTGAGCAGTTTATCCAGACCGACCGAAGCGGCGATCGGCGCTGGTCGCATCTGGATTAATTCAACTTGGCGCACTTGGCCTTACCCTAGCAACTGGGTCATCTAACCGCATCCGCAGATCAAACCTTCGCCCGCGCGGGCACGTTCACTCAGGAGGCTCGCCAGCCACACCTTGTGCCTGCAACGCGGCGATCGCTTCCTCATCGTAGCCCAGCTCACGCAACACGGCGTGTGTATGCTCGCCAGCGGCCGGCAGGTCGCGCCGTAATCCCAGTCGTTGCCCCTGCATCTGCACCGGCAATGCTGGCAGCTGCGTTTTACTGCCGTCCGACAAAGTGACTTCGACCAAACCGCCGGAGGCCTGCAAGTGCGGGTCATCAAACATCTGCTCGGGCTGAGCAATGGGGGCAAACGGCAATCCGCTGCGCTCCAGGCGCTCGGCCAGTTGCGCGCGCGTCATGCTCAAAAACAGCGCTCGCACCACCGGCATAATACGATCGCGCTGGGCAACGCGATCGCGGTTAAGGCGCAAACCTTGATCGGAGAGAAAATCCTCCAGCCCGAAGTCGCGGCAAAATGTAAGCCACTGCGTATCGCTGACCACCCCCACAAACACACGGTCGGCATCCGCTGTCTCGAACACGTCGTAAATCGCCCAGGCTGAGATGCGCGTTGGCATAGGTGCGGCGGGCTGTCCTGTCACTGCGTACTGCGCCATGTGCTGCCCCATCAGGAACACCGTGCTCTCGAACAGCGAGCTGGTTAGTTGCTGACCGCAGCCGGTGCGCTGGCGCTGCTCCAGCGCGGCCAGGATTCCCACCACCCCAAACACGCCACCCATGACGTCAATCACCGACGCACCGGCGCGCAACGGGCGGCCGGGCGGGCCGGTCATGTAGGCCAGCCCGCCCATCATCTGAGCCACCTCGTCTAGCGCCGTGCGGTGCTCGTAGGGGCCGCTTAGAAAACCGCGGGCGGAGCAATAAATAAGGCGTGGGTTATCTGCCGACAAGCTTGTGTAATCCAGCCCCAGCTTATCCACCGCGCCGGGACGAAAATTCTCCACCACCACATCGGCGCTTGCGATCAACTTGCGCGCGGCTGCGATGCCTTCGGGCGACTTTAGGTTCAATGCGATACTGCGCTTGTTGCGGTTATACATGGCGAAATAACCGGCCCCGGAACCAGTCAACTGGCGAGTGTGATCGCCCCCTACCGGCTCCACCTTAATCACATCCGCACCGAGGTCGCCCAGAATCAATCCGGCCGACGGGCCCATCACCATGTGCGATAACTCGACCACACGGATGCCCTGCAATGGTAGTTCGGCGGATTGCTCTGTCATTGCCTGGTGGCCTGGTTTGTGTCCTTGACAGTCCCCGGCGGGCCCGCATTTGATGGGCACACAAGGTGCATTTGCTATATTATTATATCTTTATTCATTCAGCTGCAAATGAGCAGCCTGTCCGCTCGCGGGGGCCTTGATGGGCGCTGTCGACATTCTGGTAAGCGAGGTGGGACCTCGCGACGGCTTGCAGTCCGTGGAGGCGGTCATGCCTACTGCGGTCAAACACCGATGGATCGCGGCGCAGGCCGCCGCCGGCTTTCGCGAAATCGAGGTGGGCTCGTTCGTCCCTGCGCGGGTGTTGCCACAACTGGCGGACACGGCGCAGGTGGTCGAGGCGGCTAAACGCATCGAGGGGCTGGATGTCGCAGTGCTGGTGCCTAACCTAAAAGGTGCGCAGAACGCAATCGAGGCAGGCGTCGATAAGATTACTCTGCCCTTTTCAGTCAGCGAAACCCACAGCCTGCGCAACTTACGCAAAACCCACGAGCAAGTGCTGCAGGAGGCGCGCAACATCGGCGAGTTGATCGCCGCGCAACCGCCTGAGCAACGCCCGCACTTTGAGGCCAGTCTGTCGACCGTGTTTGGATGCACGCTCGAAGGGCCTGTGTCCGAGCACCTGATTCTAACGCGCGCCGAAGATCTCATGCAGTGCGGCTGCGATGAGATCGGCCTGTCAGACACCACCGGCTACGCCGACCCGCAGCAGGTCAGGCGAATGATCAAAGCGGTGAGAGCGCAGGTGGGAGACGACAAGGTGACCGGCATTCATCTGCACAACACCCGCGGGTTGGGCCTGGCAAACGCCCTGGCCGCCATCGAAGCAGGCATCACCACGCTGGACAGTTCTCTTGGCGGTCTGGGTGGGTGCCCGTCCGCACCGGGCGCCAGTGGTAATATCGTGACCGAAGATCTGATCTTTATGCTGCATGGTATGGGGCTGAGCACCGGCATTGATTTGCAGGCGCTGATGGAAGTGCGCACGATTGTGCACCAGGCGTTGCCGAATGAGCCGCTCTACGGGTTTGTCGCCGAGGCGGGATTACCTAAAGGCTTTACGCGCTCGGCCACCTGAAGGGGACATTGAATGTCAGAGAAAATCAAAGCCATTGATGCTGTGGTTAACATCTGGACCGAGCAAGCACTGTCGGTACGCCCGGACTGGAGTGCAGATTTTTTCGCGGGCAAAATGAAAGCCAACGACGGCCTGATGGCCGGATTGTCGCTCACCCAGATGATAGAGCGGATGGACGCGGCGAATATCGAGCATGGATTCCTGATCGCGGCCAAAGCCGGGCGTCCGGGCCTGCCCGGGTGTTATCACATGCCACCACAAATCGTCGCGGACGCGGTGGCGCGACACCCCGACCACTTCTCCGGCCTGCTCGGCATCGACCCGTTTATGGGGATGGCGGGCGTGCGCGAGCTTGAGCATGCGGTGAAAGAACTGGGCTTTATCGGCGCTCACCTGTATCCGCACTGGTTTGAACTCGCACCAGACCACGCCAAGTACTACCCGTTTTACGCCAAGTGCGTAGAACTGGATGTGCCTATCCAGATACAGGTCGGCCAATCAATGAACTACTCCCCGCAGTATCGCGGGCGCAGCGTCGGCCAACCGATCACGCTAGACGCGGTCGCCTGCGACTTTCCCGAACTGGCCTTGATTGGCATCCACGTCGGCATCCCATGGGCGGATGAGATGATCGCGATGGCATGGAAGCACGACAACGTGTTTATCGGCTGCGACGCGCACAGCCCCAAGT
>CBDUQI010000167.1:0-12717 GCA_965369325.1 uncultured Gammaproteobacteria bacterium
TTGAAAGCCAACGTCAGAGACGGATCGTGCTTGCCATTCTCAACAGCGTTGATCGCCTGCCGCGAGACGCCAACACTCTGGCCGAGATCAGCTTGGCTCCAGCGACGTTCGGCGCGAAGCACGCGAAGCCGATTCTTCATTTGAACCGCAACGGCATAATGCGGGAGGCTACACCGTAGGTACCGATCAATGCTGGCAGCACCCAGATCATTGAGATACTCGGCGCGCTGATCGAGCCCTCCAAAAAGCCGTAGCCAAAACTGATAAAACCGATGATACCCGCGGCCCATAAGATCGCCTCCGCATCGGTCCTGCGCTGGAACTCATCCATGGCGCGGAACCTCGCTACCCAGGCACGCAAAGCATACAAGGCGGGCAGCATTGGGGTCAGCGATAACGCACCAGCTAGCCATCCCGTAATCTTCGTCGTCTCAATGATCCACACCGAGGCGAACAGCATCCCGGCATAAACGATCATCGCCCCGCCAAAATGCACCAGATAGCGTTTGTTCGGGCCGCCCATCAGTCCCGCCCCTCTCGATCACCGGTGAGGACTCCGTTGAGCGCACTGGCGAACGCATCCGGTTGGTCTAGCATAATGAAGTGGCGTGAGTTGGCGATGACGCGGACATCGACATCGGCCAGCCCAACGTATTGGTTTTCGTAAATGGCACGCACCTGGTCACTCGAATAGGGAGCGCCCTCGCTCCAGGCCGCCAGCACCGTCACAGGCGCGCTCACTTGCGCCAGTATCGGACGGAAATCGGAGCCCGCTATATCGCTCATCGCTTGGGCGACCGCCGCCTGATCCGACGCTCTCATATAATCCATCACTCGTTCCTGACCGGACTCGGTGCTCGATTGCATCGCGATGCCTTGACGCGCAAAAGCGAGAAATTGCTCTCGCGACGTGGCCGCCAGTCGCAGGCCCAGCTGCGCTGCGTACTGCGCGGCGGCCTCGGGCGTCACAGTCGGATTGAACAGGGCCGCGAAGAACGGCGCACTGTCAACGACGAGGACCTCCGCGACGGCGTTAGGTCGTGCGGCCGCCAATTGCAGCGAAATTTGCGCGCCCATCGAATGGCCGACCAGAACAATGTCCTGCAGTCCCTCTTCATCGAGATAGGCTGCCAGCGCGCCGACTGCTCGTTCGATATAGGGGCTGATCGGATCGACGGTCGGGACGCCGGCGAAACCGGCAAGCGTGACGATATGAACGTCGTGGCCGCCGACGATGCCTGCAGCCGCCGCATCCCAGACCGCGCCAGCGGACGCGACGCCAGGAATGAAAACGACCGATCGGCCGTCGCTGACGCCACTACGTTCGACCACGAACCGCGATCCCGTGGCACCCTCGGCCTCGCTTGCGGAAAGATTCGCGACGACGATGGCGATCGCGATGGGGAGCCAGAGTGACAACTGGTGAATTTTGAAGGACTTGCAGCGCATGGGGAGCTCCTTATCAGGTTTTGATGACTTAATGTAAGGACAACCTTACATTTTGAGTTAACGACTGTCAAGTATTCCTGACATTTCGCCCTGCACTGCGAACGGTCGCTAAGGGCGGGACCTAACCCGGTTGCGGCGATGGCACCAGCCGGTAGAGCATCACGCGGTCGGTCTGCCGATCCGGGCCAACAAAAAAATCGCGCGTGCCCACATCCACAAAACCGGACTTAAGATAGTACGCAATGCCTCTCGGGTTACGTTCCCAGACGCTCAGCCACAGATACTCTCCGTGCAGTGCGCGCGCGGCCTCGAACACCCGCACCATCAACTGCTGTGCCAAACCACTCCCGTGGGCCGGACGATCCACATACAACCGATGCAACTCCACTGCATGCGGCTGGTGCACGCAGTCCGGCGTCTGTCCCGGCTGCACCTGCGCATACGCCACGATGGCTCGATCGCCCGTCGGCTGACGCGCCAGCAGCGTTATCATCTCAGGGGTGTTCAGCTCGCGGGTTTGCTGGGCGGGCCCAAACGCCTCCTCCAGATGCACGCGCAGATCCTCAGGATTGTTGTCTGCACCAAACGCATCCTCGAACGTGCGACGACCGAATGCGGCCAGCTCGCCAGCGTCGCCAAGCGTCGCAATATCGATATGCCAGCGCATGTCATTCATTGTCGTGTTCTGCGCGCGGACCGCGCGTGCAGGCGTGCCATCGAGGGATGCTGAGAACATCGCCGGCCATTACTGCAACACTTCGCCCAGCACGGCGTCAAAGGCGTGCGAAGGGGCCGGAATATTCAGCAACTGCGCCAGCGTGGGCGCAATGGCCATCTGCGAGACTCTTCGCCACACCATCTGCCCCTCGCGTGCCGGCAACAAAAACGCCGACGGCACATGCGCATCATAGGAATAGGGTGAACCGTGGCCGGCGGCCTCTCCCTTGGTGCCGAAAAAGGTTGAATCCCCCTGCACCACCAGGATATCGCCTGCGCGCTCGGGGTCCACGCTGTTGCGTAACAACCGACCCACCTCACCGCCTACCTTCTGCACCTTCGAGGGCAACACCGCAACAGCGATATCAGGTCGGTCGCGAAGCCACTCCAGGGCGCTCGACAGCAGCTCATCCGGGTCCACGTCATCTTCCTCCGCGGCCTCAAAATCCAGGTAGATGCCCGAGCCAAGCACATCCAGCACCACCCTCTCGTGAATGTGCAGGTCCTCGCGCAAATGCTCATCCAATGCCTCTGCGAAGGCCCCGACATTAATGCGCCAGGCGGGCAGGCCCAAGGCCTGTTTATGTTCGGGCGAGGCATCCACGCCATGATCAGCGGTGAGCACAAACACCACGTTGTCGCGGCCCACCTGCGCTTCCACCCCATCGATCAAGCGGCCCAACGTTTGATCCAGACGAATAATGTTGTCTTCGGCCTCAAGCGACTGCGGTCCAAAGTAATGCCCGATGTAGTCGGTGGCCGACAGCGAGACAGTCAGCAGATCGCTTACCTCATCCTTGCCCAGTCGCTCATGCTTGAGCATCGCCAGCGCAAATTCCACCGTCCAATCATCCACAAACGGACTACGTTTGAATGCGCCGAAATACTCCGCGCTACCGTGCTCCCCCAAAGGATGAGGGAATACCCGCCCCATGTTGAAGCGCGGGCGTTCGGCGGCGCGATCATCCTGCGCCGCCAGTTGATACTGGCTGGCCGGGCGCGCCAGCGCCCACACCTCGGGATAGTGCGTCAGGCCGGCCTGGTTGATCTTGCGCGCCCACTTTGGCAAACGCTCGTAGTAGTAACTGCTGGACACAAAGTGCCCCGAGGATGAGGAATACCAGAACGCCTTACCGGCCGTGCCGGTGGTAAAGATGGAGCCTCTATCCTTCGCGGATACGCCAAACACGCGCGCCTGCCCAGCGGTGGCAGCCAGCAGCTCGTCGGCCAGTGCGCCTGCGTTCAACCGGCGCGGCGATGCGCCCGGCGATTGCTCGGCATCGGCGGCGGCTTCGCCCACGATGTGCTCGGTGGGATCGGTCACGGCCTGCACGCGCTTGCCGCTGTTCCAGTCATACCATTGATTCGCGACGATGCCGTGATCGGCCGGCACCGCGCCGGTCGAGATGGTCGCGTGACCCGGCGCCGTGGAATTGTCTACATGCGCATAAAACGACTGCCGGTAGTACACCGAGTCGTCAAGAAACCGCGCCAGGCCGCCATCTTTTGCCAGGTGACTGCGGTATCGCAACGGCAAGTCGGCACGCAGTTGGTCGACCACGACTAGCACCACCAGCCGGGGCGCTTTGGGCCCGGTGTTGTCTGCTGCCATCGCCGCCGTCAGTGTGCAACCCAGGCCCAGCAACATGCCGACGCCGATGCGTGTCAACGATCGAATAATGGTGTGCGGGCTAAACCGCGCCAGCCGATAAATTTCACTCATATTTCTTTGCTTACCTGAGCCTGCAGGGAGGAGGCCTAACATTAACTGATCGCCAGACGCCGGGACAGCACGGGCGCTGTCACCAAGCATCGACTTCACTTTCACAAGGTGGCAGAAATCGACCGATATATGTCATTGCTGCCACCAGTAGCCACTGATACCGTAGCTCACATGAGTGCTACACCTGCCATCAAGGCTGCCCAGGCCCCCAAAGACGTTGCCGTACTGGCCTACCCACGCGCTTATTCGATCGACGTGGTCGGGCCGTTTGAGGTGTTCGAGGCCGCTAACCTGTGGCTCACACGGCACGGCCACAAACCGGCGTACCGGGTGCGCCTGCTGGCACCGCAGGCGGGGCAATTTCGGACCGAGTCCGGCCTGAAGCTGGTGGCCGATATCGCCTATAGCAAAACCCGCCGCCCGATCGACACACTGATTGTGGCGGGCGGCGATGTTACCGCGATGCTTGAGGATCAACGCCTGCTGCGCTGGCTTGCGCGTGATGCGTACCGACGCCTCGCGTCGGTATGCACGGGTGCGTTCCTGCTGGCACAGGCGGGAGTGCTGAATGGACGTCGGGCCACCACCCACTGGGCGTTCACTCAGTCGATGGCCGACAAATACCCGCAGGTGCAGGTCGTCGACGATGCGATCTTTGTACAAAGCGATCATATCTATACCTCCGCCGGGGTTACCGCCGGCATCGATCTGGCGCTGGCACTGGTGGCAGCGGATCTCGGCAAAACACTGGCGCTGGAAGTCGCGCGCTATCTGGTGGTGTTCTTCAAGCGCCCCGGCGGGCAATCCCAGTTCAGCAGCCAATTGGCCGCACAGGGCGTGGAAAACGGCCAGCTTGCGCGGCTGCTGCAGTGGATGCTGGAGCACCCCGGCGCGGATATGCGCGTGGAGGCGTTGGCGCGGCGCAGCCGCATGAGCGAGCGCAACTTTTGCCGCGTGTTCACCCGTGAGCTGGGGGCGACCCCGGCCAAATTCGTCGAGCGCATTCGCCTCGATGCCGCGCGGCGGCTGCTGCAGGAGTCCAGCCTCAGCCTGGAGCAATTAGCCATGCAAAGCGGCTTTGGCGACGCCGCCCGAATGCGCAAGAGCTTTCTACGCCAACTCGGCATTACCCCACGTGACTACCGCGAACGTTTCAGCGGCCCGCCGCTCAGCGCGGGCCCACCCAATTAAGGAGCCCTCCATGCAGATTGCCTTTCTTCTCTACGATGGATTTACCTCACTCGATGCGGTCGGCCCGTTTGATGTGCTCAGTCGGTTGCCGGGCGCGCAGGCCGTGTTTGTCGGCCAGGAGTGCCGAGCCCATCCCAATGACAACGACAGCCTGCACCTGGTAACAAAAAAAACCCTGGACGAAGTCACACGGCCCGACATCCTGCTGGTGCCTGGCGGCACCGCAGGCACGCGGGCTGCCGCCGCGAACCCCCAAATTACCCAATGGGTCACCGACGTCCATCAACATACCCAGTGGACCACTTCGGTGTGCACCGGCTCGCTGATTCTGGGCGCAGCCGGCCTGCTGGATGGGCTACCGGCCACCACGCACTGGGCGGCACAAGGCGAGCTGGCCGCGTTCGGCGCGACTTACCAGGCCAGCCGCTGGGTGCGCGAAGGCAAGATTATTACCGCTGCCGGCGTCTCGGCCGGTATCGATATGGCGTTGTTTCTGGCCGGTGAGCTGGCCGGACCGGTAACTGCCCAGGCCATTCAGTTAGGCCTCGAATACGATCCAGCCCCCCCTTACGATACCGGTGCCGTCGCCAAGGCGCCGCCGGAAGTTCTACAGGCGGTCGCCGGCGTATTTACCTAAGGCACCGCAGGCACCGGCCCGTCGGTCACCGACTCAAAAAATCGAACGATCTGACGGCTGCCACTCTTCGGCCACACATGCCCTGCCCGGTACAGACTGTAGACCGTCGGCGCCCCAGTCGGGGGCGCCGGGAATAAGGTGTAGCCATCCGCCCAGGGCTCGCGCTCACCGGTAGCAAGGTTGCGCCGGGCTAACGACTCCACCGTGCGTTGCCAGGCACTTTGATACTCACGCGATTCAAACTCGCCGAACAGATAAATCACCGGCGCGGGCGCGGGCGGGTCAGGCGAGGCCTTGGGGGGTGCGCTGAGTACCGCACCCACCGCAGCAAAGGCGGTAAACGCCTCTCGATGTGTTTGCATCAGGGTAAACACGAAGCGCCCACCGTTGGAGAAGCCCGCCGCGAACACCGCTTGCGGGGCCTGCACGTGCGCCTGCAGCAGCGCATCCACCAGCGCCAGATCATGATTCGGATCGGCACTCTCCCGGCCCCAACCGCGCAAACCTCGCTCCTGGCCCAGCACCAGCCCCTGCGGGTAAATTACCGTCGCGCCACGCCAGGCACGATGCAGACGTGAGGTGCGCGCGAAGTTATCGGCCGTATCGCCACGGCCGTGGAACGCGATAAGCGTCGGCGCGGGTGAGTCTGAGCGTGTTTTCGCCGGGTAAATGAGCACTTCCCGGGCCATACCCTCTACTTCAAGCTCAACCCGCTGCGCGCCTCGCGCCTGCGCCGGCATAGCCGCGAGCAGCGCACACATCACAAACACATATGCAGCCATTTGCATATTCAGGGTCATCCAGAGGCAACATAATTACCAACCAAGTGACTAGCCACTGTATCATCGGATCGGCATTAAAAAGCATTCCAAGGGGGGAATCATGAAGTTACTCACTCGCTCGCTGTTGGCCGGCCTTGCCGCCACAGTGGCCGCCTCGCCGTTGATGGCACAGGAAGAGATCGTCGGCGGCACGCTGTTCGGCGATATGAACACGGTCACGCAGGACATGCTTGATCATGCCTACGGCGACGCCAATAACTTTCTGCATACCAACGGTAACTATCATCAGACGCGCTACTACCCCGCGCGGCAGATTAACCGGGAAAACGTCAAACGGATGCGCCGTGCCTGGACCTTCAACACCGATGTGGTTGAGTCGCTGGAAACCACTCCTATCGTTGTGAACGGCACCATGTACGTCACCACCTCGTTTAATCATGTGTATGCACTCGACGCCAAGACCGGCGCCAAGAAGTGGCATCACAAACACAAGATGGGCCCGATCACCACGTATTGTTGCGGCCCGAATAACCGCGGCGTGGCCGCATACGGGGACAAAGTCTTCATGGGCACGCTGGACGCTAAGTTGGTGGCACTGGATGCCAACACCGGCCGTCAGCTTTGGGAAACCCAGATTGCTGACCCGGAACTGGGCTACAGTGAAACCATGGCACCCACCGTGGTCGAGGGCAAAGTGCTCATCGGCACCAACGGTGGCGAATACGGTATCCGCGGTTTCGTCAAAGCCTATGACGCCGATACCGGCAAACTGATCTGGACTTTCCACACCACGCCGGAAGATTCCCGTGGCGTATGGGCAACCAAGGATGCCACCGGACGCGACATGTTGCGCGACATCCAGGCCGAAAAAGCGGCGTACCGCAAAAACGGCGATCCGTACAAAACCCTGGGCGGCGGTGTATGGCAGAACATGGCGATCGATCGCGATACCGATATGGTTTACTTTGTCGTCGGCAATCCCTCGCCTGACCTGTACGGTGCCATCCGCCCGGGTGACAATCTGTACACCAACTCACTGGTCGCCGTCGATCTTGATACAGGCGAGTACCAGTGCCACTTCCAGTACATCGCGCACGATGTTTGGGATCTGGACGCCGTCAGCCCACCCATCATCACCAAAGTGGCGGACAGCAAAGGCAATATGGTCAAAGGCATTCTGCACGGCGGTAAAACCGGCTATGTGTATGTTCACGATGCCGAAGATTGCAGCCTGATCCGCGCCTCCGATCCGATGGTGGTACAGGAAAACCGCTGGGTGCTGCCGACCAAAGACGGCGCACGCATGTTGCCAGGTGCCAACGGTGGCGTGGAATGGTCGCCGATGGCCATCGACCCGCGTCAGAAACTGGCCTATGCCATCAATCTGCACCAGCCGATGACGTATCACGTGGAAGAAACCCCCTACCCCGGCGGCAAGCTGTGGCTAGGCGGCGCCTTCAAGGTAATCCCGGATGAGCAGCAGTGGGGCAACGTCACGGCGGTGGACTACAACACGGGCAAGATTCGCTGGAAAGTCAAAACCCAGCAGCCGATGATCGGCGGCATTCTGGCCACCGGTGGCGGCCTAGTGTTTACCGGGGAAGGTAACGGCAAATTCAAAGCTTACGATTCCAGCACCGGCGAACTACTGTGGGCGGATCAGGCCGATGCCGGTGTAAACGCACCGCCCGCCTCTTACAACGTGGACGGGGTGCAGTACATCGTGGTCGGCGCCGGCGGCAACGTCCAGTTGGACTACAAGCGTGGTAACGAGATCATCGCGTACTCACTGCCCAACTAGTTCTCGCTGACAATCGCGATAAAAATGGCCGCTCCGGGTACGGGCGGCCATTTTTTTTGGCGTAGAATTAAACCATGAACACGGCTTGCAACATCCTGCCCCCACCGAAATCGCGAAGTAGCAATGGCATCCGGCGGACAAGGTAGCCAACAACTGGGCGCGCAGGCCGGCGAACGGCAGGTGACGCCGCCTGTCATCCAGTCCGCCACGCAACCAAAGGACTTACCCCAGCGGGTGGACGTCGTGGTGATCGGCGGTGGCATCATCGGCTGCTCCACCGCCTGGTTTTTGAGCCAGCGCGGGCTTTCAGTGGCGCTGTGCGAGAAGGGCAACATTGCCTGCGAACAGTCCAGTCGCAACTGGGGCTGGGTGCGCAAGCAGGGGCGAGCCCCACAGGAACTGCCGATCATGCTGGACAGCCAGCGCATCTGGGACGAGTTAAGCAAGCAGTTACAAGAAGACATCGGCTTCGAGCGACAGGGTTGTTACTACCTGGCGCCAGACGCGCAAGCGCTGGCCCACTACGAGCAGTGGCTGCACAGTGTCAACGACTACGAACTGGACAGCCGGCTGCTCACCGCAAGCCAAATGAACGGCCAGCTGGGCACAGACGAAACCCAGTGGCACGGCGCCCTGTTTACACCCAGCGATGGGCGCGCCGAGCCCAGCCGGGCAGCGCAGGCAATTGCACGTGGTTGTCGCAAACGCGGCGTGAGCGTGCTGACCGGCTGCGCAGTACGTGGGCTGCAGATGCAAGCAGGTGCCGTGAGCGGTGTGGTCACCGAGCACGGATCCATTCGGGCCGATGCGGTGGTGTGCGCGGGTGGTGCCTGGACCTCACTGTTCTGCGCCAATATCCCGGGACGCACCGAGAGCAACGCGAGTGAGCGCGATGGGGGCGGCGCCAGCGTGAGCGTGCCGCAACTGCGTGTCAAAGGCACGGTGGCACGACTAGCGCCCTCGCCGCGGCTGTTTAACGGCACGGTGTACTGCCCCGAGGTCGCGCTGCGGCGGCGCGCCGATGGTGGCTATACCGTCGCGCCGGGTTCCATCCTGGAGCATCCGCTGGGTCCGAGCAGCGTGCGCCACGCCCGCCAGTTTTTGCCGGCGCTGCGTCAGGAACATGGCGGCCTGAGACTGCGGGTCAACGCAGAGTCCTGGCGCGAGCTGCGCACGCCCAGGCGCTGGCAATTGGACCAGCCTTCTCCGTTCGAAGCGCGCCGCATTTTGCATCCGCAGGCGAACCAACGTTTGATTAAGACGTTGCGCGCCGCCCTGCGACTGCGCTTTCCGGCGCTGGGCGAGGTGCCGTTTGCCGAGACCTGGGCCGGCATGATCGATGCCACGCCGGATGTCATGCCCATCATGAGCGCTGTGGATACGCTGCCGGGTTACTACATCGCGACCGGTTTTAGTGGTCACGGCTTTGGCATCGGTCCCGGTGCCGGGCGCGCGATGGCCAACCTGGTCACCGGGCACGATACCCAGGCGGTCCGCGCGTTTACCCTGGCACGGTTTTCCGACGGGTCGCCCATCCGACCGGGGCCCAGCATCTGAGCGAGGCAGTGCACCGCGATGCGACAACGGGACTTGTGCCGCCGCGCCCTTGCTCATACTCTTTACCAAGCACATTCTGACAGCCGCGGTACTCACCATAATGAATATTGACAGCTCAATACGTGAGCTTGGAAGCATCGACATCGAAGCCCTGCGCGAGGCCATCCTGGCGCAGGAACCGGCCGCCTGGCGGGAGAATGAGCAGCGCCAGGAGGAGTTCGAAGTCCATCGGCAAACCGAATCCATCGTGCTGGTGTTCTGCGAAGGTGACTACCCCGAGCTTGAGGTGGCCAAACACTCGGGCTGGGACCGGCTCGCGCCGCTGGCTTTGCCGATCATGCATGATCTGATTGCCCGCCACTACCCACCGGGCGGCACCATCATCCGAGCGATGGCCGCCAAGCTGCTGGCCGGCGGCAAGATCACCCCGCACTTTGATAGCGCGCAGACCTTCAGGCGCAGCCACCGCATCCATGTGCCCATCACCACCAATCCGCGTGTGCGCCTGACCATCGACGGTCGCCCGCATCGGCTGGCGGTCGGCCAGGCTTACGAAATCAACAACCAACAAACCCACAGCGTGATCAACAGTGGGCGTGACGAGCGCATTACCTTTATTTTTGATTATCTGCCGGCGGAGCAGATCCAAGGTCGAAGCCCCCAGGCAAACCAACCGGCCGCAAGTACGCGAAGCCCACATTCACCGGCATCGTAAAACTGTGTGGCAGGCTGGAATCAACCTGCGCCAGCCGGGCCAAACGCCCTTATCTGAAGTAGTATCTGCTACGCACTGAGACTACTTGCTGATGGCAACACCTCATCCTCCAGGAACCTTTTATGAGCACGGACTTTCGTACCCTACGCCTGACGCTATGGTTAATCGGCACGGCCGGATTCGCGATCAGCGCCCTCACCTTTGCGGGCGAGTCGCCCATGATGGAAGACCCAACCGGCGCGAGCAGCGCGACCGCCAGTGAGCAAGTCGCCGCCAATGACGATACGCAGGCCGCCGCCCCGGAGGATGCCCAGGAAGACCCTTACGCGGAAGTGCGCTCGCAGCTCACGCTGTGCTTCAGCTGCCATGGCGAGAATGGTCAGCCGTTGTTGCCGGAGTACCCGATTCTGGCCGGGCAGCACCTACACTACATTTACTCACAGCTTAAAGACTACAAAGCCGGGCGCCGCAGCAACGCGCTGATGGCGCCTATGGCGATGACGCTGGAGAAGCCGCAGATGCTGCTGATCGCTCAGTACTTCTCGGAACAACCATGGCCAGAGGCCGAATATGCAAGCACGCCAGCAGCGGACGCCACCGGCAAGCGCATCGGCACTGCCGGGCAGTGTGTGCAGTGCCACCTGGGTGGCTATCTGGGCGCCAGCGGCGTACCGCGCCTGGCCGACCAGAGCCCGGCGTATCTTGCCCAGACCATGCTGGATCTAAAATACAAACGCCGTACCAATGCGGCTGCCAAGTCCTCATTGTTCGCATCGTTCTCGGACGAACACATTACCGCCGCGGCCCAGTACCTCTCCGCGCTCAAGTCAGGGCAAATAAACCGATAGTCCGGCCGATCAGCAACACCGTCGCGAGACCCAAACAGGTGGCACCGCTAGCGCACGCCCATCACCTGGGCCGAGCGGTGCACAATCCTCATAGCACCCCACCTAATCCGATGAAGCTTCTAGCAGAACGCGCAAGATTTCGGGTTGCCCGGCCATCGCCGCCAGTTGTCCCGCATTGTTCCCCTCCAGATCGATCTTGCCTAGGGTGGCGCCGGCCTTTATCAGCGCACGCACCGCACCGGTGTTGCCCGCCTGCGCGGCGATCATCAGGGCGGTGCGGCCGCGGTCATCCGCTAGGTTCAGATCGTCCTGCACGTTGAGTAGCCGCGCGTGCGCGGCGTCGCCCTCAGCTCCCGCCGCCCACATCAGCGCCGTCAGCGAGTTGCTGTAACGCGCGCTGGGCGGCGCCCCGTGCGCGAGCAGGAGCGTGACCATTTTCTCGTCATCGCGGGCGGCCGCGTATACCAGCGGACTCTTGCCACTGTTATCCACCACCTCGGCACTCGCCCCTGCGCCGAGCAGACGCGCAGCCACCGCGTGGTGCCCGTTGAATACCGCCCGTGCCAGTGCGCCGATATTGCGCATATCGCGCCGGTCGGCTTCGGCACCTGCCGCCAGCAATTGCGCAACCGCGCCGTCATGGCCGCCCTCAGCCGCGTCCATCAGCGCCGTCGCACCATTGACGTTGGGTTGATCCACCTCGTTGCCCTGCCCTAGCAAGTAACTCAGCACTTGGGTGTGCCCGGCACGTGCGGCATACACCAGCGCGGTATTGCCAAACCGGTTTCGTGTCCTGATCGATGCGCCCTGACTAATGAGCTGCTTAACCTGCGGCAGATCCCCCGCGCCTGCAGCCTCCAGCAGCGCCAGATGAACCGCTCGTGGGTCCGCACCGACTGCCCTTTTGGCCGCCCCGTCATCCGCCGCAAGCAAGCATCCGCTGTGAAATCCGCTTATCACAACCGCAAGCCACCACACCTGTCGGGTGCCTCTCGTACGCTTCGTGCAAAATCCCATCATTCTCCATCCGTGTTTAAGCTCAGTACGCAATTTGCTCGGTGCTGACCGCATGCGCGTGCACCTCGGCACGGGTAAACCACATGCGCTTGCGCGCAAACGTATCGTACATCGCCAACTGATCCGTTGTGTGTGGCCCTGCCGTGCCGTCGGGGGCAATAAAACCGCTCTGCCCTGGTGGCGTAACCTCCCATCCGACAATGCCGTCGCGGCCCAGTACGAACATGTTGTTTTCGGTGCCACGATTTTGCGCCAACCTGCCGGCGACCGTGTGATTGCC
>CBDUQI010000168.1:0-12712 GCA_965369325.1 uncultured Gammaproteobacteria bacterium
GGTTGGATTTTGATTCCGCGCTGGAGGCGGTGGCCGCCGCTACCGTCTTTACTACCCACACACCCGTCCCGGCTGGGCACGATGTGTTCGATCCGGCGCTGGCACGGGAGTATCTGCGGTCAATGACTCACGGTACCGATTTGTCCGAGCAGCAATTGCTGGCACTGGGCGCGGCACCAGGTTACGAGGAGCGCTTTAACATGACGGCACTGGGCCTGCGTGGCTCGCGCTTTCGCAATGGGGTCAGTCGTATTCACGGTGGAGTGGTGTCGCAAATGGAAGCGCACATCTGGCCGCAAATTCCGCCGCAGGAAAACCCTATCGCGTATGTGACCAACGGCGTACATGTGCCAACCTTTCTGGCGCAGGAATGGGCCAGTTTGTTTGATACGCAGTTCGGCGGCGACTGGCGCAACCGGTTGCTGGATGAGGCGTACTGGGAGCGCGTAGAGAAAATTCCGGATCATAGCTACTGGAGCGTGTGCAAGACGCTCAAGGCGCAGATGCTGGAAGACATGGGTGCGCGCCTCGAACGCCAGCTGAGCCGCAACGGGTTGAGCGTATCGCAGATCGAGCGCATGACTGTGCACATGAACCCGGCTGAAACAGATGTACTGATAATCGGTTTCGCCCGTCGCTTTGCCACCTACAAACGAGCCGCGTTAATCTTCTCAGACCCTGAGCGCCTGGCCCGATTGCTGCGCAACCCGCAACGCCCGGTGGTGCTCGTGTTTGCCGGCAAGGCGCACCCCAGCGATCAGCCCGGTCAGGATCTTATCCGACAGGTACACCACATCTCACGCCAGCCGCAGTTCGAGGGGCACGTTCTGCTGCTGGAGGACTACGATCTGGCGATGGCGCGTAAATTGCTGCCGGGCGTGGATGTATGGCTGAACACACCGGAGTACCCGATGGAGGCCAGCGGTACCTCGGGCCAGAAAGCCGCGATCAACGGGGTAGTGAATCTCAGCGTGTTGGACGGCTGGTGGGCGGAGGGCTTCGATGGCACCAACGGGTACGGTATTGCCCCGTACGGCGTGCAGTACGATGCGCAAACGCGCTCGCGCGAGGAGGCCAATGATCTGCTGGATCAGCTGGAACACCATTTGATTCCGCGGTATTTTGATCGCAACGGCCACGGCTTCTCGAAGAGCTGGGTGAGCATGTCCAAGGCGGCTATGAAGTCCATCATGCCGCGCTTTAATGCGGCCCGGATGTTGCGCGATTATGTGCATGAATTTTACGGCCCAGCGGCTACCCACGGGCGGCGTCTGGCGAGCGATGATCATCAGTGGGCGCGGCGTCTGTCACAGTGGAAATCAAAAGTGGCGGAGGCCTGGCCGCACGTCAGCATGCGACGGCTGGATGAGGGCACCGAGCAGTTGCACGTAGAGCAATCACTGCATATCCGAGTGGGCGTGAAGCTGCATGGGCTGGATGTGGGCGATGTAGTGCTGGAGTGTCTGCTGGGTGAAGTCGATAGCGCGGGGGAGTTTGTGCCCACAATGCGACACGACTTCGTGCACACAGGCCAGGGCGATGAGGGCGATGCGTTGTTCGCGCTTGACCTGCGCCCGGGTGCGGCCGGATTGCAGTGCTACAAGATTCGCCTGTTCCCGCATCACCCAATGATTGGGCACCGCTTCGAAGCCGGGCGTATGTTATGGCTGTAGCCGTACACCATGCCGGTTTGCTACGCCAGTGGCGAGACCATGAGTAAACACGATCCGTACTACTTTTCGCCCGCATTGGGCGAGCTCGATTTGCATCTGATCGGCGAGGGTAAGCACCACCAGATCTACCGCAAGTTGGGCGCGCACCCCACGGTGCGTGATGGCGTGAGCGGCACCCATTTTGCCGTCTGGGCACCTAACGCCGAGCGTGTCAGCGTCGTGGGAGACTTTAATTTGTGGGATGGGCGGCGCCATCCGATGCACCTGCATCCCAGTGTTGGTGTCTGGGAGTTGTTCTTGCCCGGAGTGGGTCTGGGTACCGCCTATAAGTACGAGGTGCGCTCGGCGGCAGGAGAGATTGCGCTTAAGGCGGATCCTTACGGCTTTGCCATGCAACTGCGCCCGCAGAACAGCTCAATAGTGGCCGACATTGATACCCATCAATGGGCAGACAGCGAATGGATGGCCGCCCGCACCAACTACCAGCCGCTGGGCGCGCCGATCAGTATCTACGAAGTACATCCGGGCTCTTGGAAGCGCGTCGTGAACGACGGTGGCGATCGGTTTTTTACCTACGACGAGTTAGTGAAGGAACTGGTGCCTTATGTGCGCGAGATGGGGTACACCCATGTCGAGCTCATCGGTATCGCCGAGCATCCGTTGGATGCCAGTTGGGGATATCAGGTGATCGGGCACTTCGCCCCCACGGCGCGCTTTGGCGATGCCGCCGGGTTTAAACGCTTGGTGGATGCGTTTCACGCTCATAACATCGGTGTCATTCTGGATTGGGTGCCCGGGCACTTTCCCAAAGACGCGCACGGGCTGTCCAGGTTTGATGGCACCTGCCTATATGAGCATGAAGATCCGCGCCTGGGTGAGCATCGCGAATGGGATACGCGCATCTTTAATTACGCGCGTCATGAAGTGCGCAACTTTCTCATCGCCAATGCTTTGTTCTGGCTGGCGGAGTATCACATTGACGGCCTGCGGGTGGATGCGGTGGCCTCGATGCTGCATCTGGATTATGGACGCGATGACGGGCAGTGGCTGGCGAATCGTTACGGTGGACGGGAGAACCTGGAGGCCATTGAATTTCTCCGTGAGCTCAACAGCACCATTGAGCATCTGCATCCGGGTGTGCTACGTATTGCCGAGGAGTCCACCCAGTTTCCCGGTGTCACCCGGGCGGTGGAGCATGGCGGGCTGGGCTTTACCTTCAAGTGGAATATGGGATGGATGAACGACACCCTAAAGTATGTCGAGCTGGATCCCATTCACCGCCAGCATCACGGGCAGTTGATCAGCTTCGCCATGATGTACGCTTACAGCGAGCACTTTTTGCTGCCGCTCTCACACGATGAGTTTGTGCACGGAAAAAAAGCGCTGCTGAGTAAACCGCCGGGTGATCCGTGGCAGCAAGCCGCGACCCTGCGCGCCTATCTGGGCTGGCAGCTTGCGCACCCGGGCAAGCAGTTGCTGTTTATGGGCTGCGAGCTGGGTCAACGCAACGAATGGTACGAGGCGGTGAGTCTGGATTGGCACTTGCTGCAGGACCCCGCTCATGCAGGCATTCAGACCTGGGTGCGAGCGATGAATCACTTTTATCGGGATCACCCCGGTATGTACGAAGGGGATGGCGATGGCGAGGGCTTCGCCTGGCTGCAGGTGAATGACGACGCCCACAGCGTCTACGTGGTGTTGCGTCGACGCAGCGCCAGCGATGGGCAGCCGCTACTTTGCGCATTCAACTTTACGCCAGTGCCAAGACCCGGTTATCGCGTGTCCGTGCCCTACGCGGGCCTTTGGAGCAAGCTGCTGGACAGCGACAGCCCAGAGTATGGCGGCTCCAACTTCAGCCCGATGAGCGAGGCCGTCGCAGTGCAGAAGGAGGGAGAGCCGGGTGGCGCGGGTGTTCAATTGCAGATTGACCTGCCCCCACTGAGCATGGTGGTATATCAAGCTCAGCCTGGGGGTAATGAGACGAAAAAAAATAAGCCACCCCGGCGCCGCAAGAGTCAAACCAAACCGACCAGATGAATTCGCGGAACGACAAAACTAACGCTCGCTTGCGCGAGGCGGTAGCCGGTGGTGCCAACATCGTGACGGCCACGCCGGGGTTGGCGCGTCACCTGCGCCAACGCCTTGCACAAGAGCAAATGCTTGCAGGCAAGCATTTATGGGACACGCCGGCGATATCTGATTGGGCACACTGGCAGGCACGGTTGTACTCGCGCCTGTCCTGGAGCATAGGCTTTGACGATACCCGCCAACTGCTAAACCCGGCGCAGGAGTTGGCGTTGTGGGAGCGCGCCATACGCAGCAGCGCGGATGAGTACCTGGGTCTGGGGATCGCCCGCGCCGCGCAGCGCGCCCGCGAGGCTTGGCAGACGATGCATAAGTGGCGCTTCCCCGATCCACAAACGGCCAGCAACCCCAGCGACGAAGTGCGTGCGTTTACCATTTGGGTGCATGAGTATTTTGACTTCACCGAACGCAACGCGCTGCTGGACAATGCGCGGGTCTGCGATGAACTCAGTAAGGGGCTTAAGGAAAAGCCGTGGCCGGTGCCCAAATCGGTGCTCCTGGTGGGATTTGACGCCCTAAGTCCGCAGCAGCTGCGTTTACTGAGTATGTTGCGCAAGCTCGGGACGGATTTGTCGGCTATTTCCGGGCCCAGTAAAACCATCGAAGCACGACGCGTCGAATTCGCTGACAGCGACGATGAACTGCGCATAGTGGCGTTGTGGGCGCGTCACCTGCTTGAGCGTGCGCGCCCGGATCATGCACCACGCATTGGTGTGGTGACCCCAAACCTAGGTACCCGCCGCGCAAGCATCATGCGAGCATTTGATGAGGTGCTGGCCCCGCGGGTGGCCATATCGCCCAGTTCGCAGGTGATTCGCCCGTTCAGTATCGCGGCGGGGCCGCGACTTGTTGATTATCCCTTGGCAGGCGCCGCGCGCCTGATCATGCAATTGCTGCGTGGCAGCCTGAGTATTGATGAGCTTACCCGGCTACTGCACAGCCCGTTTATCAGCGGCGAGCTGGCGCAACTACCCGGTCATGCCAGTTTTGACATTTGGCTGCGTGAGCGCGGGCTGGCGTCGGTGGCGGTGGAGCAATTGCCACAACTGCTGCAGGAGTTTACCCGGCGAGCACCTGATCTGCCGCCATTGGGCCGTGCACTGGCGCAGGCGAGTGCGCTGGTGCGCGAGGCACAGGCAACATCGAGGGCGATGCCGGGCGAATGGGCAGGCGTGGTGACACGGTTGCTGCGAGCACTGCAATGGCCTGGCGAGCGCGCTTTGAACAGCAGCGAGCTACAAACGGCAGAGGCCACGCAGACGTTGATCGACCAGTTCGCCAGTCTGGATGCGGTGAGCGCGCCGATAACGCTGGGCGGCGCGCTGGATAAGCTGAGCCAGATGTTACAGTCCACGCAATTCTCTCCACAGTTGCCGGATGTGCCGATTCAGGTCTTGAGCGCGCAATCCGCGCAAGGCTTTGACTTTGATTACTTGTGGATGCTGGGCATGGATGCGCAGAGCTGGCCACCGGCGGCCGCTCCCAACCCGTTTCTGCCACTGGACTGGCAACGTGAACATGACGTGCCGGGCGTCACCGCAGAGTCGCAACTCACCCTCGCCCAGCGGCGCACGCGACGGATGATGGCGTGTGCGCAGCGCACCTTTGTCTCGCACGGAGCGCAACGCGGCGATGTGCAAATTGCCGTTAGTCCGTTGGTCGCATGGGTGCCACAGGTTGCCGCCGCCAGCGTTCCCTGCGCGGACTACGCGCTGCTGCAGCCGAGCAGCGACAATGCGCCGTTGGAGACTGTGGTGGACGCGGACGCGCCGGCCTTTAAATCCACCGAAACATTGCGTGAGGGTGGCCAGTTTCTGACATTACAGGCGGCGTGTCCGTTTCGGGCATTTGCGCAGTTGCGACTGCGTGCGCAGTCCGTGCCCATTCCATCGGCGGGACTGGATGCCCGCGAGCGCGGGACTTTGTTACATGCGACGTTGGAGCTGGTGTGGCAGCGCCTGGGTTCGTCCGAAGGCCTAGCTCAGGCGCGTGAGCGTGGCACCCTGGAGGGTCACCTGGAGCACGCAATTACGCGTGCGCTGATGCAGTACAGCCAACGTAGCGCAAAGACGCTGACCGGACTACAGGGCATGGTGGAGCGGGCTCGTTTGGCCAACCGGGTGATGCAATGGTTGACCTTTGAGCAAACCCGGGAGCCGTTCGACGTGCTGAGTACAGAGGCGCAAAGCACCTTGGTGATCGGCGGCTTACAGGTGCAAGCCCGCCCGGACCGGGTCGACCGGATGAGCGGCGGTGATACCGTGATTCTCGACTACAAGTCCGGGCATCGCCACAGCGCGAACGATTGGTTCGGGCCGCAACCGGATGATCCACAGCTACCGTTGTATGCCATTGCTGCGCACGACCCGCCTTCAGCACTTGCCTATGCACTGGTCGCCGCCGAATCGCCACGCTTCACCGGTTTGAGCCGACGCGATGGTGTGCTGCCGCAGGTAGATGCGGCCAAGGCCAGACAGGTGACAGAGGATGAAGGCGCCATGTCCGGCGGGCCGTGGGACCGGATTTTGGTGCAATGGCGGGCAAACCTGGAGGCACTGGCCATATGCTTCGCGCAGGGCGACGCTCGCGTGGCGCCCAAATATGGCGCGAACACCTGCCGCCAGTGCGATCTTGAGAGCCTATGTCGCATCGCTCAGTCCGCGCGACTGGAGCAGTCATCGTGATAGCTGATGCGCTCCTACAGCCCTTAGACAGGCGAGCACTATGAGTCAGGTGGCCGACCAGGACGCGGCGGAGCCTGCGGATGCGGCAGCACGTGCCCGCGCCCTGGACATCCGCCAGTCGTTCATCGTGCAAGCGCCGGCCGGCTCGGGTAAGACAGAGTTACTGATTCAGCGCTTTCTTGGTCTGCTCGGCGCGGTGGAGGCTCCCGAGGAGGTGCTGGCCATTACCTTCACCGTAAAAGCGGCAGCCGAGATGCGACAGCGCGTGATGAGCGCGTTAAGCGCGGCGCAGACCGGGGAGGCGGTGCAATCGCCACACCAGCAGCGCACGCGTGATCTGGCCCAGCAAGTGCTGGCGCGTGATGCCGAACAGGGTTGGCATCTGAGCAACAACCCGGCAAGGTTGGGTATCCAGACGATTGATGCATTGTGTATGCGCCTGGCGGCCAGCATGCCGGTGATGACGCGCCTCGGCGGCAGCCCGCGGATCACCGATCATGCGCAACCACTGTACCTGGAGGCGGCCCGGTTGGCCGTGCTGCACGCAGAGCCAGAGACTGTGACACCCGAGGACGCGACTCGCGGCGTGGGCGCCCTGTTGCTGCACCTGGACAACGATGTAGAAGTGGTTTGCCGGATGCTCGCGCAGATGCTTGGGCAGCGCGACCGCTGGTTGCGCCACATCGCGGCCACCGATGATCCCGCATTGGCCCGCGATGCGCTCGAGGCGGGGTTGCGTAGCGTGATCGATCAGGCACTGCAACGTGCGCAGGCTTTGTTGCCGGAGTGGTTGAGCGCAGCACTGCCGGGTATCGCCGCCGAGGCGGGCGCGGTGCTCGCCATACAATCCAAACCGAATCCAATCGCAGCCTGCGTCGACATGCAACAAATGCCAGAAGCCGACTGGCGTGCGTTGGAACAATGGCAGGGCCTGTGCGCTTTGCTGTTGACCGACGCGGGTAAACTGCGAGCGCGCATTACTTCCGCGCAGGGGCTGAGCGCAGATAGCGCCGAGCAGAAACTGGCGCTGAAGGATTTACTTGAACGATTAACGGATGAGCAGGATCTGGTGGCGGCCTTGCATGGCCTGCGCACATTGCCGCATCCGCACTACACCGAGGCGCAGTGGGAGTTGGTGCAGGCACTGCTGCAGTTGTTGCCAGGCGCGGTGGCTCAATTAAAACTGGTGTTTGACGATCACGGCATGGTGGACTTCACCGAGGTCACTCACGCTGCGCTGCGGGCGCTGGGCGATCCGCAGGAGCCGACGGATCTAGCCCTTAGTCTGGATTACCGGCTGAGCCACTTGTTAATCGATGAGTTTCAGGACACCTCGTTTACCCAAGTGGCGTTGCTGGAGCGCCTGACGGGCGGATGGCAGCAGAATGACGGGCGCACGCTGTTTTTGGTCGGCGACCCTATGCAGTCTATCTACCGGTTCCGAGAAGCGGAGGTTTCATTGTTTGATCGCGCCCGCCGCTATGGCATTGGGCAACTGCGCCCGCAAGCGCTCAACCTTACGTGCAACTTTCGCTCACAGGCTGGGTTGGTGGAATGGGTCAACAGTACGTTCGAGCCGTTGTTCGACAGCGCACCCGGAAGCCAGCAGGGCGCGTCGGGCGGGGGCATGACCGGTGGGGCCGTTACCTTCGCGCCGGCAACGGCGGTGCTGGCAGGCGATGAGGGTGAGCCAACGAGTCTGTTTGCGCAGGATGGCGCCGATCCGGCGGTCGAAGCGGCGCATATTGTTGAGTTGATTACGCAGGCCCGCGCACGCGATTCCGCTCAGACTGTCGCCGTGCTGGTGCGTGCACGGCACCATCTATCAGCGCTGGTTCCCGCGCTGCGCGCCGCCGGGCTTGCCTTTCGCGCGCTAGACATCGAGCCATTGGCAGGGCAGAGCACAGTGCAGGACCTGCATGCGCTCACCCGTGCGCTGGTGCATCTTGGTGATCGCAACGCGTGGCTGTCAGTGTTGCGGGCGCCGTGGTGCGGACTGGTGCTGGCGGATCTGTTGGTGATCGGGCGCAGCAGCCAGTCGGGCACCATCTGGGAGGCGTTGATCGACGAGCGCTGTCGACGACAATTATCCGACGATGGCCAAAAGCGCATGTCACGCGTGAAGCGGGTGCTGGCGGAGGCGTTCGCCCACCGCGCCCGAAGGCCCTTGCACCGGTGGGTGGAAGGGGTGTGGTGGGCGCTGGGTGGCAACGCGTGTTGCCGCAGTGAGAGCGAGCGTTTGAACGCCCGGCGTTATCTGGGGTTGCTACAAACCCTAGACAAAGCCGGTTGGGTGGGCTCGCTGCAGGCGCTGGAGCAGGGCTTGCGTCAGTTGTATGCAGCCCCTGATCCGCATGCAGATGAGTCGCTGCAGCTTATGACGATTCATCGAGCCAAGGGACTGGAGTTTGATACCGTGATTATTCCCGGTCTGGGTGGCCTGCCGGCCCGCAGCCGGCAGCCGTTGCTTAGCGTCGCCGAGTTGCCGTTGCTTAACACCCTGGCCGGTGATGCGGGAGGCGGTGCGCAGAGCCGGCTGTCATTGGCGCCCTTGAGTACCGCGCGACGCAAAGACCGGATTACCCGCTACCTGACCGGGTTGGACCGTCGTTGCGATCGCAACGAACAAATCCGGCTGTTGTATGTGGCGGCCACACGCGCTAAAAACCAGCTGCACCTGTTGGGCCACACCCGTCCCAGCGAGCACGAAGATCGCCCGGCGTCGCCCGCGGCTGACAGTTTGCTGGCTCGTTTGTGGCCGGTGCTGAGCAAACCGTTTTTAACCCACCTTTCCGCGCGCTCGATCCAAGCGACGCACGAGCCTACTGAGGACACCCTGCGTCGGCCGGTGTTAGCAGGCGAAGCACGCATCAGCCGCCTGTCCTCCCAATGGGTGTTGCCACCGGCGCCTGCGGCGTTGCAATGGACGCAGACCCCTATGCCGGTCGAAGAAGAGGTAACCTTTGTCTGGGCCAGTGACGTTGCCCGTCTAGTGGGCACAGCCGTGCACCGGGCGTTGCAACAGATCGCTTACGATGGCCTGGTGGCCTGGCGAGAAATGCCAACTCATGCACTAGAGCGGCGTTTACGCGGAGCATTGGTGAGCGCCGGCATGCGGCAGGCCGATTTGCAGGATGGGCTGACTCGTGCTGTGAGTGCATTGCAACGCTCGTTGGCGGATCCACGCATGGACTGGTTGTTCGATCCCGCCCATCGCGCGGCTTATTCAGAATGGCCCTTGAGTGGCATCGTAGCCGGCCATCCGGTGAGCGTGGTGATTGACCGCAGTTTTGTCGATGCTGATGGCGTGCGCTGGATTGTTGACTACAAAACTGGCGATCATCAGGGCGGTGAGCTGGAGGCGTTTTTGGACAACGAAGTTGCGAGGTATCGCGGCCAGCTGCAACGTTACGCGGGGCTGTTGCGGCAGGTGGAAACCCGCACTACGCGCTTGGCGATATACTTTCCGCTGTTAACGGCGTGGCGGCAGTGGGAAGCGGATGCACCGCCCGTGCAAAGTGGTGAGTAACCCTGAGGGCATGTTGGCTCTGCGTCCCATCCGCAGGCGCCGTGGCGTTAGCACGCCAGCGGGCCCTTAACCGGTCGGGCAAATAAGATCGACGGCGGCCATTAACGTGGCCGGCGCATTGGCGCGTGGGCTAGCTTTGCAGTTCATGCTGTAGTTGCCATCGCGCTGCACATCCACCGTGCCTTCAATTTGCAAAGGCCCGTCGGTATCTTTGAACTGAGCGACCAGCGTGTCGGGTTCCTCGGCCTCGGCAACGTTAATCTCGTAGCTGCCTAGATTGTCACTCTGCCCGGTCATGCGCACGCCGCTCAGCAGGATGCTGCCGTGGGCTTTGGTGGGCCAGCCCTCTACCAGCACGATGTCGCTCAACGCCAGATCCAGATTGGCGTCGAACAACTGTACCGGCACCTGTGGTGGAAGCACGCTGGCGATGGACGACAGGCGGGTGCGTCCATCCAGCGCGTCAATCCGCAGCGCGCCGGTCACGCCTACCGCGAAGCGGGTGTCAAAGTTGCCTACCGGGCTGCGCGATTGCACCCGGTAACCCGCACGTGCCAGCAGCAGGCTCAGGGGCCGAAAACGCCAGTTGACTTCGCCCAGATAGGTGCTGAGGTAACTGGCCTCAGCAGCACGCCCTGACCAGATGGTGCCCGCGACACCGTGCATCGCAAGTCCCTCCGGTGCGAACAACTTTAAACCAAGCGCGGCCGGAAAGTTGAGCAGCAAAGAGGCGACGAAAACTGAAATGCCAATAATAAGCAGTCGCTTCATGAACCGGGCACTTCGAGCGTAATGCGGGCGTCTATAGTGCCCTGATCGCGTGTGCGCTCCACCGCAGCGGTGGATATCTCCAGCGAATTTTGTGAATTCAATTGTCCAATCAACTGAATTAACTGATCGAACGGAGCTCCTTCGAATCGCGCTCTGACACCATTCTCGCCGGAGGGACGGGTTTCCTTCAGATACGGGTCCAGCTTAGCGGTGGTTACCGCGCGACCAAAGGTCACCATGGGTGAGGAGTTGGCCCGTGCTGCACGTTTTGTGGCGCCCGCCTTGGGCAACGCCTCGGCCTGCAGCTCCATCCACCCGAGCAGCGCCTGCTTCTCGGTAATACGTGCACGTCGCTCGGACACCCCTGAGTACAGCGGCTCGAGCAAAAGCAAATAGAGCAACGCCAGTAGTAAGAAAACTGCGCCGAAGATCACGAGATAGCGCTCGCGTTGTTCCAGAGTGTTAAACCATTCCTGCATGACTTCCTTCGCCGCTATGCGGTGGGTTTACGGATTTCAATCTGGCTTTGTACGATGTTGCCATCGGGGCTGGTGGATTCAATCACCATCTCTAGCCCACCACGTTCAGCCACCAGTTGCTTGATCCGGTCCAGTGCCTCAACGCTGGGCGCGGTGACTTTCAGATCCATAATGCGGTTGCGGAAGCTGATCTGATTTATCTTGGTATTTGGGGTATCGGCAAACACGCTGCCAACGGTACCCAGCATGTTCAAAAATACTTCCTGGCCGGCGATGCTGCCACCGCGGTCGGCCACGCAACGTTGCATCTGCACCCGGGGATCTACAATCGCGGCGTTGCCCGGGCAGGCCGTCTGCAAGACGCTCGCAATGCGTGCATCCAGTGCGGTTTCTTGCGCGCGCAGCTGCAGCAACTCGATGGCCTGAGCGCCCAGTGCGGTGGCGATAAATGCCACCAATAAGCCGGCTGCCACGCGCCAGGGCTGCCATAAGGTGCTGATGGCTGTTTTAGGTGCGTACTCACCCTGCAGAAGATTGATCGGCCCCGGCTCGGCATTGGCCCCGCGAGCGAGTAGGCGTAAGGGGTGCTGTGAGATCTCCCGCTGTTCCAGCGTGTCAACCCGCAGGGCGACCTCGCCCAGTTGTCGTTCGCGTGCCGCCAGCGTCTCCGGTAGCCCGTACACAATCAGCCTGGGCAGATTGCCAGGCAGGCCACCATCAATATCGTGCTGCGGCTCTTCGCTGTCATCCTCCGTAGATTCGGCGTCCGACTCGTCCTCGTTGGTTTCCTGCTCGAGCGAAAATGCGCACAGATCCACCAGCAGCGCGATGTTCTCGGCACTGTCCTGCAGCACATCCCCGCCGGGGCAGCGGAACAGCACATCATCGCCATCGATAACGGCGACGGCCGCATCATCGTGACGCGGCAACATACTAAGATCCGAGATCATGGTGTTGGCATGCACACCTGCCTGCTCCAGTCGGTCGCGCCAGCCGGTGATCAGCTCATGCTCAAGTACCGCAGCATTGACGGTGCCATCGGCCTCCCGTTTGCCCACCGCAAAATGCAGGGCGCCGACGTCCTGAGCAATTTGCTCCTCTAGCGCGAATGGGATCGCCTGGAGTATCTTGGCCGCCCCCTTCACCGGGATGGCGGCGCGCGTGTGCAATACATCCACACCGCTCACAATGACCGCGACCTTGCGGTTAGCCGCATGCGGCAACAGATCGCTGAGGGTCCCGCTGTATACAGTGGAACTGACCGCGCCGTCGGTGAGAATTACCGCCTCACAGATACCGTTTTTGGTGTCGGACAGACGGATGACCAGCAGTTCAGACATACTTAATCTTCAAACTCAGGGGCTACTCGGTGGCGAAATGCCGATAGCGCGTCCAGACATTTCCCTGGGCGTCGCGTTCGAGCAGACTGTACATGGTGAAAACACTAGTGCCAAGGCCGACGCGCACGGTAGAGCGAAAGAAATTGCTGCT
>CBDUQI010000169.1:0-12642 GCA_965369325.1 uncultured Gammaproteobacteria bacterium
CTGCGCCAAGTTCCAATTCGTAGTCCAGCGCCTGAGAGTAGTCTGGCCAGACAACGCAATCTCCCGAGACACCGAAATTCAGGTGATTGCTGAGGTAGTAAATTGGTTGTTCATACCAGAGAGGATGAGGGCGAAATTTTTTGAACGGTTTGCCGGTAAGCCTTTCAACAGCATGTGCGATGCGATAGGTCCCGGGCATGAACTTCTTCACATAGCCTCGCGTTGAGTCAATCACGTGCTGCTCGAACAACATAAAATCGCGAAACGATGCTGGAGCGAACGGCAGGCACACCTCCAAATTGTGATCGCTATCCGGCTCTAGCCTCTCGAGCTTAGATTTAAGTGCATCCCAATCGCCGCGCCCAAGTTGAAGAGCCGCGAGCAAATTTGATTCCGGCTCACCCCCTATACTGCGCTTAGCTGCCAACTCGCGTAGTTGGTCAACGCGGCTGACGCTGATCCACTGGCCGGAGCTCTCCACTTGCACCCGGATGCCGAGATCGCC
This sequence comes from uncultured Gammaproteobacteria bacterium, assembly GCA_965369325.1. Classification (GTDB taxonomy): domain Bacteria; phylum Pseudomonadota; class Gammaproteobacteria; order Steroidobacterales; family JBCBZW01; genus CBDUQI01. The sequence goes on from CBDUQI010000169.1 coordinate 506, forward strand.
CTTTATTCGCCGTAGCTTCATCCGGTAACGTCCTCTGGAGTAAGCATTGGAGCCAATTCGCCCCCGACCCGATCCACCTGTTCACTTAGCGGACCACGCAGAACTAGAGAATTGAAACCGACGCGGCAATGTCTAGCCTCACCATGCCCTCGGACCAGACAACGTTAGTTGGATGGCCGAAACGGGCGTTGAAATCTGGGGAGGCCCTAAGTACACGGCCACCGTTGTTGCGCATTGTCTCAAAGATCATAACGGTTACCTGAACTGAATGCTCTGAAATCTGATTGAGCGTTAGTTCAATACTAAATCGCCCCAGTCCGAGCGGAATGTGACTGCCGTTGCGGACACTATCCTGATGCCTGACTTCATAAGTCTCGCCATCGATCTCAAGCACGATATCGTAGTTGCATCGAAAGCTGATTGTGGTTGGTGCGGTGCCGGTTTGTGCATATACGTTTGGTACAGCACGCACGCAAACTAGCGCAATCAACACCACCGCAACCACAGCGATCTTGTGCAAATATGGCGTGCGCTGCAACTTGATACCCATCTTTGTTATCCTCGTGCAACTACGAGGCGCCGGGGCGCATCGGCTACGTTTAGGGTGCGTGTCTTAACCAATCTAAATTTCGGCATAGATTTCCAATATATTTCTCTCGGGATCTTTAAAGTACAACGTACGATGCCCGAATTGCTGATCAGTGGGAGGCTCACATATGTCCACGCCCCTGTTTTTCAATTTCTCGTGCGCGATGTTGACCTGTTCGGGGGTTACCTGAAAAGAAAGTTGTATCGATGCGCCATCACCGCGAGTAGAGCCATCGTACCAACGCCCGCGAGGACGCAGAGACAAGAGCGTTGCTCCCACCCGCATCTCGACCCAGTCTTCTGTTTCGTCATCGATTTTCAAATTTAGAACGTGCTCATAAAAATCACGCATTTTAGTGAGATCCTTGCAGAGAAGGATAACGTAGCCTAAGTTTTTCACGTCTTTTAGCGGCATGAGGTAATCAAGACTCCTGTGCTAGTTGATGCGCCGCACAACACTCCAGCTCAGTGGCACTCGATACAAGCGACTGGAGCGGTAATGAGTGGCGCTGGGTCTCAGGTTGGGCTTATCCTTGTAAGAAGAGAACTGCCATCGCCACCACGATAGAGCCTATTAGTACTCCGTGAAAAGCAAGCAAAGTCACGGAAAATACGGCATCCAGCCAGCCAGCCACCTCGTCTTTGACGTCACTGGTGTCCATCGAGAAATCTACTTTATCAGCGTCCTTCTTCCTAACGCGATCATATAGTTTTCTAAATAGTCTTTCCTGCCATAAAAAATACCCATCCAAACTCCAAAATACAATGGCGGGAATGTATGCAAGAAAGACGAAGGCAAGTGCTGCTTCGGAGGCTGCCAGTGCAAAGAGCGCGGCCACAAGTACGACGCTCCATCCCTTGAGGAGGAAAGAGTTGGTAGATAGTCGGGTTATCGTGTTTTGAATGAATTCCAAGTGCTTCAGTTTTTCGTCCATATGTACCTCCCGTGGCGTAAGACGTTAGTATGCATGACCGATGAAATAGACCTTTCCTGTGGTGAATGCGTCGCGTCCTCACAATCGCGCGTGCAAACGAATTTCGACCCGGGCCGTTCGTACTGTGTCAATAGTTAAGATAGCGTATGTGCTAGACGTACACCCTGACGCACATTCCACTTGCAGGCTCGTCACTCAGGATGCCAGTAATCGCCGAGACGATCTTCGCTCCGCCGCGCTCAGAGGGCTCAATTGGGGACAGTTCCGAGTAGTCGGCGATTTCGCTGCAAATCAAACGTAGATCAATAAGCTCAACGCCTGCTTCTAAGGCTTCGCGAAAAATCACTTCATTGAACATCGCCAGTGCCGCTTGCTGTCGTGGCTCCAATCCAGGCACACGATCGTAGACTGTACAGACTCGGATAGGGAGTCTGTGTGCGACGACTTTCATAAGCATCTCTCGGTACTGGGCACGAAAATCATCGCGAATAGTTGCGAACAGCGCCAGGGCTTGCGATACGTCATCAACCTTCTGGTCTAATACAGATAGATAGCCCAACGCGTCATTCCCGCCGCAGCTCACTACCAGATGCGACGCATCAGCGGGAAGCCCGTTGAGTTGTACGTTGACGTCGCCGGTGACATCTCCATCGATGGCCAGGAGTGTAGCAGACCAATCGGACGACAGTGCGCTGTGGAGCTGTTCAATAACAGCCGTGCCATCGGGTACATATGCGGCGTTATCGAATATCGAGTCGCCGAGAAGAACAACATGTGGCATTTCGCGATGCCTCCTCTCCGTCGAGTTGCGGCGTTCCCAATCTGTCTCGAATACTCATTGAACTATATTGCCGACCGACTCAAGAGATTCTTTGCTCAAGCTGACAGGAAAGTCACAATTCTGAAACGTGGAGTTTCTGAACCACTCCGGTTTAAACCAACCTTCAAAACGGGTATCGATGAAAAGCACATCATCGAACACAATATCATCGCCAATCATAGTCAGATCTAACACACCTTCTTCAGGTGGAGGTCTGTTGCTGATAACTGTGCTTTTATCAAACAACGCATAATATGGTGTAATTACCGGATTCCCTTCAGTTTCTGGATTTTCAGTGAAAAACTGGACCTTTGAAAAATTCGTTGTGTCCAATTTTGACCCTACAAATTTGCAATTCTTGAATTCCGTAACAAGAACCTCAATGTCGTCGAATTCGCTTCCAACGAAAAATGAGTCATCAAATGTTGTTCCTGACATCGAAAGCTTTTCCATCTGCGACCACACAACATTCGCAAATACAGAATTGACAAATCTCACGCCGCTCCAATTGCCATCAATAAAGGTGGTTTTCACGAAATTGACATTTTCAAGTTTCGCTCTTGAGATCGAGAGATTATTTGCATACCAGCGATATTCATCCTGACCTTTTCTTAACTCACTGCCAAGCGCGATGGCGTTAAATCTAGCGGCACTACTTTGAGTTGGATCTTGTGACAAAAAAATGAACTCGCCTACGGCAACGTGATCTCCCGCCAATTCCGATGCCAACTGAATCACGCGTTCGTGTTGTAAAGCTTCGGTTGTTCTTTGAATCGTATTGATGGCATCTTCGCGTGTTTGTGTTTGGGCTATAGAATTAATATTTCCCACTACCCACCACGACGAGGCAACTAACAGCATGGTGCCGAATAGGTACGGAAGGGACCTTTTGACTAATTCCATTTTGTATCTATTTCGAGCATCAGCTAAGCGTGTCAATAGAGAAGCATTCGATATGTTTTCAGGTGTATTTTTATCTATAGAAACGTATTGAATATCCCGTAGCAAACGCTGTAAAGGGTCTTCCAGGCTCGATATTTCACCGTCGCCGACCACAAGTGGTATCACCATTTTGTTTGTGGCGAATGCTTGGTACAGCTCAGCCTGTGCCCATTTGCTTTGAGAGAAATTTTCGCTAATTATGGGAATTATAGCTGTTGAGCGATGTAGTTCTGTTGAAAGCTTAGCGACAAAATTGTCTCCTGGATCGATATCGCTAGTATCTAGGAATATGCGAAAACCGGATTGTTTGAAACTGCGCGCAAGATTCTCAACAAATGCTCTATCTGTACGAGAATAACTGATGAAAAATATTGGTGAAAGTAACTTCATCATATGTGCTGTCATGCCTAACGAATGGGATTGACCTCCCCGTTGCGATGAACGCGTACCGTTCTCACAATAGGGGGCGCAGAGCAGTTTCCAACAAGCAGATCCTTGTTAACCCTGTGCTGAAAACGACTCATGGTACGAAACGATGCCTTGTGGGATATTACCTTGAAGTATCAGGGCCTGAAAAAATTCAGGAGGTGCATGTGGGAACACAAGTTCATCAACCGCTTTGAAACCAAAGCGATGGTAATAGTTTGGGTCTCCGAGTAGTACGCAGCCATTGGCTTCTAATTGTTTCAGATCTTCAATAACCGCATTCACTAGTTCTGATCCTATTTGCTTGCCCTGTCTATTTGGCAAAACTGAGATAGGCCCCAGGCCGTACCAACCATCTGAACCATCCGAGATATTGACCGGAGAGGCAGCCACATGCCCCACAATTTGGTCTAAGCTCTCGGCGACAAAAGAAATTGACAATGCGCCTGAATCTCGAAGTGCTTTAACGATGAATTGTTCGGTATGGTCCGAGTACCGTGCATCTGCAAACGCAGCAATCGTAACTTCATGGATGCTTTGGATGTCGCTAGGTTTTTCTTTGCGAATGCAGATACTCAATGAAATTGCCCCATCGTCGGTTAACGGTTGAGCTAGCCGGCGAGCCGATTAAGCGTGTTGTCCACGGGTTGGTGTTTGATGAGTTGCACCTAACGATGCGCATCACAGCGTAATCATCACGTGGCTGGTTGTTGGGTGCTCGGCATGCATTTGCTATTCTAGGTCATCGTCGCAAACATGCCAAGATAGTCGCCGTTTCCGTCCAGGAGCTCCGGGTTTGTACAGAGGAGGCGTTTGTCTCGGTCGTTCGAATCTAGCACTTTGCTGAACTGGATGTCGGTTCATTGAAACAAGGTGATTTTTAATTGATTCGATCGGTATCGGTGCAGAAAGACCGACGTACCTGTCATTTGCTGCTATTCTCACCCAAGTGGTGTCGGCGCCTAAGGACGGGTCCAGGCGTTTTGGCCGAGTTGATACTGCTGCCTGATCGCTCTGCTGCTATCGCCAGCAATTTGCATTCGCGGCGCGTTGTACATTGGGACAAGGTTACCTCGGACAGGAACATGCTAGATTCGCAAAACGTACCTTTCATCAAGGATTTCCGCCCATTTGTTATCTGCACTCCCGAGAACTATGAGCCAACGAAGTCCTTCTACGTGGACATCGGCTTTAAACTGTTGTGGGACGATCGCAGCAGTGCATGCGAGATTGCGACCGGCTTCGCAGACCAGCGCTTCCTAGTAACGTTGCACCACGGGATAGAACCGCCGAAGCATGCAATGCTGCACTTTTGGGTCGAGAGCGCCCAAGGTTGGTACGACTACCTTCGTGAGCTAGATTTGACCGATCGATACCCTGACGTTGTCATTGCACCGCCCGTCGTTACTGATTGGGGATGGCTAATTACGTATGTGGCTGATCCGTGCGGCCAAAAACTGCATTTCGCCGAACCGCATTCCAATAAAGCGAAGTCGTTCTTTGGCAATGCCGGTTGGATAAGGCGATAGCGTCAGCGTACTCCGATCGGTACGATGGGCTCAGGCGCGTCGTGTTCAATACGGAGTCGCGGACGCTATTCATCGTTCATGGGGACGGACTCTCCCGACCACTCAGTGATCGCGGGCGACTCATCTCTTTCTTTTTCTCCGTCCTCTCCGAACAGCGTCACGCGAATCGCGCCACCTTTCATTATTCGAACGGCGGCGTGCTCCGCTGGCGCGGCCGCGTAACTCACCGGCGTTCGCGTCGGGATATGCCAGTAGGTCACAGTTACGAGCTTACTGCTCTTCGGGGCCACTTCAACGACCCTGTCCTTAAGGCTGTGCGGAGCTGGACTAGCGTAGCGGAATTCATGGTGCTTCCCGTCTTTGTGTTCGCGCACGTCGAACGCAATCTCTTTGACTACCGCGGCGCCAACCATATCGCCCCGGTTTGTGATCAGTAAGGTGACCGGAAAAAGAACTTCGGGGCACGTACACCGGCGAGTCCCGATAGGACCACGATCTACAATTGCCACCGAGAGTTTCGCGGGAGTTTCGAATAGCCCGGCGATCGCCGGGGCGACGGCACCCGTCACGGCAATCAGAGCGACGAGCAGCGATAGCGAAGTAGTACTAAAGGTAAGGAACCGCCTCCAGTTCTGATAGTGATTGCACTTCGAACAAAAAACTGCTGCTTGAGCCTCCAAGGTCGAAGCGCACGCCCAGCACCTCACGTCCGACATAACCTTAGCCTCCTCCGGGAGAGTTACGCTGACAACTAGTTGAGCCGCGCCGCGCTGCGGCTAACACAGGAGCAAACAGCTGGCCCGAGCTCAAAAACGACATCTTGGGAGTCCCCATACCTACTGGTACCCGGCGTTTTAGTTTGGGGAAAGTTGTCTCGCCGAATCCGAAGCGGCGGGATCGGAATTGTACCGCGCAACCATCTTATGGGTTCGGTGAGAGCCCTGCTTGCAGGCTAACTTGGTTTATACACTCCTTGAGTGTCGAAAACAGATCTGGGCATTCGGGGTTCTCAATGTCGTCAAAATTCACACCATCGGCCAATTTGTCAACAAATTTATCGGGATTTTCACAGTGCGTCACGACGGCGCTAATGGTGCATTTGGCAACACCGTTCACCACTGTTTCTGCGAGCTTATCAATATCTGTTTCTGAGAGCCCGCTGTTTTCCAGGCGCTGTGCGACGTTATTGGCGATCTGCGAGTAGTAGTAAGCTTCAAGGTGCTGCAGTGCAGCTTGTTCTTGATCGGCGAAACTCGGGTGTGCTGTCAATAGCATGGCGAAGACCATTGTAGGGCTCTTGAGGGTCATCAAATTTCTCCAGCCATCCGTCTAACTACGCCATGAGTGCGCCAACTATACACCCGCGGCGCATCGACGAGCTAACGACCCTCGAACGCCTTCTCCCAGCGCTTATCGGGATTGTCAAATTTCACTCGAGAAGCACTGAATCTGGTGGAGTAGAAGTTCGTGCCTACCCGCTCCCGTAAATCGGAGTACTCCGGATGTTCTGAGCTACCGAGTACTTGGAGAAAAGCACCGGTTGCCAAGGCGTTCACCCCGTCTACGATATCAGGAAAACGCTAATCCGCCATTGATGTCGACGCTCGCGCCGTTGATGAAGCTGGCGGCGTCGGAGGCCAGGTAAGCGACCAGGTCTGCGACTTCCTCGGCCTGCCCCTGCCGTCTCAACGGTGTCGCTGCGGCGACGTTGGCGCGCACGGCATCTTTGGTGAATTCGTCGTGGAAGGTCGTGGCGATCATGCCCGGGCAGATGCAGTTGACGCGGATGTTACTCGGACCCAATTCCTTGGCCATGGCGCGGGTGAAGGTCATGACCGCGCCTTTGGACGCGGAGTACGCAGCCGCGCCCGGTCCGCCGCCGTCGCGGCCGGCCAGGGAGGCGAGGTTGACGATCGAGCTGCCAGCGCCCATGTGCGGTGCCGCTTGCTTCGTGGCCAGGAACGTACTTGTGAGGTTGAGCCGCATGACCCACTCGAAAAATTCTTCGTCCATCTCCGCCAGGGATTTGCGCGCGACAAGCCCGCCAACGTTGTTGACCAGGATATCGATGCGCTCGCCAAACGCCTTGCGGGTCTCGGCAACGAGCTTGTCGACGTCCCCCGCCTTGGTCATGTCACCGCCGATGAGCACACCCGTGCCGCCCATGTCGGTGAGTTCGGCTAGAGTCGCGTCGCCTTGCTCTTTGCTGTGGCAGTAGTTGATGGCGACTTTCGCGCCGGCTGCCGCGAGTTTGAGCGACACGGCCTTGCCGATGTCGCGCGTGCCGCCGGTGACGATTGCGACTTTGTCTTTTAGGTTCATTATTGCCTTCCCGTAGTCAAAGAAATTCCTGTTCGACCGCCTGAATCGAAGCACTCACATGGTGGCGCGGGCTTGCCCACGGTTACGCTGTTGTGTTCATCTGTCATAGTTTCGGCTTCAATGGCCGAATATCCGGACACAGGATCCAGATGCTCGCGGCCGCGGTCAGCGCCAGCGCGGCCCCAATCACAAACGCTGGCGCATAATTGCCCCCGGCAGTTAGCCACGGCACCAGCGCCGTCATGGCCATCGCACCGAGCTTGGCGGCCATGCCGGCCATGCCGGCCAGCGTCCCCACCGTATTGCCGCCGAACAAATCCGCCGGCAGCGTCTGTACATTGCCAATGGCAGTTTGGAATCCGAAAAGGATTAGCGCCATCAGCAGCACTGCCGTGACGGGCGCGCCGGGGTTCGCCATTGCCAACAACGCGGGGAGCATGATCACGCAGCCCAGGGTGATGACAAATTTGCGGGTCTTGTTGACCGTCCATCCGGCATTGAGCCGGTTCTGCGCCAGCAAACCACCGAACCACGCACCGAACATGGCGCCCACGTAGGGCACCCAACCGTAAATTCCGATCGTCTTGACGTCCATGCTATAGACTTCCGAGAGATAAATCGGGATCCAGAACACGAACAGCCACCAGATTGGGTCGATTGCCGCCGAGGCGATGATCACGCCCCAGCTTTCCTTGTGGGACAGCACCTGCGGCGTGGATGGGTTGTAGCCCTCATCGAATTCGCCATCACCGTCGAGATCCTGGTTGCGCTGGCCGGATAGGATGTACTCCCGTTCCTCGGCCGTGATCCACGGGTGTGCCTTTGGCGGAGCCTTGACCAGGAGCAGCCATGGAATGAGCCACAACAAGCCCGTCAAACCAACCAGTACGAAAATGGTCTTCCAGCCGAAGTGAATCGACAGGAACGCAATCAACGGGATCGAAATGATGCCGCCGATCGCGGCGCCCGAGTTGAAGATGCCCTGCGCGAACGCACGTTCCTTTGTGGGGAACCATTCTGCGTTGCCCTTGGTTGCGCCGGGCCAGTTACCGGCTTCGGCGAGGCCGAGAATGCTGCGGAAAATAGTGAACGTGACGAGGCCACGGGCGAAGGCATGCAGCGCGGTGGCAATGGACCAGATGCCAATCGATAAGGCGAATCCCACCCGCGTACCTACCCAGTCGAAGATGCGGCCGAATATCGCCTGGCCGAACGCGTATGACAATACGAACACGACCGAGATGAATGCGTATATCTCCTTGGTCTGATCGAGGGTCTTGTCCGGATAAAGATCCGCCGCGATGTTGGGCCACAGCACGTTGAGTGACTGCCGGTCGATGTAATTGATCACCGTGGCCAACGCGATCAGGGTGACCACGTACCAGCGAAGGTTCTTTAACTGCATGAGGACGTCCTGTGAAAACTCGTGATTGTTGCCAGCCACCCGGCCGGTGGTTCATGCCGTCGATCGGCGCCTGACTCCGGCAAGAGAAAATTCTTCGCCAACGGATGGGTCATGAGTAGGGCTCGCCGTCGAAAAAGTCTTCCCGTATAGGGCTGAAGACGTCGATCAACGCCCCGGCCTGCAGGCAGAGTGAACCGTGGTCGGCATTGGGAGGCACGTAGAAAGCGTCGCCCACCCCCAAAACCTGGGTCTTACCGTCGATGTTGATCTCGAACTGCCCGCTCTCGATGTAGGTTACCTGTGAATGCGGGTGGCTGTGATTGGTGCCGACGCTGCCTTTGGCGAACGTCGCGCGTGCCATGAGGATCGTCGGGTCATAGCCGAGGATCTGCTGGTCGATACCGTCGCCTACAGCCCGCTTTGGCATGCTGGTCAGAAACTTTTTGCTCGATGACATCGATCCCCTCGCATAAACTCGTCGCCGTTCAAACCGGCCCCCTGCGCTCACGAGCAGACTACGAAAGTAATGGGCAGATTGGGCTAAGTATGTATCGACCAATAGTGTATACCAAAAGAGGATCAAGTTGGTAAATTGGTCTGACCATCGAGATTCGCTCGTGGGTGCGGGCGACCCTGGGCCCAATAGCGCTCGCACTGCAGCGAGTTCGAGTTGCTGGCCGGTACATGAGCATTCGTCGCAACTTGTCGATAGCGACTGGTCCGGTATGAGGTAATAATTGATCATACCAACTCAGGGTGATTGGACTATGAGATAGGTTGACAGTTTGGCCCCAATTGGATTATAAGACCTGATAGGTGTTCAATCGGACATCACTTTCGGAGTTCTTTCTGGGGATGACTATGAAAATTCAGCGTGCCGTCGCTTTGCTGGCATTCACCGCAACCGCGCTGTCCTTCGTGCCGACGGTGGTTGCGCAAGATGACGATGAGGCGCAGGGCCAAGTAGTTGAGGAGATTGTAGTAACCGGTATCCGATCATCTCTTGCAAGTGCGATTGAGGCGAAGAGATCTGCGGATAACCTGATCGAAGTAATTCAGGCGGTAGATATCGGTAAGCTGCCTGATCAGAACCTGGCGGAGGTTCTTGAGAATGTTACAGGTATCCAGATTACTCGTACGGCCGGTGTCGGTACAGGCGTTCAGATCCGCGGTACCAACGCGAACCGAGTCGAAATTAATGGTGTATCCACCGTGGGTTCCGGTTCTGGTCGTAGCGGTATCGATTTTGAAGATATTAATGCGTCAATCATCTCAGCTGTTGAAATCATCAAAGCGCCTGAAGCTAAGACCATTGAGGGTTCTGTTGGTGGCACCGTCAATTTGAAAACCATACGTCCGCTTGATCTGACCGAGACTTTGGGCGCGATCAGAATTCAAGGAGAGGACAGCAGCCTAAGCACCGAAAGTATTCAGCCAAGAATCTCAGGTGCTTTCGGTGATAATTGGTCGACTGATGCTGGTGATTTCGGTTTTGTTATCAGTGGTAGTTATACCGAACAAGAAGCTGTGTCATTTCGTCCTCGTACCGACCGCGATAACATCGCTGCGCCTCCCGGCGCGACGCCGTCTGAATTTCTGGGTATTCAGTTCCTGCTCCAAGAGCAAGAGAATGATGACTATGAAACCACCAATGTTGCTACAACCTTTGAGTGGGCGCCTAACGACAGCCTTAAGTTTCATTTCGATGCCATTATTAATGAGCAGGAGCGAAGTCGAGACCAATATAGGCTTCAGGCATCGGGTGTGAGCTCGTTAAGAGACATTAGTATACCTACTGCGTTTGAAACAGTGGATTTCGGTGTAGGTCCCGGCACCTTCCCGGCCGCACTTGCGGGCGTGCTTGAGCCAGACCTAGCTAATGATGATGACGATCCAAACTTGCGCTTCACAAGTGAGACAGGCTCTCGTGTCACAGATAGTGAAATATTTGCACTCGGTGGTGAGTGGAGTGGGGACAGGTGGACTGCACGTTTTGAGCTTGCCTCCACAAGTTCGGATACAGCTAACCCTACCTTAAACACAACGCTGAACTTTATTAACCCTAATTGTCCTCTCGATGGGACCAGCAACGATAACTGCGTGCCATTCATCTATGATTTATCCGGTGGCTCATTATCATTTGGCATCAATTTTGATTCGCCATTTGCTCCATCAGTTGCAGATTTAACGAATCCAGCCAATGTTGTTTTGGATCAGGTGCAGGTAGGTCGCAATACTACTGAGAACTCAGAAGATGCATTCCGTGTCGACTTTACTTATGACCTTGAGTGGAAGGCTATCAATACCGTTGACTTTGGTTTCCGCTACAACGAGTCCTCAAGCAGATTTGAAGACATTGGTGACAACATTGGTGGCTTCAGCCAAATGGTAGATAGCCCTAACGGTCTGTTGTTCGAAGAGCTTCTTGTTACAGGTCCTAGTAACTATAATGATGCGGATGGCAGAGCATTGTTCATTAGTGACTTCCTTCTCATCGATCCAGATCGTGCTTTTTCTGATCCAGAGGGTGTGATCGATATTCTGCAAGCAGCCGTTGTGGCACACGATCCGGATAGCCCGGATATTCTAAACATTTCATCCGATCAGAATGCCTTCTTTGATGTAGGTGAAGAAACCATCGCGTTATATGCGCAAGCAAATTTTGAGTATGGTATGTTCCGCGGAAACTTCGGTCTGCGGTATATAGAGACTGAAATCGATTCAGTCGCGTTTGGTCCTGAGGACGCGAGTGGCAATAGATCACTGCAGTCAACAAAAGGCGAGTATGACTACCTGCTGCCACGTTTGAATATAGTCGCTAACCCGGCTGAGAATGTGCTTGTTCGCCTGGGTTACGGCTCAGATGTCAGGCGACCTGATTTTAACGATCTAAATACCGGATTCACATTTGATACTAGCGAAAACGCTTCTGTTTCATTAGGTAACCCAGGCCTGGAACCTGAAGAGGTGGACTCCCTCGATATATCGCTTGAATGGTATTTTGCGCCTTCAGCGGTAGTGAGTATCGGCTATTTCACGAAGGACCGCACAAACATATTTGGTGAAAATTTCGAGGGTGCTTTGCTTATCGCCGATCCAACGAGTGTAAGTGGTTTCTTCCGTGAGACAGATCCAAACTGTCCAGGCGGCGGTATCTTCAACCCAGAAGT
>CBDUQI010000170.1:0-12631 GCA_965369325.1 uncultured Gammaproteobacteria bacterium
GGCTGCGAGGATCGCCGCCCACGGCCGGGTTGGCACCGCGGAAGCCGTCCGCAGTCTCGTCCAACAGCAGGCCGGCACGGCCCACGACGTCAAGCTGAATGCGCCCACCACCGTAGTCGAACGGGTCAGCGACGGTCACACCGTCTTCTTTAAACATGGCCGTGGTGCCAGTGGTCATCATTGCGGATAACACTTCAGCCGGGGTCCAGTCCGGATGGATGGACTTGATCAGCGTTGCGGAGCCGGTAGCGTGCGGGCTAGACATTGACGTCCCGCCAATGGCGCCGTACGCCGCAGGCACAGAGGCGGTCGGGTTGTCGAACGCCAGGCCGGAACCAGCCGCGAAGACGTCTACCCCGGGGACCGACACACTAGGTGCCAGGAAGTTAAACCCGGTGTAAGGCCCGCGTGAGCTGAAGTCGGCCATGATGTCCGCTACATCCGGGTTGGAAACCGGCGTCAACGAGGCGGTGATTTCGCCAATGTGGCCGCTGCCACTCAACACCCAGGTTTTAAGCGCGGCGCCGTTGACCTCATCCATATGGATGCCAGGACGGACAAACGGGTCCGCAACCACGCTGGTTGCGCCGCCCGCGATGTTGATGAGTACGCAACCGGCGGCGCCGCCGTCAGCCACGTTGATGCACTTCTGAATACGGGCAATATCGCCACGCTCGCAGATCACAATCTCATCGCCGACAAAGGTACCTGCCGGGAACGGATTCAGACACTGCTCCGGGTTGGGATCGCCGTTGCTGTAGTTACCTGCCCAAACGATCGGGCCGGTGTAACCACCGGAGAAGCCTTCACCCACCAGCATGCTCGGGGGCGTGGTATCGCCGCCGCTCATGCCCTGCATGTGTTTTTCGGGAATATCGCGATCGTGCGTGCTGGCTGCCACACCGGTAACCCAGGGACCATTGCCAGCCGCCTCGGCGGTGCCTGCACCCGGGCCAGAGTTACCGGCGGAGTTCTGAATCATGATGCCGGCCGCGCGCCCGTTCAGGAAGGCGTCGGCGACAGGCTCGTTCCAGGGATTGCCACCGCCGGAACCAATGGAGTGATTAAGTGCATCTACACCGTCGTTGATCGCGGTGTCTACGGCTGCGACACGATCCGCCGCACCACAGGTCGGCGCACATACCTTGTACGCAATCAGGTTAGCGTGAGGGGCGACACCTGAGATGGTGCCCAGCGTCACGCCAACGTCATTGCCCAGGAAGTCAGTGAACGGCGGGTCAGTCACAAAGTTACCAGCCGCGGTGCTGCCCACGTGCGAGCCGTGGCCATCGGTATCTTTCGAGGACGGATCACCCGGCTGGGTGAGCGGATCCGCGCCGCCAAATGCTTCGAGGAAAGCGTAGCTGCCGACCAGCTTGTCGTTACACAGGCCTTGGAAGTCCAGACACTCGCCGACATATGTACCCGCGCCGAAAGGGTTGACTGGCGCGTAACCATCATCGCCCACCGATGCAAAGGAGGGGTGGGTGTGGTTAACGCCGGTATCGATGATACCGACCAGCATGCCCTCGCCCATCGAGCCAGCCAGGCCCGTGCCTGATCCGTCCCAGATGCTCGGTGCGCCGATAAAGCTCACTGAGTTAGCGGTGTCAATGCTGTCCATGCGATCGCGCGTGATGCGAACAACGCCGTCCATGGAGGCTGCGCGGGTCGCTTCAGTCTGGCTCAAACGCAGCACAACGCCATTCAAGGCGTTGGTGAAGGAGTAGCTTTGCGCAGAAGCCCGACCAATCTGGGTATCCAGTGAGGCCTTGAAGTCTTCCTGCTTCGCCTGCAGATAACCGCGGTAAGCCACCGATGCAGCCGCGCTGGTATCCAGCTTGCCGCTGGCGCGAGTAGCGCTGCGAGACTTGCCCGCGCTGCGCTCGACACCGACTGCTGTCGCCTCGTAACCATTCACGCCACCACGATAGGTCGGCAGCGGAGCGTCGGCCAATTCGATGATGTACAGATGCTGTCCGGTCAGCCCTTTTTCTGGTGCGAACTGTGCCCGCTGCTTGTCCACGACCAACACTGCCGCATCCGCCGGCTGCAAATCAGCGCGGTTGAAACGAATAGTCTTCTTCACAGAGTCGATCGGGTCCAGCCCGGTAAACGCAACATCTCCGGTCCCTGCCTGAGCTGCCGAACCGGCGGCTACAGCCAACAGAGCGCTGGAGAGGGCAGTTAATATTCTTTTCACTTTAGCCATCCTCTTTAGGTGCCAAAATTAAGCGATTCGCGCTCCCCAACGCGAACAGCATGTTTTCATCTGTCATCAGAGGACGATCAACGGGTAGTTACGCGAATCTTCCTCGTCATCAACTTCATCATATTTGGCCAGGTCATGTTGAGTCATCACAATGGTGTTCGGCCGAACACGTCCGTATTGAAATCCACACGATTTCGAACGCGCTCATTGGCAGGTCCACGATCAATCCCCAAGATCACCCCATCGCATGTGCGAATGGCCTATCCAACTTTACTGTTGGTTATTTGCTGGCACGTCTCGTCAGCATGTGCCGAATTATTGGTCTTCTCGCTGACGTCGTTACCAGCGAAACCGTATCCGTTTTACAGGAAATGTGACCCAGTTGCCAGTCAAACCGACACTTTATTGACGCATTTTCTACTTATACGACACGCCCTTCGCCAAAGCTGCGACCGGCCGAACTGCACCTTATGCAAACTGGCCGGTTGAGCACACCTTCCGAACAGTAAACGGCGGGCAACAAAAAACCCGCCAAAAGGCGGGTTTCTTGCCGAGCCGGAGAACCGACTCGAAGTAGCTTGTAACTACTTAGCTTTTGCGACGGAAGCCGAGCAGTGAGCCCAGACCAGCCAGCAAGAACCAAGCAGCAGCCGGCAGCGGAACTGCAGCGGCAGCAACGGTCGTACCATTCAGCTCGAGACCGGCGCAATCCGGAACGAACAGGCAGGCAAACGGACCGCCAGCACCACCAGCAGCAATGCCGATGTCGGTCAGACCATCGTCGTCACCACCAATGATGGTGAACTGGAAGGTTGCAACCGTAACCGGCTGACCGAGCAGGCCAATACCGGTGAAGTCACCAGCAGCCCCTTCGATCGAACCACCACCTTCGTCAACCAACACCGGGTCCAGCACGATGCACTGGCTGGTGGGAAGGTCACAAGGCTGGCCTGCAATGTCTACCAAAACGTAGGTGAAGCTGTCGTCAACGTAATCAAGGACGGCACTGTCATAATCAATGATGAAACCACCACCGAGAATTGGGTTACCCACCCCATCGAACGACAACGTCACCGTTACGGTGTCACCGACTTCTGATCCGGTTGCTTCGGCGGTCAGATCAATGCTGATTGCGCTGGCCTGGCCTGCTGCGACGAGTAGTGCCGCACCGAGGAGCCGTGAAAAAAACTTCTTCGTCATCTGAAATATCTCCCTGCTAACTATTCTTAGCGATGTCTTCCAAAGAGTCTTACTAACCCGCAACTGCGCACCCCACGAGGCGGTATCGCCGTTCGGCCGAGGGCAGAGCTGGACGCTCTCATCAATATAAGCGAAAGCAAGTAGCGTGCCAAACACTTAAATTGCTGATTCTACTCCAGTTACCTTTCTCTGCTACGGCAACGACGACCCAGTTTGTAAAGTTTACCGACAATATATCGATGCGCTTATGGGTCGGACGCCGTGCTGCAATCCCCTAAACTCACATAGACTCCGTTTCCGGACTCCAGGCACGAATAGTAGGACGCTGGCTCAGTGAACGCAAGTCTGGGCGCCATTAATATTCGTGCACAAAGGTGGCTGCAACGCTCCTGACGCGCAACCTGCCCGCGCCTTACAGTTTGGCCAGCGTAGAGCGTGCTTCTTCAAGGCCGAAGAATCCGTCTCCGCTGTTGTCTATCGCAGCCTGTAACTCCCGGCGCGCCAACTCCTTACGCTCGGTTTCAAAATAAGCCATTCCCAGGTGGTAACGCAATTGCGGCACTTGCCCAGCACCCTGCACGGCCTCTTCCAGTAATGGGACCGCCGTGTCCACGTTACCCAGGCGATAGTGCACCCAGCCCAGGGTATCTAGAAACAGTGGGTTACTGGTGCCTTCAAACCGCCGGGCTACCCGCAAAGCGTACTCCAACCGTTCTGTCTCCGGCGCGTGGTCGGCAATCAGCGCGGCAAGATTGTTGGCGGCAACGGTCGAGGCCGCATCACTGCTCAGCACGGTTTCGTACAATTCCATCGCCTGCGGGAAATCCTGCTTGCGCTCGTATACCCCGGCCAGCAACAGCTGCATTTGGTTATTGCCCGGAACCGCGTCCAGACCGCGCTTGCAGACCTGGATCGCGCCATCGGTGTCGTTCCCCTGCAGATAAACACCCGTGAGGTCACGGTACGCCGGCAGCCAACTTGGATTAATCGATATCGCCTGCTCGAATGCCGCCTTTGCCAGCACCCAGCGCTTGAGACGGGCATTTACCTGACCAATCAATGTATGCGCGTGAAAGCTTTTCGGCTGCGCGGCGACATATCGCTCCAGGTAGGTAAGCGCTTCGGTCTCCCGCTCCATCGCCGACAAGCTGCCCACCAACCCGGACAGCGCTTCGATTGAGCTCTCCCGTTCCGCCAAGCCTTTGGAGTAGCGATCAACGGCGTTGGGGAAGTCGCGCTGGGCTTGAAAGATGCGCCCCTCCAGGTAGTGCCCCAGATGGGCCTGCCCTTCGATACTGGTAATCCGCTCGGCGAATTCCATTGCCGGTCCCCACTTCTCTTGCCGTACCAGTACGTCAACCAGCAGACGAATGGTGCCCACATCCTGGCCTTCGCGTGTATTCAACGCGCCGAGCAGCAGGATCTCCGCATCGGCCCACTGCTCTTTTTTAACCAGCAGCCGCGCCAGCGACAGTCGTCCCGAGACGTTGTTGGGATGCTCCTGGACCAGCTCGCGGAAGCGCTCCTCGGCGAGGTTCTCATCGCCGTTGCGCAAGTGCGCCTGACCGAGCAGCGTAAGCGCTTTATCGTTGTTCGGCTCGTTGCGGCGCACCGTGCGCAGATCGGCGATTGCCGATTCCAACTCGCCATCGTCCATCATCATGGCGGCCCGCATCAGCAGTGATGAGGTATTGGTCGCATCCTGCGCCATCACCTCATCCACCAGCACGCGTGCTTTGTTTACATCGCGTGAGCGCAAGTGCAGTGTGGCAAGTTTGTTGCGTGCTTCCAATCCCTGAGAGCCAACGCCATCGATGTCGATGATGCCACGGTAAATGTCCTCCGCCTCGCCGCCACGCTGAGTGGCCTCGTAAAGGCGCGCCAGAGCGAAACGAAAGCGGTGTACATCCGGCTCCTGAACGACAAACGCCTTAAGCATCTCCTCGGCCTGCTCCGGGGCACGGAAGTTGGCCAGCAACTCGGCCAGCTTTAGTTTGACGGTGATGTCATCCGGGTAGTTGGCCATCATCGAACGTAGCTCGCGCTCAGCCTCATCCGTGCGCCCCTGCTGGGAGTAGAACTCCGTGAGCTTGTAGCGGATGCCCTTCTCTTGTGGATACTTAGCGATCATATCCTGCAGGCTGCTTTCCACCTCATCCCAGCGGCCCTGCCGCTCGAGCAGACCGACCAGTAGCAGGCGCAAAGCGGCCGAGTCAGGATTGGCGGTGATTCCCGAGCGCAAAGCGGCCAGGGCATTTTCCGGCTCGCCCGGCATGAACAGCGATGCCAGCAGCGAGACTGCAGCCACATCGCCCGGGTGCTCACGCAGCACTTCACGCACTTGAGCCCGCGCCTGATCGGGCTCCCCGGACTCGCGCAACAACGAGGCCTGCAGCACGCGCGCACCCACGTGATTGGGGTCGATTGCCAGCACCGCGTCCACCTGCTCGCGCGAACGATCCAGGAACTCCGGGCCAACACCCTTCAACCCGAGGTAGACCACACCAAGCTTCACCCGGGCATCGGTATTGTTCGGGTCCAGTTCGGTTACCGAACGCAACTGGTTGAACATCATTTGCCAGCGCTGATCCCGCTCGGCGATCTCCGCCAGCATCAACCGCGCCTCGGCGCTTTTCGGGTTAATCTGCAGGGTATTCTTCAGGTCGAGCTCTGCTTTTACATAGTCTTCGGCCTCCATTGAGGCCCGGGCCCGTTCCAGATACTGCTCCGCACGGTCCTCTGCACTGCCACATGCCACCAGCATGGCGGCGGAGACGGCGATCAGAACCAATCTGCCAAAGTTCATTTTGACTCCCTTGAAAATGCTGCTTAGCTGCCCCCAAGCGTCCCCGACACCGAAGCACAGCCGAAAAATATCAACTAGACAGTTTACACAACATTGGGCCGCGGTGCGGTGTCGAACCGCTCAGATGAGTAGCGCGCGCACCACCATGATGAGCAACCCCGCCAAAACCAGCAAGCGTTGGTGGCGTTGATGATCCGGCCCTTTGCTGAACAGCAATTCGCCGGCGTAGAACAATACCGCCAGCCGCACTACCGCCTCACCCAGCTTGTAAGTGCTTGCCAGCGAGCTGCTGGAGAACTCGGTGATCAACATTGCGACGATGACGAAGAACACAATCAGCAAGTCCATCGGCGTCGTACGGAATTGCTCCCGCCGTGTGAGCCGGATGGTCAGCACGAGGACACCGACCATCACCACCACATAGGTATTGAGGAACCATGACGGGAGCGTGAGCGCCGCACGACCGGCCTCCAGATCGTAAATGGCCAGCACCGCGACGACGTAAATCCACACCCGGCGAACCCGCAGCTCCAACTCTTCCCCAAGCCACCGGGCGAGCAGGGCGATGCTCAGCAGCACCAGCGCAATCCAGCCAGAGGCTGGCGCCACCTCGGTGGGGGCCAGGGCCGCCACCAACACGAATCCGCCGAACGCATACTCCAGCGTACGAGCGCTGGCTCGCGGCAGCCAACTGACATGGCGCAACAGGACATTGCGCCGCTCCAGCGGCTTGTCCGCCTCATCGTAAGGATGCCGGCGCCAGCCGCTAGTGCGCGCCCAGCGAAAAAAAGCCAATACCAGCGCGCAACACAACGCGTACAACGACATGACGGTGAGATCGTCCTGGTAGCGGGTGAGCAAACCAATAGCAACGAACACGCACTGCGCCAGATAGATCGCTGAGACCGCCTCGTAGTGCAAAAAACCGAAGTCCAGCAGGCGATGGTGGAAGTGGTTTCGATCAGGTGAGAATGGTGACTCCCCATTGCGAATCCGCCACACCATCACCACTAATGTGTCCAGGATAGGTAGACCTAACAGCAACAACACCAGCGCCGGGTTGTAGGCCGTATTTACCGTCTGAGTAAGGATTACGGCCAGCCCGGCGGTCATAAAGCCCAGAAACTGACTGCCCGCATCCCCCATAAACACCACGGCCGGGTAGTTGTTGTAACGCAGGAATCCGCACACGCCTCCCATAATTGCCAGCGCGATCAGGCTAACCCCGGTGCCGTCGGCAATAAACGCTAGCCACGCAATCGCCCCCAGCGTCAACAACGCCATACCGCCCGCCAACCCATCCAGACCATCGGACAGGTTAATGGCGTTGGTCACGCCCAGCAGGAACAGAAAGGTAAGCACATGCGAGGCAAGTGGGTGCACTGGCTCGATACCAAAAAACGGCACCACATCAATGAGAACGCCGCCTTTGATCGCGATGATCGCGGCCACGAACTGCCCAAAGAACTTCCACCCGTAGTGCAAATCCAGGCGGTCATCCAGAAAACCGAACGCGACGATAACGGCGCCGGCGACCAACAAATGGATCAGCAGCGAGTTGTGCGGAAACCAGATAAGTATAGGGATCAACGCACCCAGCACAATCGCCAGCCCGCCACTGCGGGGAATGGCGGTATTGTGCACTTTGCGCGCGCCCGGCACATCCAGCAACTGCAAGCGGCCCGACATGCGCATCAATGGTGGCACAAGCAACATGCTCCCCAGGAGGGCAACAAAGAAGCTTGTGAACAAATTCATGCGGTGGTCCTTACACGCTCAGCCGTTATGTAGGCACATATTGATCGAATTGCGGGTAGATACTGCGCAGGAAATCCTGCAGGCGCGCTTCTGCATCTTTCACTTGAGTACCCGCAGGCACTGGCGTCGTCAACCTAACCAGCGCCCCGTCGGTGCGACTGATGTTCAGCGCATCCCACAGCAGATACCACTTAACTGCGTACTCACTGGTGATGCGACGCCCGCGCTGCTCAAACCAGTAGTACACCAATTGCCGATCGCTACCTTTGGTGATCAACACGCGATTAACATCGATCAGCGCGGTATCACTCTCTCCGCTCGGTACGCCGTGCCGGGTGAGACTGCTTATCTCCCAATCGTTCCCAGGCAGGCATGAGCGCGGCGAATGAATGGATGCCCCCTTGCGCTGAGATTCGTAATAAGCCACGTACAGGTTGACTGGCTCCCGTTCTGTCTCGCGAACGTAGTTGGCCAGCAAATAGTCATTGAGCTTCAATACCTTTAAGACGTTGTCGGTCAGCGAATCGGTCATCCCACGCCAGTTGGCGATCCTCAGCGGAAACTCGCTGAACTGGGTGCGCGAGGGCACAATCTCCTCACGCGCCTGCAGAAACTGCGACAGCACACCCACGGACAGTACCGCCACTGCCGAGGCCACGAAGACACGCGAGAGTTGCTGGGGCGGCGCGTGATCGTCCACCGAATCCCCAAAATCCACATTGAACACGTCGGCGAATTCTCGGTTCCCGCCAGACAAACGGGACATTACCCACATCAGCAAAAACATCACGCCCACGCACAGCATGAACACGATCCAGCCTTCGAAGTAGTGCAAAAACCCTTCCGCCTGCTCAATCCCCCAGTGCTCCACCAGCACCCCGATGATACCGATTCTCACGCTGTTCATCAGCACCGTCAGCGGCACCGCCGAGAGGAACACCAGCAGCCGTTGCCACCATGGCGCTTTGAACAGGTACGCGCATAAGAAACCGAAGCTCATCAGCGGGAACAGGTAGCGCAGCCCACTGCAGGCCTCTACCACCTGCAGTTGATACACGCCAAGGTCGATCACGTTTCCTTCAAGGAAGACGCTGATATCAAACAGGCGAATTACCCACACACCAATGGCCGAGGAGATCAGCTGCAGCTGCGAAGAGAGATTGTGATAGAAAAAATTCGGCAGCGGGATCATAAAAAACAGATACACCAGCGGAATCCACAGGACTTTCATCGAGCGCCAACCGAAGATGGCGACACACACGCCAGCAAGCAGCATCAGGAAGGCGTACTGGATGAGTGTGTACAAAGTGCTAAGCTCCCCGACCACGTAGACCAGCAGCGCCAGCAGCACGATGGCTAAACCGCTGGCATCACCTTGCCACCGCATCGCGCGCAAATCGCGCCGCGCACGCCAGAGCATAAACCCTGCGATGAGCGGAATTAGGTACCCGTGGCTGTACTCCTCGCGCGACCATTGCTTGACCATGTAGGCAAGCCCATCGAAAAAGACGTACAAGACAACAAGCACCGTCACCGCAATCAATGCGATCGCGGGCGCGCTCAGCGGCACCAACGAGAAGCCACCTGTGCCGCTAACCGATTTTGTATTTTCTGTATTACTGGCCATATTTCTGCTTTAGGATTGCCCAAAGAAACAAAGGAGTTGAAACAAAATTGCGCCGCCACAGCCGGCGCGGTTCTCGCAACAGCCGGGGCAGCCATTCCAGGCCTAACCGACCCAGCCAGGGGGCGCTGCGAGGTTTGGTACCTGCGTAAAAATCAAATACAGCGCCGATAGCGCCGGCCAGCGGCACCTGATGCTGCTGGCGATGTTGCCAAATCCACTTTTCCTGCTTGGGCGCGGTCATCCCCACCCAAAGCACATGCGGCTTACTTTCGGCAATTGCCGCCAGCATTGCCTCGTTGTCATTATGGTCAAATTCGGCCTTGAACGGCGGCGAGTACGTGCCACACACAGTAATGTGCGGATACTCGCGCGCCATTCGTTCGGCAATTTTCGCCAGTACTTGTTCACTGGAACCCAGAAAAAAGTACCGCATATTACCGCGCGCGTTGCAGCGCTCGCTGAGCGCCGAGAAAAACTCAAAGCCCGCCACCCGCTCCGCAACCGGGTGCCCAAGCCAACGCCCTGCGAGCACAATACCAGCCCCGTCGGGCAGTAACACGTCCGCAT
The DNA here is from genome assembly GCA_965369325.1 of uncultured Gammaproteobacteria bacterium. GTDB lineage: Bacteria > Pseudomonadota > Gammaproteobacteria > Steroidobacterales > JBCBZW01 > CBDUQI01. The sequence goes on from CBDUQI010000170.1 coordinate 10,171, forward strand.
CGTGCAGCGACTGCGCGAACGCCGGGTCATCGCTGGCGACCACCAGCGAGTGTGGGTTTGCACACGCAACATAATGCCCGTGCCCACCGCCGTCGATAAGCGCCATCGCTGCATCGGCATCGCGGGCAAGGCCACCGTCGCTTACGCTGTAGCCCATTACATCCAAACTACTCATTGCTCATCCCGTTACTAGTGTCATTCGTGTCGGGCGTACTAGCAGCGCACTGGTGGCTACCCGCATAAGCTGGGGCGCGATAGAGTCTACTGTATTGGGTCACGCGCGTCTGCGCCTGGCCGCTAGAGAACGATAATTGTCGTACAAGGCAGCCAATACCACCTGCGGGGTAAAGCGCAGCGCCGAACTCACGCACGGTTCGCCGCGAAGCACATCACGCCGCTGCCACGCATGAATCAGTGCCTGCCCAAGTCGCTGCGGCGAGCGCTCGTCAATCACCTGACCATTTTCCCCGTTGCTGACCACCCGTCGCACCTCACCGACGTCGGTGCTCACCACCGGCAGGCCACAGCCCAGCGCTTCCAGCACAGCGATCGGCATGCCCTCGTACTGCGAGGCCAGGGCAAACAAATCGCATGCATTGAGCACGCGGGCAACCTGTTGCGGCGGCATCAGCCCGGTGAGATGGACGCGATCGGCCAGCCCCATCGCCTGCGCACGCTCGCGAATCGGCTCGCGCAACACGCCATCACCTATCAGTACAAGGTGAGACTCGGGCACCTCGGCCAGCATCCGTTTAAACGCCTCCAGTAGCATGAGCGGATCTTTTTGTGCATCCAGCCGTCCGACGGTACTCACCACCGCATCGTCCTTGCCAATGCCGAAACGCGCCAACTCCTCGCCACGCAGCGCGAGAGCCTGCGCGGGAGCGACGGGATGAAATATTTCGGGATCCATCCAGGTGGGTGTGAACCGGAACCTATCGGCCAACCCGGGATAGCGTGCCTGATACACGCGCTTACCCTGCTCCTGCACCACGAATACACAGCTCAGGTGCTTTAGGCCGAACCGCTCGACCGCAAAGTACAGCCCTGGCAGATGTTTCCATCGGATATCCGAGCCCTCGCCTCGGATCACGTCCATGTTTTGGTGAAACACTGCGGTCGCTGGCACCGCCGAGCGGGTGAACATTAGCGCAGGCTCCAGCCGGTGAAACTCATGCACATCAAACTCCCGCCCCAGGCGGCTAGCCGACGGCCATAAACGGGCCATGTAACGGATGGTGGCCGGGATGCGGGGCTGGCGCTTGGGATCATCCACCGCGTAGACCGGATAGTGGCGGAAAACACGGTCGCGCAGACGGTGCTCGCGCCACTGCCGGACCGGGCGCGCGTGTGCGTCGGTGGTGAGGCCAATCACGCTGAAGGCAAGGTCCTCAGGAGCGTAGCCGATAATACCGCGAATAAAGGCCTCTATCCCGCCCGGAATATCGCCCAGCGGATCGGACGGGTAAAAAATTCCCACCCGGATGGGCGAACTTGCAGCAGGCTTGGGTAACTGACTCATGGCTGGGTAAACCTGAGCAAATACCACTGAGCAGGTACGGTACCGGTTTGAAAACTCAACCGGCGCGAGCTGTACGATTGATCATCCTCGCTCTGCGGCCCCGGCGCCACGGATAACGACAGCGGGAACTCTCGCCCCGCCATGTCGATCCCGACAACCTGAGGCTCGCCAGGGTGACTGGAGAGCAGCTCAACCCGCGCACCCAGCCGCTCCATCATCACCGGCGCCTCGCCGCTTTGCACGACGCGCCGCGCGTGCTTGCCGTAGCGTGCACCGCTGACAGGCTCCGTCACTAGGCCCGTATTTTGAAACCGGCTGACGGTTGTCACTAGCACGCGAGAGGACGCCTCGATAGGAACATCATCCAGCGCGATGGCGGTGATGGTCCCGTCGCTGGCTTGAGTAATTTTCACATTCCCCAGCGCCACAGTGCCGGCCGGGTTGCCCACTAGCGCTTTGTAGCGCGGTGTGTCCACCCGAAACCAGGCCTGCTTGGAATCCTCCAGCTGCAGCATTAGCTCGCCGGTATCGGTGCGCCATTGATCACGCGCCAGACTGGCCTTCAGCGCGTTCACCTGTGCTTTGTCCAACGGTTCGCCGGTGGGCTGCATCCGCAGCTTGCGCACAAACCCCAGGTTGAGCGGCAGCCGCTTGTCTGCCAGTTGCAAACGTACATTCGCGTTGGCCACCCGCTTGAGTGCGCCGGGTTCATCTCGTGCCAGCGCCAGTTGCAACGCCCGATTGCCCTCGGCCACATCGCCGCGCAGGTAGGCGAGTGACAGTGTGGGCATCAGACTCAGCAGTACTGGATTGCCCGAGGCACTCAGGGACCGGTTCGCATACCCGCTGGTATAAGGGAGCGTGGGGCTCAGAAGCGTATGCACAGCCATGCCGGACCAGCCCTGAAACGCCGCATAGGCACTAAGCATCACGGGCCCT
>CBDUQI010000171.1:0-12597 GCA_965369325.1 uncultured Gammaproteobacteria bacterium
ACGCGTTGCTGGAAAAATTTCTCAATCCCTATAAGGCCATCACTGCCCACGCCGTACTCGTGCGGTTTGATGCCGGCTCTTTCGCAACGGACCGCGCAAGACTGCGGGTAAATCTGGACAGATCACTGGCTGCGACACTACAGCGGGGGGATTTGATAAAGACTACGGCCGACCTTTCACCACTGCCACTGGCAGGTATTCCCGGATGGTGGAAAGGCTCCAAACAGGATGACCAATTCTACGCAGATACCTCGGTATTTCGAATACCCGCAGCACCGGTCGATCCGGTATCGGTTGTCGAACTAGACTTTCACTAGACCATTGATAGTCGGGGACCGTTATCTATTCACCACCAGCACGGTGATCTGAGTCCTCAAGCCCTGGACTTATCTCTATCTCTGGGTCCCCCATATTTGCCTGGCGGCCGGATTGGCCTTGCACATCTTCACCGCACGATCGACCAATGCGTCGGCAAGTACGTACCGGCCACTATAGAACCCAGTTTGACAATAAAACCTTCGCGCCTCTATTGTATTACCTATCTAGACCTCTTTGCCCAAGGCACTACCGATAAAATCTACCGTGTAACCGGGGATTGGCGAATGAGTAACACTAGTTCTGACGACGACCACGTGATAACGAGGCGGGGTGAACGCCGCGTTTTCATTTTCATAACCGTTTTCCTGTTTCCCCTGCTTTCCATCATTCTCGTTGGCGGCTACGGCTTTGTGATTTGGATGTTACAGCTGATTTTCGGCCCACCCGGCGCTGGCTAAGCTGTGACGCAATCAGTCAATCTGTCCAGACGCAACCTGCTACGCGGCCGGACGCCAACATCCCCGCTGCCAATCCGGCCTCCCGGAGCGCTCTCAGAACCTGAATTTACGGACAAATGCACAACCTGTGACCAATGCGTTACGGCATGTCCGCAGAACATCCTCTTGCGCGGATCGGGCGGCTATCCAGAGGTCGACTTCAGGCGGGGCGAATGCACGTTTTGCATGCGCTGCGTGGATGTTTGCGCAGACGGCGCATTGTCCGACACCGTGCATCCTGTGTGGAAACTTGAACTGCGGGTTCTGGATACTTGCCTGGCCAAACGACAGGTCGTTTGCCAGACTTGCGCTGACGTTTGTGAAGCTGAAGCCATTCGCTTCGTTCCTCGGCTCGGCTCGGTCGCACCACCACAGATTAGTCACGAAACCTGTACCGGTTGTGGGGCATGCATCGCCGCCTGTCCGGAAAACGCTTTACGGGCGCACGCACATGGCTGACAAGGAGTATCACGTTGCAAGCTATGTCGTAAACACTCGACCGGACGACGGGCGCTGTGTGGCTGACCGCATCAACGCCGTGCCCGGTCTCGAAGTACATGTAGAACAACAGGGCAAACTGGTGGTAACCGCCGAGGCTCGCGATGTCCGCGAGTTGGCCGAATTCGCAATCAGCCTTGCAGATGTAGGGGGCGTTGTTTCGGTAGCGCCCGTTTACCACGAATACGAATCATGAGTATGACAATACGCCGGAGGCGATGAGCGAATGGCAGTCAACAGACGAGAATTCATGAAGGCCAACGCGATCGCCGCGGCGGCCGGTGTAGCAGGCGTTTCAGTGCCTGCCACGGCAACCAACGTGATCACTGGGGAAGACCTTACGCGCCTGGAATGGAACAAGGCACCGTGTCGCTTCTGTGGCGTCGGTTGTTCGGTCAACGTTGCCACTCTCGACGGTAAAGTCGTTGCCACTCACGGCGACATCAAATCCCCGGTCAACAAGGGCATTAACTGCGTCAAGGGCTATTTTCTGTCCAAGATCATGTACGGCAAGGATCGATTGCAGACGCCGCTATTGCGCAAGCGGAATGGCAAGTACCACAAGGAAGGCGACTTCACGCCCGTAAGTTGGGATGAAGCGTTCGATATCATGGCGGAGAAATTCAAGGCGGCCTTGAAGAACAAAGGGCCTACCTCTGTCGGCATGTTCGGTTCGGGTCAGTGGACTGCCATGGAAGGCTACGCTGCTGTCAAACTAATGAAAGCCGGATTTCGATCCAACAACATTGAGCCTAATGCACGGCATTGCATGGCATCTGCCGTCGGTGGCTTTATGCGCACCTTCGGTATCGACGAACCGATGGGCTGCTACGACGACATTGAAGCCACGGACGCGTTCGTGCTGTGGGGCTCCAACATGGCGGAGATGCATCCGATCCTCTGGACGCGGGTGACCGACCGACGGCTCAGCGCGTCGCATGTAAAGGTAGCTGTTCTGTCCACGTTTAGGCACCGCTGCTTCGATCTCGCGGATATCGATGTAGTTTTCACACCGCAGACCGACCTGGCCATTCTGAACTACATCGCCAACTACATCATCAGCAATGGCAAGGTCAATCACGACTTTGTCAATAAGCACACGAACTTCAGGCGTGGCGATACCGACATCGGCTACGGGCTGCGTGACGAGCACCCCAAACAGCAGGCCGCCGCGAACCCGAACAGCGGCGGCTCGGAACCCATGACGTTCGACGAGTTCGCCGAGTTTGTTAGCGACTATGACGAGAAGTCAGTATCGAAGCTTAGCGGCGTACCCGTCGACAGACTGCGCGCGCTCGCCGAACTTTACGCGGACCCGGATCGTAAGGTGGTGTCGTTCTGGACGATGGGGTTCAACCAGCACACGCGTGGTGTATGGTGCAATAATCTCATCTACAACATTCATCTTCTGACTGGAAAGATATCGACACCGGGTAACAGCCCGTTTAGCCTCACCGGTCAACCTTCCGCGTGCGGCACGGCCCGCGAAGTCGGTACCTTCTCGCACCGCTTGCCGGCGGACATGGTGGTCAACAACGAAAAACACCGCGCAATTGCCGAGAAAATCTGGCGGCTGCCAGGCGGAACGATCGTTGGGAAACCGGGCTTTCATGCCGTATTGCAGAACCGCAAACTGAAAGACGGCGACATCAACGCCTACTGGGTGCAGTGCAATAACAACATGCAGGCTGCGGCCAATATCAACGAGGAAGCGTTTCCGGGTTATCGCAATCCCGAGAACTTCATTGTTGTCTCGGACCCCTATCCGACCGTAACCGCCGAGGCAGCCGACCTGATTCTGCCTACCGCGATGTGGATAGAAAAAGAGGGCGTTTACGGAAACGCCGAGCGTCGGACACAAAGCTGGTATCAGTTGATCGAACCGCCCGGCGAATCACGTTCGGACCTGTGGCAACTCATTGAGTTTTCCAAGCGCTTCACGACAGACGAAGTCTGGCCCAAGGCGTTGCTGGACGCCTCGCCGGAATACCACGGCAAGACGCTCTATGAGGTGCTCTTCCGGAACGGCCATGCCGATCGTTATCCGCTGTCCGAGATCGATCCGGATCACAGCAATACCGAGTCGCACTACTTTGGCTACTACGTGCAGAAGAGCCTGTTTGAGGAGTACGCGGAGTTCGGACGCGGCAAGGCCCATGACCTGGCACCCTACGAGGTCTATCACCAGGTGCGCGGCTTGCGTTGGCCGGTGGTGGATGGAAAAGAAACCCGTTGGCGCTTCAAAGAAGGCTACGATCCCTACGTCAAGCCTGGGAGTGACTGGGACTTTTACGGCAAACCGGATGGCAGGGCGATTATCTTTGCTTTGCCATACGAGCCAGCGCCTGAAAGCCCGGACGACGAATACGACCTTTGGTTAAGCACGGGCAGAGTGCTCGAGCACTGGCACTCCGGATCGATGACGCAGCGTGTGCCCGAGCTGCAGCGGGCAGTGCCTGATGCCTTGGTGTACGTGCATCCCGACGACGCGCTCAAGCGCGGCATGCGACGGGGTGACGCCGTGAAGATAGTATCCCGACGAGGCGAGGTCAGGACCCGGATCGAAACCCGGGGCCGCAATCGGCCACCAAAAGGGCTTATCTTCATGCCTTGGTTCGATGCGTCCCGACTGGTCAACAAAGTGACGCTCGATGCGACAGACCCGCTGTCAAAACAGACGGACTACAAGAAATGTGCTGTCAAAATGGTTAAGGCGTGAGGGCACTGATAGTGAAACGAACAACGAACGCAGCAGCTTTTCTATTCCTGGCCGTGTCGCTAATTCTCGGTGTAGTAACGGCTGATGAAATTGCAACACTGCGCGACGGTACACCGATAGACAGCGAAGCAAATCCCACCGCTATTCCCCAGGTGTTCGATGGCGATATTAGGCAGAAGCGAAACTACCCGATGCAGCCGCCGCTCATACCGCACGACACACGTGACTATGACGTTAACCTGCAGGTAAACAAATGCATGTCGTGCCATGCCAGACGACGGACCGAGGAAAGCCAGGCCCCGATGATTAGTGTTACGCATTACATGGACAGGGAAGGTAACTTTCTCGCCGAAATCTCGCCGCGACGCTATTTCTGCAATCAATGCCACGTCAATCAGACGATGAGCCGCGATACACCGGAGAACGATTTTCAGGACATGGACGAATTGCTCAAGGAACGCGCAACCAAGGGCAAGGAAGACTAAATGGTGAAGTATTTCCGCAAGCTCAAGCGGGACATTGGCCGCCCAAGCATTCACTACAGTATCGGCGCACTAACGCTCGGCGGCTTTGTTGCGGGTGTCTTGTTCTGGGGCGGGTTCAATACAGCCCTGGAGGCGACCAACACCGAGAAGTTCTGTATCGGCTGTCACGAACACGAGGACAACGTCTACCAGGAGATGCGCAGCACGATTCACTTCACAAATCGATCAGGCGTTAGAGCAACGTGTCCCGATTGCCACGTTCCGCACGACTGGACTGAGAAGATTGCACGAAAAACCGCGGCATCCAAGGACGTCTGGGGAAAGCTGTTTGGGAGTATCAACACGCGCGATAAATTCAATGCGAAGCGTCGGGAACTCGCCGAACACGAATGGGCGCGATTAAAGGCCAACGACTCGCTGGAATGTCGTAATTGCCACGATTTCGATTATATGGATTTCACAGCGCAAAGCCTCAGGGCGTCTGAACAGCACTCCACATCACTCGCCTCTGGCGAGAAAACTTGTATTGACTGCCATAAGGGTATTGCCCACGACCTGCCGGACATGAGTGGCGTAGAGGGCTACTGAACACCGGTCAAGCATCCGGCCCAGTGGCCGATTTTACGACGCGGTGTTTCGCCTAGCGCCTACGGCGCTGGGCACCACTAGGTGACAGTTAATCTCCGTGGTTATGGAGGCAACTTTGGCATGGCAACACTGGTCTATGAATGTAACCCACAAGTAAGCGTTGAGGGAGTATGCCAACACACCTCTGGTTGATCTCACTTTTCAGTGCCCAGCACTTCGCTGAGTCCGAGCTTGCACTCTATGCTGTTAGAACTCTAGTTCACTCTGGTGATGATTGGGTTGAATCGCTATCTAAGCGACTTACGAGGAAGCGCCGTAACTCTTCTGGATCGGGAAAAAAGAACAACCCGACTTCAATCGTTTTTTCTCCATCTCCAACGACGACTGATGTACCTCTATCCACGACTGTCGTCACGTTCGGCCACTGAATCTCTTTAGTTCTGTAGAATCCTTCGAGGCTGATCAGCTCTTGGCAGCGTAATGCCGCACTGTCAACTTTGACAGACAATGTTGCAACCGCCATATGCGCAATCCATGCGGCGCTAATCCAACAAATCGTACCTAAGACAATCGCGGGAGCTCTACTCCCAACGCCATCTGCGAACTGAGCCACAACGACCCAACTACCCGCTAAAAAAAGGGCGCCACATACGGTAGTGAAAAGCCAATACAGCCAACGGTTCACGTGAAACGATATATTAGTTTCGTGCTCATCGAAGGGGTCATAAAGTACCCTGCTATTCCTCGCAACATTCCGCTGGCGGCTGAACATTCGAAACTAGGGGTTAGCGATACAAGCCGTCGATGACGGAAAAGCCCGACTGGTCCCACACGTCGGTGACGCACGCCTGCTCCCATTCGAGAAATGCCGCATCGCTCAACACCGTGTCCGCGTACTCCTGACAAACCTTGTCCATCGGCACCGAGTACGTGCGCATCCGCGTAGCCACCGGCGCAAAAAAAGCATCAGCAATCGAGCGCGTACCGAACAGCCACGGGCCAAGGCCCTGGTGTTCGCGGCGACAATCATTCCACAATTCAAACAGCCGCAGCAGATGTCGCTGCGTGTCTTTCGGCCAGTCCTGATTGGCACAGCGGCGCTTGATGTTCATTCCGAGGTCACGTCGGATGCCCCCAAAACCGGAGTGCATCTCGGCCGTCGCGGACCGCGCCTGCGCGCGGATCGCCGCATCTTCAGGCCACAGCGACGGCGCCTGCTCGGCAGCCCATTCACTAATGGCCAGCGTATCCCAGATGACAAGATCGCCCACGTGCAGCGCAGGTACGGCCCCACTCGGAGAGACGGCTTTAACCTGCGCGATCTGTCCCAACCCATAGCCTGGCTGATCAAGCGGGATGTAGTTCTCCACAAACGGAATGTCGCCCCACTTGAGCACCAGCCAGGGTCGCAACGACCACGACGAGTAGTTCTTCGGACCGATGTGCAGTGTATTAGTCATGGCATGTTCACCGTTGTGTAAGATTGCCTAATCCGTCGAGGCGCCCTGGTGGCCAGCAACGTACAGCAGCCCCGCCATAATCGCCATGTTCTTGATAAAGTTCTGCATCTCATGCGCACGCTCCATCCCCGCGTCCATGCTCCAGAAATCGTGCATGAACAGACTGATCACCAACGTGAGCCCAGCAAGTACAAACGCCATGAGATGCGTGCGGTAACCCAGCAGCAAACTGATGCCGCCACCGACTTGCAGGGCGATAGTGAGCACCAACAACACGGGCACGAACGGGACACCATGCGCTTGCATATAGGCGCTGGTCCCAGCGAAGCCCGTAACCTTCATTAAACCTGGGACGATAAAGTACAAGCCCAGCAGCGCTCGGCCTGCCACGATAAACACGCGCTGCGCAAGCGCGAAATGTCCGCTCATGCTACCTCCTGGAGGGCGGTCAACCTCACACCCAATCAACTACGATCAGGCGTTGCGTCCAAATCCGATACCGGACGAAAGCCAAGCATATTACCTCGCGGCTGAGCCGTCGAGCGCGTTGAGCTCTCAGACCACGCAGGCGTTGGAAAAAAGGTTAAGCCTCCATGAACGATGCGACTACAACGTAGCGCGTCTAACGGACATTATTGGGTTGAGCAATTTCGTTTTGGCGAGCTGCGTTATCAAGAAAAGCGAGATGCCAGGAGCGGATACCTCCGACAACCCATACAACATAGCGCTTAAATACTGCCTCGAGACACTTTATGACTTCGTCAGGGAGAAGGGTCAGCAGAAACTTCAGACTCACATTGTTGTCGAGCAACGCGGCAAAAAGGAAGATGGGGATTTGGAGCTGGAATTTCTACGGATCTGCGATGGCGAAAATAAGTATCAAAAGGATTTCCCTTTTAAGATACGCATGGCAAGCAAAGCGGCGAACTCAGCTGGTCTGCAGCTGGCAGACTTAGTAGCCAGGCCGATCGGACGGCACATCCTAGATCCAAGTCAGCAGAATCGAGCGTTTGACGTCTTGCAAAAGAAGTTCTATTGCGCTGGCGGCAGGGCCGCTGTCGGCAGTGACTATGTGGGATACGGATTAAAGTGCTTTCCGTAGGCCAGAAAGCGAAAAGCCCCGATGAGACTCACCGAGGCTATAGCGCCGACCGGGCACCCCTGATCCACTTACGTACATTATGGTCCTGGATGAGCGTCTGTTCAATAGGCCAGCGTCCCAGTTTCTTGTGCAGGCTGAACAGTCGCGCCGGCAAATAGCGTTAACGGCCGTCGCGGATTGTTTCTTTCAGCTGCTCCTGCGCCGCGCGCCTCTCAAGGTATGCCTGCTGCGGTGATCGGCAAACCACTTCTGACTTCCGTGATCCCGTCGGCGTCTCGCGCGTGCACATCTGGCCCGGTGGCGGTCGCACGTTCACCTTGTATTTGAACTTAGGTTTCCGCACGTCAGAGTCCACCGGCACTTCCCGGCAGCCCTCGTCCTTCACCGGCTCGCCGGAGGACTCCGTATCAGAGGAATGCATTTCGCAAACGATCATCGTGGTTGGGGCAGTCATCGTGGGCTTGGTTTTATCGTCGTTGTCCTTATCGCCCTGGGCGTAAGCGACAGATGCGCCACCCACAACCGTAACGAGCAGCGCAACGCTGCGGCCAACCAGACTCTTAAAAGTATTGCCCGGAACACCAAGAACAACACCAATGCCGGGTACATTCATCTTCTTCGCCTCCCACGCGCTCCCACGCGATTGCTGGCAGAGGCGCCCCGGCAGCCGCACGGTTTACTCGTCCGAGCTGTTGGTGCCTCTAAAGTCCACGCCCAAGGTGCGCAGCTTGCGGTACAGGTGCGTACGCTCCATGCCGACCCGTTTGGCCAGCAACTGCACCTTGCCGCCACACAACTGTAGCTGCTGCTTCAGGTACGCGCGCTCGAACTGCTCACGGGCTTCGCGTAGCGGCAGCGCCAGCAGATCGTGCTTCACCAGCGGCTCGTTGGTGGGCGCGTCCACCTCCAGCAGCTGCTCCACCTCCTCCAGCGATATCTCCTCATCACCGCCCAGCACCAGCAGTGCATGTACGGCATTCTTTAATTCTTCGATGTTGCCAGGCCAAGGATAGTTCCGCAGGCGGTTCTGCGAGGCCACACCAAAACGGCGGAACGGCAGCCCCTCGTTGTCCACCAGCAGGTCTACGTAATAACGCAGCAGTTCCGGCACGTCCTCGTTGTAGGCGCGCAGCGCCGGCACCTGGAGGGTGACCACGTTCAGGTAAGACATCAGGTCTGGGCGCACCGGCTCGGTGGGCTCTGGCTGATCGCGGCGGATAGAGGTAATGAACCGGGTGTTTAACTTAATTGGGTCATGACCAGAACAGCGCATAAAACTGCCCTGCTCCAGCGCGCCCAGCAGCAGGCGCTGGGCGCCGGCATCCAGATCTTGCAAGTCGCTGATAAACAGTGCGCCGCCGGAGGCTCGCTCCAGCACACCGGCCTCACCGCGCTGGTCGTCCTGGTGGCCGAACAACAGGCGCTCCATGTTGCCTTCGGTCACGGAGCCGGCCGCCAACCGCACGAACGGTCCGTTGGCGCTGGCGCTCAACGAGTGGGTGTAGCGGGCGTAGGCCTCGCGGCCGCTGCCCGGCTCGCCGCTGAACAACACCGGAGTGTCGTGCGGGGCAACGCGGGCGATCTGGTCGCGCAGCGCCTGCACCAGCTTGCTCTTGCCAATCGGCGCTGCCAGCGGTGGCAGCAACTGACGGGAATGGGATTTGCTCTTCGAACGGCCCTCGCGCAGAGCGCGTTCCACTGTGTGCAGCAATTTGGTCAGCGACAGCGGTTTCTCAACGTAGTCGAAGGCGCCCAGCCGGGTCGCCTCCACCGCGGTGTCCACGGTGCCGTGGCCAGACATCATCACCACCGGGAATTCCAGCGTGTTCGCGTCGCGCCATTCGCGCAACAGCGAGATGCCGTCCGCGTCCGGCATCCAGATATCCAGCAGCACCAGGTCGGGTTCAGCGTCTTTGCGGGCGCCTCGCGCCTCGCCGACGTCGGCGGCCACTGCCACCTCATACCCTTCCTCGACCAAGATTTCCTGCAGCAGATCTCGTATGTCTGCTTCATCATCTACAACTAATATGCGCGCAGCGCTCATCTTGAGTCCTTCGCGGCTATGGACACTGTCCTGCCGCATGTAGCCCAACAACCCCCCTACAGGGCATCCCTTATTCTACAGATACCGGCTGAACACGTGGTGAACCGCCCCCGGGAGCCGCATTGGGCTGCTCGACGATGGGGACGACGGTCGCCAGCGGTGTCGAATCCAGGTGCCGTTCGGCATCCCTCACCGGTATCCGTATCTTCACCCAGGCGCCGCCGGTGGTTCTGTTGCCCACTTCGATCGTGCCCGCGTGTTCTTCGACTATTTTCTTCACAATCGCCAGCCCCAGGCCCGTGCCTTTAGACTTGCTGGTGACGTAGGGCTCGAAGATCTGCCCCAATGTCTCTACGTTAAATCCTGGGCCGTTATCCTGCACCAGAATCTGCGCCTTGGCCGACTCCCCGGTGGCATCCAGCCAGGTATCAATCTGCAATGCTACTTTGCCGCCGGGGCTGGCTGCTTCGACTGCGTTGGTGAGAAGATTGTTAAGCAATTGTCGCAAACGCACCGCATCCGCTTCGATCGTCTGTAATTGCTCATCCAACTTCAGCTCAATGCGAGTATCGGCATCGCGCATGCGGTAAAGGTCGCTCACCTCGCCCACCATGCGGTTGATATCCACTTTGGAGATGTTCAGCTCTGGCGCACGCGCGTAGTCGCGGAACGCATCCACCATGGCCTTCATCGCCTCCACCTGCTGGATAATCGTATGGGTAGAGCGGTTCAGCAAGTCGGCCTTCTCCGGGTCCATCTCTTTCAGGTAGCGATGGCGCATGCGCTCGGCGGACAGCTGGATGGGCGTCAGCGGGTTCTTGATCTCGTGTGCCAGCCGGCGTGCCACCTCGCCCCAAGCGGCATCGCGCTGGGCCTGCACCAGTCCGGTCACATCGTCGAACACCAGTATGTAGCCGCCAACGGTGCCGTCTTCGCCCGGCAGGCTGGTGCACGCGCACATAAGCACCCGTCGGCCCACTTCGCCGCGCAGGGCAATCTGCTCGCGCCACTGGGTAATCGCGCCTGCGCCGACTTCAATCGTGGTCGGGCCGCCGACTCGCCCCGCCTTGCTCTGGCCCGCGCTCTGAGCACCGCTGTGGCCAGCACCCTGCGCCGTGCCCTGGCCCGAGCCGAGGCGCGTTCGACAGATGTGCGCAAGCTGCGCCAGCATCGGGCTCGCCTTGCCCAGGTGCTCCAACGCGTAGCCCGCAGTGAGCGGTGCGCCCAGAATGTTCTGCGCGGCGGAGTTGGCCACGCGCACGTCCAGATTGGGTTCCAGCGCGATCACGCCAGTGGACAGTCCGGCCAGGATCGCGCCAAGGCTCGCGCGCTCGCTCTCCACCGCCTGCTGGCTGGCCTGCGCCTGCGCTTCGGCCCGCGCGAGTTGGCGCGTCATGTCATTAAATGAGTTCACCAAAAAGCCGATTTCATCACGGGTCGGCACCGGTAACTGAGTTGAAAAGTCGCCCGCCGCCACCGCCCGCGTGCCTGCGACCAGATCCTGAATCGGCGCCACCACCCGGCGCGCGGACACAATCGCGCCCCACACAGCTGCCAGCAACGAGAGCAGCAGGACCAATGTAAGCGTGAGGACGAAGCTGAATTTGAGCGGCGTGCGCAGGTACGCAAGCTTGGTGTACTCGTTACGCGCCGCCTGTACGCTTTCGGCCAGATAGCCCAAGCGCTCATTCACCGGGAACAGAGCCTGGACAATGCGCGGCTCATCAATGGGCGAGTCCACCTGAATAGGGGCGGCGGTGCGCACCTGCAGGCGGCCTGCCCGTTGCGGTTCAAGCCCCACGTAGGGCCGGCCCTGGCGAACCTGCAACAGCACTTCGTCCGGCAACGTGCTGGGTACCGTACCGATCTGCTCTGAACTCACCGCCACAATACGGCTGTTCGGCCCGAACACGGTAATCTCGCGAGCGTCGGTTTCGCGCTGTTGGTACCCCAGCTCGGCGATCAGCGCGGCCATCTCCAGTCCCTGCAGCGCCTGCGCCACCTCGCGCGTGCGGCCCAGGTACTCGCGCATGCGAATCTCCATGGCCGTACGGCTCACACTCAGGGCCTCGTCCAGCCCCCGCTCAACTTCAAGATTGAACCAGCTATCGATCCCGCGAGTGAGAAACTGCAGGGAGAAGCCGTACACCACCAACACCGGCACCAGCGCCAGGCCCGCAAACAGGCCAACCAGCCGTGCCTTCAGCCGAGCGCCGGCCTTGTGCATGCGGTACTCGCGGCCCAGTCGGAACAGACTACCCAGAATAAGGATGAGCATCACCAGCACGCCGACGCCGTTGATGCCCAGGATTAACAGTTGCAGACGGCCAAATTCCTGCGAGTTCTGCGTGGTCTTGGCCAGCAGCGCCAGCGAGACCACCAGCAGAATCACGCCAATCAGCGTAAGTAGGGTGACGCCTACACGGCGCAGCTTCACGGTTCCAGCCCCCAGCGATACCACTTGCTGGTCACGCCCCAGTCGTCCCAGATGGCCGCCACCCATACCAGTGGCGGCGGCAGACGACGACGATCCAGCACCGCGCGCACGCGCACCTCATTGCGATCACTCGGCTCAAGCAACGCCGCGTCCAGCACGGGAATATCGCGCAGATCGCCCAGCCGTTGAAGCGCCGCGTCCAGGGTGGAGAAAGACAGCTGCTCGCCGCTGTTCTCGTTGTTCACCACGTAACGCTCGCTCAGCGCGTGGTACAGCAGGCTGTAGTGTTGGCGCAGGCTGGCGATGTTGCGGTCGGGCCAGAAGCGGCGGCGACGGTCCACCTCAATCTGCACTTCAATATTGATGGTGACGCCCTGAAGCAGGGCCTCTTCGGCGGGCGGCGGCAGACCGTAGTCGATCTGGGCGTTGATGTAGTAGACGCCGTCGCG
>CBDUQI010000172.1:0-12566 GCA_965369325.1 uncultured Gammaproteobacteria bacterium
GGTGCGCCCGTCGGACTTCACTATCACTCAGGCTGGCGTGCCGATGCGACCTTCACAGAGGCGTTGGCTAGTTCGCGGGGGCGCGATGCGCAAATGGGCACGACCCATGTAGGTCCGCATCGCGCCGACCTGGTGCTGGATGTGGAAGGTGGTAAGGCGCGTGATCGGACCTCGCGCGGGCAGCAGAAGCTGCTGGCGGCCAGTTGCCTGCTGGCGCAGAGCGAGTTGATTGCAGCCAGAAGCCCTCAGCGTGTGCTGCTGTTGGTGGATGATCCGGCGGCGGAGCTGGACAGCGAGAAGCTCGGGCTATTTTTGCAGGTTCTGGGCGAATCGCCCACGCAGCGGATCATTACTTCATTGAACCGTGAAATGCTGCCGCCAGCGGAAGGAAAAGTGTTTCACGTGGAACAGGGGGAGGTGCGGGAAGTGGTATAATGCGGCAGGTTTAGCGTGGATGGGCAGGATGAGCTACGATTCAAGCAATATCAAGGTTTTAAAAGGCCTTGAGGCGGTTAGAAAGCGCCCGGGTATGTACATCGGGGATACCGATGATGGCACCGGTCTGCACCACATGGTTTTTGAGGGGGTCGATAACTCTATCGACGAGGCTTTGGCCGGGCACTGCTCCACGATTACCGTAACTATTCACGCTGATGAATCCATTACCGTCGTCGACGACGGGCGCGGCATTCCGGTGGATGAGCATGCCGAAGAGGGACGCTCCGCCGCCGAAGTGATCATGACTGTGCTTCACGCGGGCGGAAAGTTTGACGACAATTCCTACAAGGTTTCCGGTGGCCTGCACGGTGTCGGCGTCTCGGTGGTGAACGCACTGTCTCACGAGCTGCAGCTGACTATTCACCGGGAAGGTAAAATCCATACCCAGGAATATCGCTTCGGTGAACCTCAGTCGCCACTCGCGATCGTCGGATCCACTGATCGCACCGGGACGACTATCCGGTTTAAACCGAGCGAAAACATCTTTACCAACATCTCCTACCACTTCGATATTCTGGCAAGCCGGCTGCGCGAACTGTCATTTTTGAACTCCGGCGTGCGTATTGAGCTGATCGATGAGCGGGATGAGCAGAACGTGGTGTTCGAGTACCACGGGGGCATTCGCGCGTTTGTCGAGCACCTGAACCGGAAAAAAACGCCTATCCACGAGACCGTGCTGCATTTTCAGGAAGAACGGGACGACGTTGTGGTGGAAGTGGCGCTGCAGTGGAACGATTCCTACCAGGAAACGATGTACTGCTTTACTAACAATATTCCCCAGCGCGACGGCGGCACGCACATGGCTGGGTATCGCAGCGCGCTTACCCGTACGCTCAACTCCTACATTGAGCGGGAGTCGTTGACCAAGAAAGAGAAGGTCTCGACCACGGGCGACGACGCGCGTGAGGGCATGACAGCCGTGCTGTCTGTGAAAGTGCCTGATCCTAAGTTCTCCTCGCAGACCAAAGACAAGTTGGTGTCCTCAGAAGTCAAAGGCATCGTGGAATCGGTGGTTGCCGAGAAACTAGACGCCTTCCTCGAGGAAAACCCGGTGGAAGCCAAGCGCGTCGTGCGCAAGATGATCGATGCGGCGCTGGCACGCGAAGCGGCGCGCAAGGCCAGGGAGATGACTCGGCGCAAGAACGTGCTGGATATTGCAGGCTTGCCCGGAAAGCTGGCCGACTGTCAGGAGCGGGATCCAGCCTTGTCAGAGTTATTCCTGGTGGAGGGCGATTCTGCTGGTGGCTCGGCCAAACAGGGCCGGGATCGGCGCACGCAGGCAATTTTGCCGCTCAAAGGTAAGATTTTGAACGTCGAGAAAGCCCGTTTCGACAAAATGCTGTCCTCCGCGGAGGTCGGCACGCTCATCACCGCGCTGGGCTGCGGAATCGGGCGGGAAGACTACGATCCCGATAAACTGCGTTACCACTTCATCATCATCATGACCGACGCCGACGTGGATGGATCGCATATCCGCACGTTGCTGCTGACGTTCTTCTACCGCCAGATGCCGGAGCTGATCGAACGCGGTCACATTTATATTGCGCAGCCGCCGCTGTACAAGGTGAAGCGCGGCAAACAAGAAACCTACGTCAAAGATGACAGCGAGCTCAACGCTTACTTGTTGACCACAGCGCTGGAGAAGGCCGAGCTGCATATCAACGATAGCGCGCCGCCGATCCAGGGCGAGGCGCTGGAAACGCTGGCCAAAAAGTACATGCAGGTGGATGCCATAATCCGCCGCTGGTCGATGCGGTATGAAGAGCGGGTGTTACGCCAGCTGGTGTACATGCCGGCAGTGACTGAAACCCTGCTGAGTGATGAAGCCGGGCTGTCAAGCTGGGTGGGTGAGTTGGGCGAGCGCCTGGCCGTCCGCCACGACAGTGCCCCGGCCTACGAGGCCAGCATGGAGCCGCGCGACGTAGACGGTGGCCCGCGCGTGGTGATTCAGAAGCACTACCACGGGGTGACGACCTACAAGCGCATCCAGCGCGAGTTCTTCCGCACTGGCGAGTACCGCCTGATGACAGAGCTTGGACAGGACTTGCAGGGGTTGATCGAGGAAGGCGCTTACATGCTTCGTGGGGAATCCCGCTTTGATGTGGCAACCTTCGATGAGGCCATGGTGTGGTTGCTGGAGCAGGCCCGTCGCGGGCAAAGCATTCAGCGCTACAAAGGCCTGGGCGAGATGAACCCGGATCAGCTCTGGGACACGACCATTAACCCGGAAAGCCGTCGCTTACTGCAGGTACGCATCGAGGATGCGTTTGCCGCGGACGAGGTGTTTACGACGTTAATGGGCGATCAGGTGGAGCCGCGGCGCGAGTTTATCGAGAAGAACGCCTTATCGGCTACCAATATTGACATCTAACTCATTGATTGTATTCTAATTTTTCGACTTCGCTTTCAATCCAGTCGCGCGTTTCTGCGGTGACTTGCCCGGGCTTTTTGCCCGCTGTTTTGATGGGTGGGCCGATAACAAAGCGTGCAGTTCCGGCTATTTTGGTGAGGCTGCGACGCCCCCAAAAGCGCCCGCAGTTGTGCGCGAGCGGTACGATATCGCAACCTGCCGCGACCGCCAGAGCCGCGCCGCCGGCGCGGTACCGACCCGCCTGGCCGTAGCTCACCCGAGTACCTTCCGGGAACACCATCACCCAGAGCCCTTCACGCAGCCGCTCGCGACCCTGCTCAACCACCTGCTCCAGCGCGGATCCCCCGGCACCTCGATCAATTGCAATGGGCTTGAGGATGGCCAGCGCCTGCCCGAACAGCGGTATCCACATTAGCTCGCGCTTCAGTACCCAGGTTTGCGGCGGGAACGTGGCGATCTGCACAATGGTTTCGAACGCTGACTGATGCTTAATCATCATGACCGACGGCGAGCGTGGCAGATGCTGCAGACCGTCCACGGCGTAATCTAGATTGCAAAATGCTTTTAAGCCAGCGAGCACCGTCCGCGCCCAGTTTCGGGCCAGTCGCGACGCCAGTGCGTGCCGGTTAGGGAATGGTGCACAAAGCACCACCGCGCTTGCGAATACGATGACCATCATCAGCGCGTAGCCAAGAAATAAAAACGACCGGACTGCTTGCATCAACTACCGCCGCATCAAATGCTCAGCGGCGGCTGCCAGATCGTCATACACTGGCGTATCCTCGTGCTCTGCCGCCCAGCCATCCCGCGTATCCGCGCCGTTCCCGGTGAGTACCAGCATCGGCGCTGCCCCCACCGCGCGGGCGGCATCCAGATCCCGCTGCGAATCGCCGATGACGGGCACACCCGCCATCGTGAGATCGAACCGCAACCCGATCTCACGCAGCAACCCTGCCCGTGGCTTGCGGCAGTCGCAGCCATCATCCGGGCCGTGCGGGCAAAAGAACACACCGTGCAGCCGCCCTCCCTTGGCGCGCACTGCGCTGTCCATTTTCTGATTAATTGCGTGCAACTGCTCCAGCGGAAACAGACCGCGTGCCAAACCCGATTGATTGGTCGCCACGGTCACATGCCAGCCGGCGTGGCTAAGGGCAGCAATTGCCTCGAGCGAGCCCGGTAACGGCTCCCACTCTTCAGGCGATTTTACGTACTGCGCGGAGTCCCGGTTGATGACCCCGTCGCGGTCCAGTACCACCAGCTTCATCCGATTTGCTCTCCCGTTATGCTGCGCAGCATAACCCTGGGCAGGCTAGCGGGTCTGCAGCAAAGACAGATCCGCCGTATGGCCGAACAGCCCCTGCATCTGTCCCAGTAACGCCAGCCGATTCGACCGCACCGCGGCATCCTCGTCCATCACCATCACCTGCTCGAAAAACACATCTACCGGCTCACGTAGGGCCGCCAGCTTTTGCAGTGCCGCTGAGTACTCGCGTGCATCCAGCAGCGCCCGCACCTCATCCTGCACGCCGCTCAGCGCCCCGTGCAATGCCTGCTCTGCGGGCAGTTTGAGCAGTTGCGGGTCCACCTGCTCGCCGACAGTGCCCGCCTGGCGCAGAATATTTGCAATCCGCTTGTTGGCTGCGGCCAGGCTCTCAGCGGCGTCGAGGGTGAGGAATTGCCTCACCGCCTGCACGCGCTGATCAAAGTCCAGCGGCTGCGCCGGACGCCTGGCCAGCACGGCCTCAAAGATAGTGGGCTCCAGCGCCTCGTCCTGTGCCTTGCCGCCCCCCAGATAATAAGCGCGCAGGCGTTCGAGCATGAACTCAAACACCTCCTGCGCAAGGCCTGCTTGGGCAAGCCCGGGCGGCAACCCGGCAACCGCACGATCGATAGACTGGCTAAGGTCCAGCGCCAGCTCGCCTTCGATCAGCACGCGCATGACGCCAAGCGCGCTACGCCGCAGGGCGAACGGATCTTTGTTGCCTTTGGGGCGTGCGCCGACCGCAAAAATACCGACGATGGTATCGAGCTTGTCGGCGACTGCCAGCGCCTGCCCGACCCCGCCCTGGGGTAGACCGTCGCCAGCGAACCGCGGCAGGTACTGCTCCTTGAGCGCCAGCGCGACCGCCGCCGGCTCCCCGTCAGCGGTGGCGTAATAGCTGCCCATCACGCCCTGTAAATCCGGGAACTCACCGACTAGGTCGGTGAGCAAATCCGTTTTCGCCAGCCGTGCGGCGCGCTCTGCCAAGGCAACGTCCGCGCCAATCTGCTGCGCTATGTAACCGGCAAGCTTGCCTACCCGTTGGGCTTTTGCCCCCAGCGATCCAAGCTTCTCCTGATACACCACGCGCTCTAGATCGTCCACGCGTTGCGCCAGCGGCCGCTTGCGGTCGGCCTCCCAGAAAAATGCCGCGTCCGCCAACCGCGGGCGCACCACCCGCTCGTTGCCGTTACGCACCTGATCGGGGTCCAGACTGCGCAGGTTGCTCACGGTGATAAACCCGGCCATCAACCCACCCTTGTCATCCCGCACGGGGAAGTAGCGCTGGTGTTCCTGCAGCGTAGAAATCAGCACCTCATCCGGCAACTGCAGGAACGGTGCGTCAAAATTCGCCCAAAGTGGCACGGGTAGCTCGACTAACGCCGTCACCTCATCCAGCAGCGCGTCGTCAATGATCGCGGTGCCGCCGTTGGCCTTCGCAGCGCTCATCACACCGTCGCGAATCTGCGCACGCCGATCGGCAAAGTCGGCGACCACGCTGCCGCGCTCCAGGAGTTGTTGCTCGTATTCAGTTGGGTGCCCCAGCTCGATGGCGCCGGGTGCATGAAAGCGATGTCCGTAGGTGGTCCGCCCCGCCTGAATACCAAGCACCTGTGCATCAACGATCTGCTCACCCAGCAACGCCACCATCCAGTGCACCGGCCGCACAAACTCCGCATCGCCACTGCCCCAGCGCATCCGCTTGGGGCTGGGGAGCTCGGCCACCGCGCGGTCGATAATCCCCGGCAGAAGGCTTGCCGCGGATTCCCCAGGCGCGACGGCGCTGTAGGCCAGCCACACTCCCTTGGGGGTCTCGATCCGAGCCAAATCCTCCACCGGAACCCCGCAACCCTGCGCGAAAGCGCTGGCCGCGCGGGTGGGATTCCCATCCCCGTCAAACGCGATCTTCTCCGGCGGCCCACGCTTTTCCACTTGGCGGTCGATCTGTCGTAACTGCAGCGCACTGACTCGCACCGCCAGCCGTCGCGGTGTGGCAAACAGGGTTAGCGCATCAAAACTGAGCGCCGCGTCCTCCAGCGCCCGGCGCATGCCGCTGCCCAGCGCTTCGGATAACCCGAGCAGCGCCGTCGGCGGCAGTTCTTCTGTGCCCAACTCGAACAGAAAATCCGCCGTGCCAGAGGTGTTACTCATGCCCATTCACCGTGTCCTTGATCAACGGGAATCCAAGCGCTTCGCGCGCCTCGTAGTACCCTTGCGCTACCGCGCGCGCCAGCGTGCGCACACGCAATATATACCGCTGCCGCTCGGTGACCGAGATGGCGCGCCGCGCGTCCAGCAAATTAAATGTGTGCGAGGCCTTCATTACCTGCTCGTAGGCTGGCAGTGTCAGCTTGTGCTCCACTAATCGCAGGGCCTCCTGTTCGCAGGCATCAAACTGCGCGAACAGTAGCTCGACATTGGCTACCTCGAAGTTGTAAGTGGACTGCTCCTGCTCGTTCTGTAAGAACACATCGCCGTAAGTCACCGTGCCGCCCGGCGTGTGCGCCCATACGATGTCGTAGAGGCTGTCGACCCCCTGAAGATACATTGCAATACGCTCGAGCCCATAGGTGAGCTCGGCCGATACCGGTTTGCACTCCAGCCCGCCGACCTGTTGAAAGTACGTAAACTGCGTCACTTCCATGCCGTTCAGCCAGATCTCCCAGCCGAGCCCCCAGGCGCCCAGTGTGGGCGACTCCCAGTTATCTTCAACAAAGCGGATATCGTGCACCAGCGGGTCGATCCCAAGCGCCTGCATCGACTCTAGGTACAACTCCTGGATGTTGTCTGGCGAGGGCTTGATCAGCACCTGGAACTGATAGTAATGCTGCAGCCGGAACGGATTCTCTCCGTAGCGCCCGTCGGTCGGGCGCCGTGAGCCCTGCACGTACGCGGTACTCCAGGGTTCCGGCCCGATGGCCCGCAGGAACGTGGCGGGATGAAACGTGCCCGCGCCCACCTGCTCATCCAAAGGCTGCATGATCACGCATCCGCGCTCGGCCCAGTGCTGTTGCAGGGCCAGCACCATATCCTGGAAAGTTGCTGGAGTTTTCATGTCCGCTCGTATGAATATGGCCATCGCGGATGGCCTTGATTCCATGTCTGACAGCTCGCCCGCAAAGCGCGGCGGCACGCAATATGCCCGGTTTTGCGACACGCGCTCGTGACCCGGCGCGCAAGTATAGCGATTGCGCAAGGCGGATGCAGTTCATCGCATTTCATCCGACAGCGCACTATAGTAGTGCGGCTTCCGCCCTGTTGCGCCCTTCTTTGGTGCAATGTTCGCGGCGCTCAAGCGCTAAATCTCGCCAAATTTCACTAATTACGTTATGGCATGGATTATGCAGCGAAAACAGCCACAACTCATGCCCATGCTGCGGTTGCTGGTCGCACGCCGGCGGGCACTGACACCACCTAATTAATAGCCCTGGGAGGCACCATGACACCCAAAGAGGTAATCGCCTTATTAGCGGAGAAAGAGGCGAAGTTCGTCGATTTGCGCTTTGCAGATACGCGCGGTAAAGAGCAGCACGTGACTGTGCCCGCCCACGCAATCGATGAGGATTTCTTCGAAGACGGCAAGATGTTTGACGGCTCATCCATTGCCGGCTGGAAGGGGATCCAGGAATCCGACATGGTTCTGATGCCTGATCCGGACACGGCGGTCGCCGATGCGTTTTGCGAGGAATCCACGGTGAATCTGCGCTGCGACGTCTACGAGCCCTCCACCATGACCGGCTATGAGCGTGACCCGCGCTCGTTAGCCAAGCGCGCGGAGGAGTACCTAAAATCCACTGGCATTGCCGACACCGCCTACTTTGGGCCGGAAAATGAGTTCTTCGTGTTTGATGATGTGCGCTACGAGGTTGGCATGCGCAGCATGTCATATGCCATCGATTCCATTGAGGCCGCCTGGAATAGCAACAAAGCGTACGACGAAGGCAACATGGGCCACCGCCCCGGCGTGAAGGGCGGGTACTTTCCGGTGCCGCCGGTTGATTCGCTGCAGGATGTGCGCTCGGCCATGTGCACCGTGCTGGAGGAGTACGGCATCAAGACCGAGGTGCACCATCACGAGGTGGCTACCGCTGGCCAGTGCGAGATCGGCGTTGCGTTCAATACGCTGACCACCAAGGCGGATGAGGTGCTTATCCTTAAGTATGTGGTGCAAAACGTGGCGGCGGCATTCGGTAAAACGGCTACGTTCATGCCGAAGCCGCTGGTCGGCGACAACGGCAACGGAATGCACGTACATATGTCGCTTGGCAAGGGTGGCAAGAACATCTTCTCTGGTGACCAGTACGGTGGCCTGTCCGAGGCAGCGTTGTACTACATCGGTGGGGTAATCAAGCACGCGCGGGCGATCAATGCATTTGCCAACCCCGCCACCAATAGCTACAAGCGCCTGGTGCCCGGGTTCGAAGCGCCCGTGCTGCTGGCCTACTCGGCCCGCAACCGATCCGCCTCGGTACGTATTCCGTTTGTCGCCAACCCCAAGGGCCGACGCATTGAAGTGCGCTTTCCTGACTCTACCGCCAACCCGTACTTCGCTTTTGCGGCGATGCTAATGGCGGGGCTGGACGGCATTGCAAACAAGGTGCATCCGGGCGATGCGATGGATAAAGACCTGTATGACCTGCCGGCAGAAGAGCTCAAGGACATTCCCACGGTGTGTTCATCTTTGGGCCAGGCGCTGGCGGCACTGGATGCTGACCGCGAGTTCCTGACCGCCGGCGGCGTCTTCAGCGACGACCTGATTGATGCGTATATCGCGCTGAAGTCTGAAGACGTCCAGACCTTGCAGATGTCCACCCATCCGGCGGAATTTGAGATGTACTACAGCCTCTGATCTGCGTCGGGCTGATGCATTGCTGCCCAGGCCTTGGCGTGCGCCGCTGGTTCGGCGCCCGTCGGGGCCTCAATTAACACCGATTTCAAGCGGCAGGACCGATAAATATGGTAAACGGCGGTCGATATGCATCAAACTTGGCCAATTTCAAGGAACAGAGTGCTTTTTCCCGCGCGCTCCGCGCGTTATCCTCTAGTCATGAAAGCTGCAATCACCGCAATGCTCTGCGGGCTGATCCTCGGCGGCGCCGCCCAGGCGTCCGCGGCGGAGCTGTACCGTTGGGTCGATGCGGATGGTCAGGTGCACTACTCGGATCGCCCTCACGCGGGTGCCACCAGCATCGAGATCGACATCACCCCACCGGCCATCTCAACACCAGCGTCTACCACGACGTCCAGCCCCGGCACAGCACGCAGCGCCGACGAGCCCGCGTTGCCAGAAGTGGAATCGATGCGCTCGATCAACCTCACCCGGCCCACCGAGAATCAGGTGCTGCACAACATCGCCGGACAGCTCTCAGTGGCGGTCTCGGTGACTCCGCGTCTTGCCGAAGGGCACCGAATCAATTTGTATATGGATGGCAACCGCATTGTCGAAGGGCAGCCCGGCCGTCTCGCGTTTCGCCTGGACGAGGTATACCGAGGCGAGCATACGCTGATAGCCGCGGTGGAAGAGCCCGGCGGGCGCGAACTGCTGCGCAGCGATGCCGTCACGTTCTTCGTGCGTCAGACGTCAATTCAAAATCGCGCGAACTAACCGCGCTTCAGGGGTGCCTATTCGTTCTTGCGTCTAACCCGGCGCGAGTAAGCTGACGGTGGCTGGCGCCACCCCTTTGTCAAGCATCCGCCAGTGGCGGGATGTATCGGCATCGAATCAAAAACGGCGGCCCTTACCGGTGCTTAGCAAGACACAACTCAACGATCTGCTTAATCATTTGACCGCGGCGACGTTGCTGGTCGAAGCAAAAGGCAACGTGCTCTATCTCAACGCGGCGGGCGAGCAAATGCTGGGCATCAGTTTGCGCCAGATTGCGGGGCATACGCTGGCCGACGCACTGTCACCTGATGTGCTCACGCCGCTGGTTGCCCGTGCGTTGGAATCGGGCCGCAGCTATGCGCACCGCGAGCTCGCGCTTGCGCGTATTGGCAGTACCGGGGGTGAATTGATCGTTGATTGCATGTTAACGCCGATGCCCTCGCAGGGTGCTGTGTTGGTGGAGCTGCATGACGCCCGCCCACGCATACGTTTTGATCGCGATGCCGCGCTTTCTATTCAACAAGGCGTAAGCCGCAGCATGGTGCGACAGCTGGCACACGAAATAAAAAACCCGTTGGGCGGTTTGCGTGGCGCTGCGCAGTTGCTTGAACGGCGTTTGCCGCAGGGCGGCTTACAAGACTACACCGGTGTGATCATGCGTGAGGCGGATCGGCTGACGGTGTTAGTCGACAAGCTGCTTGGTCCGGCGACCGCCCCTTCAGTGGAGCAGGTGAACATTCACGAGTTGCTGCACGATGTGCAGCGGCTGATTGAGGCGGAGGCGCCGCCGGGTGTGATCGTGCGGGTGGACTTTGATCCTTCGCTGCCGAGTGTATTGATTGATCGCGATGAGATGGTGCAGGCATGTTTGAACCTGGCGCGCAACGCGCTGCAGGCGTTGCCGCCGACGGGCTGGATTTTGTTTCGTACCCGCGCGATTACGCAAGCCACTATTCAAGATAGACGCTACTCATTGGGAGTGCGGATTGACGTGGAAGACAACGGCCCCGGCGTGTCAGAACAGTTGCAAGAGACGATGTTTTACCCGTTGGTCAGCGGCCGGCGTGATGGCACTGGTATTGGCTTGCCGGTGGCACAAGAACTTGTGCGTCGCCAAGGCGGTGTCATTAACTACTCGCGTGCGCCGGCCGACCATGAGCACCCGGTGGCGCGCACGGTGTTCAGCATTTGCCTGCCATTGGAGCTTAACCAATGAGCGCGCATTCGCCAGAGGTCTGGGTGCTGGACGATGATGCTTCCATTCGCTGGGTGCTGGAACAGGCACTGGGCGATGCCGGGCTGAGCCCACGCAGCTTCGCATCGGCGACACTCTTTTTGCAAGCCATCCAGGTGCGCAAACCGGATGTGATCATCACCGACATCCGCATGCCCGATGCCGATGGGTTAGACCTGTTGCGCCAGTTGCACCACAAATATCCCAGTCTACCGGTCATCGTCATCACTGCGCACTCGGATTTGGACAGTGCCGTGTCGGCGTATGAGGGCGGCGCCTTTGAGTATTTGCCCAAGCCATTTGATATCGACCAAGCAGTGGCGCTGGTGCGTCGCGCCGCCGGCAGCGAGCCCGTCGCCGAACAACCCGAACAAACCGAGAGCGCGTATCCCTCCCTGATCGGACGCGCACCCGGCATGCAGGAAGTCTTCCGGGCGATCGGCCGCTTGTCGCGTGCATCAATGACCGTGCTGGTGACCGGCGAATCCGGCACCGGAAAAGAGTTGGTCGCGGCGGCTTTGCATCGGCACAGTCCGCGCGCGAAAGGGCCTTTCATTGCGCTGAACACCTCGGCAATTCCCACCGAGCTTCTGGAGTCGGAATTGTTCGGCCACGAGCGCGGTGCCTTTACCGGTGCAGACAACGCTCGCATCGGGCGCTTCGAGCAGGCCAGCGGCGGCACGCTTTTTCTGGATGAAATTGGCGATATGCCATCTGCGCTGCAAACACGTCTGCTGCGGGTGCTGGCGGAGAATGAGTTCTATCGCGTGGGCGGCCAGGTGCCGGTACGAGTGGATGTGCGGGTGATTGCCGCCACCCATCAGGATCTGGATCAGCGGGTACGCGATGGCTTGTTCCGCGAAGACCTTTATCACCGGCTCAATGTGATCCGCGTGCATGTGCCGCCGTTGCGTGATCGCCGTGACGACATCGATCTGTTGCTGAACCATTACCTGGCCGAAGCGGCGGTTGAACTGGGGGTAGCCAAGAAGTCGCTGGCAGCACAAGCGCGGCACTGCCTCAACAATTTCCACTGGCCTGGCAATGTGCGTGAGCTGGTAAATGCCTGTCGTCGTATGACCCTGGTTGCCCCTGGGCAGCTGATAGAGTTACACGACGTACCGCAGGAATTCACCAGCAACGCCAAGGCGACGCTGCCTGCCGAGAACTGGGTGGCGGCCGTTTCGGCTTGGGCGGAGCGCAGCCTGTCGGCGGATGGGCCACCGCTGGTGAGCACCGCTGTGCCCGAACTGGAACGGGCGTTGATCGGCGTCGCGTTGGCTAAATCCGGTGGCCGGCGCCAGCGGGCGGCCCGATTGCTGGGGTGGGGACGAAACACACTCACCCGCAAAATGCGGACCCTAGGATTGGATTAAGTTAAGTGTTGCGCTTTAGCCACAGCCCTTTGTGGCCTTGCAGCAACAACATAGAATAACTAGTTTAATAGCTTAAAACACAGCATAAGCGCGTTCTCTCGGAGCCCGCCGGGAAGCTAAAGTTGTAATATTTGAACAACAACTGTTGCTTTGTGCTAGACTCCGCCAACCGGGCCGACCCACGACCGAAATATATTGTTCTGGCACGTGCTCGGCCCAAG
>CBDUQI010000173.1:0-12503 GCA_965369325.1 uncultured Gammaproteobacteria bacterium
GCGGTCGCTTGAGGATGGGGCGCAAGCGCAAGCGCCCACCACGCAGCGCCCGCCTGCGGCTGCGCCGGCCGCGCGCCCCGCGGTGCCAGCGCGGCCATCGTCACCTTCTACCGCTTCGCCCGGCGCCGCAGTGCCGGCGACTAAACCTGGTGCCCGAACGGCACCGGCAGCAGGTGCCCCACCACGCGTGGCGAGCGTTGCACGGGGCGTCCCGGCCAGCGGCCAATGGCGCTGGCCAGCGGGCGGGCGCATATTGTCGCGTTTTGGCGATGGGGGCGCGTTGGGGCAGGGCGTGGATATAGCGGGGAAGTTCGGCGACCCTGTGTTGGCCAGCGCTGGCGGGCGGGTGGTGTACGCCGGAAGTGGACTTATCGGCTACGGCAAGCTTATCATCGTCAAACATAATGATAATTACCTCAGCGCCTACGGACACAACGAGGCGCTGCTGGTCGAAGAAGGCGATGATGTGGCTGCCGGGCAAAAACTGGCCCGCATGGGGCGAGGTCCGGGTAACCGGGTATTGGTCCACTTCGAGATCAGGTTGAACGGTAAACCGGTTAATCCGCTGCAATTTCTGCCAAAACGCAAATAAGCGTAGGAGGATGAGCGGTGACAATGATAAATCCAGCCGAGACGACCCCACCGAGTATTGACGCACTGGGCGCGGACCCATTTTCTGCCCGCGGTGCCAGCACTCGACTGAAGCCAAAAACCAGCACGCACCGACCTGGGCCCGACGCCACCACCCTGTATCTGGGGGAGATTGGTGTTGCGCCTCTACTGAGTATGGAAGAAGAGGTGCATTTTGGGCGCCTGGCCCGGGACGGCGATCACGCCGCGCGACAGCGCATGATCGAGAGCAATCTGAGGCTGGTTGTACGGATCGCCCGCCGCTATCTTAATCGCGGACTGCCGTTGTTAGATCTGATCGAGGAAGGCAACCTTGGGCTAATCCACGCGGTAAAAAAGTTTGATCCCGAGCGAGGCTTTCGTTTTTCCACTTATGCCACCTGGTGGATTCGCCAAACTATTGAACGCGGGCTGATGAATCAGGCGCGCACTATCCGCCTACCGGTGCACGTGATGAAAGAGATCAACAGCTGTCTGCGTGTCTCGCGGGCGTTGTCGCAAGAACTTGATCGTGACGCGAGCGTGGAGGAGATTGCCGCGCGGATGGCGCGAGAACCGGCCGAAGTGCGGCGTCTAATGAGCTTCAATGAGCGCACCTCGTCCGCCAACAGCCCGATCGCGCAGGATACCGAGCGCACGCTAATCGAGCAGATCCCGGATGATGGCAACGTCGACCCGATGGCCGGTGTACATCTGGCGGACCTGCAGCTGATTCTGGAGGAATGGCTGGCTGCGTTAGGCGAGCAGCAACGTGAGGTGGTGGAACGTCGTTTCGGCCTGCATGGCTATGAGCGCACGACGCTGGAGCGGGTGGGAGCAGAAATCGGCGTGACCCGCGAGCGTGTTCGACAGGTGCAGATGGGCGCGTTGGAGCGCCTGCGGGTGCTGTTGGAAGCCAAAGGACTTTCCTCGGAGCTGTTACTGGACTAGCGGGGCGCGCACGCGCGGTGCGTGGTCGGCGGATGACTTACTCTGGGTGACTTACCCAGCGTGACTTAGAGGAGCAGCGCGGCCGCGACCTTGCGGTCCTCCAGTACGAGCACATTGTAGGTGCGGCAGGCTGCGCTGGTATCCATGACCTCAAGGCCTACGCCCTGTTCGGCCAATTGTGCGTAGAGCCGGGGCGGCGGAAACTGCTGCCGCTCGCCAGTGCCAATGACCAGAATATCCGGTTTATCCTGCAGCGCAGCCGCTAGATTCTGCAGGCTGATATCCTCGCACCCCTGCACCGCCCACTCGCTGACGCTGGCACCCTCGCCGGGGTTGGCAACGACGATGACATTGTGCTCCACTGATTGGGAATACAGCGCAAGCTGGCCGGGTTCGTAAGCGCGAATCAGGCTGTTGCGTGCTTCTGTATGCAGCGTAAATTTCACGGCATCCTCTACTGTTCGGACGGGCCGGTGCAGTGTTCCACCGATTCGCTCATGGCGCAAACGTTACTCGCGTGACGGTGGGCGGCTGACGGTGTGGGCGGGCGCTACGCGGTGCGCGTCGGTTCTCTTCATCCTCACGGGCCAGGACCTGGTGAATGAAACAACAACTTGATGTATTTGTAGACGTGCCGGCGGAGGTGGTGGCGCATCTGCCCGGCATATGTGATGGGGCTGAGCAGGCGCAATACCTGCGTCTGCTGCGGGGCGCGCTTGCCCGCGCGGATCACCAGCCCGGTGCGGCTAGTCTCCTGCCCGGTTTAATGGATGAGTACGCGCTGCATGCTGAGGGGGCGGCGTTGCCGCTGGCGGCGTTCAGCCGGCTCGGTGAGGCGGGGGCGGATAAGGATGCGTCGCTGGTCGGGCCCGGCCTGCAGTGGTGGCGTGCGGACCCGGTGCACTTGGCGGCCGGGCGCGATGAGCTGCGTCTGCTAGGTACGCGACATCTGCGGCTCACTGAGCCGGAGTCGAGGCAACTGGGGCAGTCGATCGCTGCGCATTTTGCGGGCGATGGCATCCGTATGTTTGTAGCCAGCGCGGAGCGTTGGTACCTGGGCTTTGCTGAGCCGTTGGACTGCCTGGCCAGTGCGCCTGGGCCGTTGGACGGGCGCAACATCTGGCCGGGCCTGCCGGTGGGGCCGGATGCGCTGCGCCTGCGCGCGCTTGTGAATGAGGTGCAGATGTTGCTGCATGAGCATCCGGTCAACCAGGCGCGCGAAGCCCGTGGCGAGCGGGTGATAAACAGTGTCTGGGCTTGGGGCGGAGGGGTACTGCCGCCGGCTCAGCCCGCCCGCGCCCTGGGTACGCTGCTGAGCGATGATCCGGTGTTGAGGGGGGTGTGGGCTCACGCGGATCCGCAGGCAGTGGTGCTGAGCGCGGAGCCAGAGGCGGCGCTGGCGCCATTGCTCAACCTTGATCGTGTCTCGGTAGGCGCTGTTGCCGGGGCTGGCGGCGGCACGGATCGCGGCCACGATCCGGCGCGCCCATCAGTGTTGTGGCTGGACGCGCGCCAATTAAGCTCCGAGGGGGACGCGGCGGGCGGGCACGCCCACCTCTCGGATGCAGCGCTGGCGATGCGCATCTTCCAGGATACTTGGTTTACCGCGATGTACCAGGCGCTGGGCACCGGGGCGCTGGCGCGGCTCAGGGTGTTTTTCGCCGGGCATGTATTTCTGTTGAATCCGCGCAATAGATGGCGCGTCTGGCGGCGTCCGTCGGCATTGCCGGCGCTGCCGGGACTACCTCGGCCAACGTCTTCACCAAGGTAGGGGCGTTAGGGGATGCCGCGGCTATGCCGGCTGGTCGTGTGCGAGGCAAATCGAAAGTGCTAATATGCCGCGCCATTCAACATCTCATTGGAGAAGAACATGGAGCCCAATCAGGTACGCAACGCGCTGGCTGATCTGATGGCACGTGGTCAGTCCCTCAGGGGGTATCTTTGACTACGATGTCAAACGTGAGCGGCTGGAGGAAGTAAAGCGCGAGCTGGAAGACCCCGCCATATGGAACGACCCCGAGCATGCCCAGGCACTGGGGCGCGAGCGCGCAGCGCTCGAAGCAGTGGTGGAGATTCTGGATGAGGTCGAGAACAGCGTCAGCGATGCACTTGAGCTGTTTGAGATGGCGCTTGAGGAGGATGACACCGCGACGGTAGAGGAAACCGAGCGCGAACTCGCCAGCCTGTCCGGCAAGATTGAGCGGCTGGAGTTCCAGCGCATGTTCTCCGGCGAGGCCGATCCCAACCACGCGTTTGTCGATATCCAGGCCGGTGCGGGTGGCACCGAAGCGCAGGACTGGGCCCAGATGCTGATGCGCATGTATCTGCTGTGGTGTGAGAAGCGCGGCTTTAAATCGGAGATTATCGAAGAATCGCCGGGTGATGTTGCGGGTATCAAGAGCGTCACCCTGCAGGTGTTTGGCGAGTATGCCTTCGGCTGGTTGCGCACCGAGACAGGCATTCACCGGCTGGTGCGAAAATCACCGTTCGATTCTGGCAATCGGCGTCATACCTCGTTTGCGGCCGTCTACGTCTCACCGGAGATCGACGATTCGCTGGAAGTGGAGATTAACGAGTCGGATTTACGCATTGATGTATATCGCGCCAGCGGTGCCGGTGGTCAGCACGTCAACCGCACGGAGTCTGCGGTGCGCATTACCCACAATCCCAGCGGGGTTGTGGTGCAGTGTCAGAACGATCGCTCACAGCACAAAAACAAGGCGACTGCAATGAAGCAACTACGCGCCAGACTGTATGATCTTGAGATGCGCAAGCGGCAGGAAGCCGCCCAAGTGCTGGAGGCCGGCAAGTCCGATATCGGCTGGGGCCATCAGATCCGCTCCTATGTGCTGGATCAGTCGCGGATAAAAGATCTGCGCACTGGTGTTGAAATCAGCAGTACGCAAAACGTACTAAACGGCGACCTGGACCCGTTCCTGGAAGCCAGTCTCAAGCAGGGGCTGTGAGCCAATCGCATGAACGATAAAACTGACGAGAATTTTCTGATCGCCGAGCGCAAGCGCAAGCTGGCAGCACTGCGTGAACAGGGCATCGCCTACCCGAACGGCTTTGAACGCGATCGCCTGGCCGCCTCGGTGCACCAGCAGTATGCCGAGACTGGCGCGGAGGCACTGCAAGAGGCGCCGGTGACCGTGCGCATGGCCGGGCGCATGATGTCCAAACGGGTGATGGGCAAGGCCAGCTTTGTGCACCTGCAGGACGGCAGCGGCCGGATGCAGTTATACGTTCAGCGCGACCGTCTGCCTGAGGGGCTCTACAAGGCGTTCAAAACCTGGGACGTGGGTGACATTATTGCGGTGACTGGCACTTTATTCCGCACGCGTACGGATGAGCTGACGGTGGGTGCTGATGAGCTGCAACTGCTGACCAAGTCGCTACGCCCATTGCCAGAGAAGTGGCACGGCCTGTCCGATCAGGAAACCCGTTATCGGCAGCGCTATGTAGACCTTATCGTCAACGAGCAATCGCGTGAAGTGTTCAAGTTGCGTGCCGCCGCTGTGCAGTATATGCGTGAGCATCTGAGTGCGCAGGAATTCATGGAAGTCGAAACCCCCATGATGCATCCCATTCCGGGCGGCGCGGTTGCGCGTCCGTTTGTAACCCATCACAACGCGCTGGACATGCAGCTGTATCTGCGCATTGCGCCTGAGTTGTATCTCAAGCGTCTGGTCGTGGGTGGCTTCGAGCGGGTGTTCGAGATTAATCGCAATTTCCGCAACGAAGGTTTGTCCACTCGGCACAATCCGGAATTCACCATGCTGGAGTTGTACCAGGCCTACGCCGAGTGCGATGACATTATCGCCTTAACCGAGACGATGATTCGCAGCGCCGCTCAGGCGTTGCTGCCGGCATTGCAGTTTGAGCGCGAAGGGCATGGCTATGATCTGTCCCGCCCGTTTGCACGGTTGCCGGTGGAGCAGGCGGTGGCGGACTACAACCCGCAGCTGGATCGTACGCGGCTGCGCGAGCTTGCGTATCTGCGCGAGGTTGCCGAAGGCATGGGGATAAAAATCAAGCCGTCCTACGGGGCCGGCAAGCTGCTGATGGAGATCTTTGAGGAGACGGTAGAAACACGTCTGCTCGATCCGACCTTCGTAATCGCCTATCCCACCGAGGTTTCACCGCTGTCGCGGCGCAATGATAACGATCCGTTTATCGCGGACCGCTTTGAATTGTTTATCGGCGGGCGCGAGATTGCCAACGGCTTTTCGGAGTTGAACGACCCGCAAGAGCAGGCCGAGCGGTTTGCCGATCAGGTGGCCGCAAAAGAGGCGGGCGATGATGAGGCTATGTTCTTCGACGCCGATTACATTCGGGCGCTGGAGTATGGCTTGCCACCGACTGGCGGGCTGGGCGTCGGTGTGGATCGGCTGGTGATGTTCTTTGCCGATGTGCAGACCATCCGCGATGTCATTCTGTTTCCGCAAATGCGCCCGGAGGAAGGGCGCGCCGGCGGTAAATCAGAATCAGATAGCGACTAGCGCCAACCGGGTACATCGCGCCAGGCGCACCAATGGCGCCTGACATGTGAATAAAATGACGGGCGACTCTGTCCCCCAGAAATCGCCCGTCGAAACCCCTTTGAATATCAAAGGGGGAGTGTACTTGCTCGGCGTAAGCTACAAGCCTATCACCCCGCGGGCGTGCTTGCAGGGTCTGCCGGGTCGGTTCCCGCGTCAATCTCATCGCGGTCGAAGAACCCATCCTCATCACGGTCCAGCGCCACGCGGGTACCGGCGCCCGGCGGAACACAGGTGAGCGTGATCTGCTGGCCGGCCACCTGGCTGGCGAAAAACACCTGCGCAATGCTCAGCGGCGTTTCGGCGGCTCGATCTGACTGGAAGCGCCCATTGGCCTGGCGGAAATACCCGCGCGCCTCATCGCTGACCACGCCATGCGCGACCAAGTCGCATTCTTCCACCGGATCGCTGATTGCGCTGCGCTGAAGCATGCGAATAAGTGCGCCTCGAACCAGCGAGAAGTTACCCGGCGCCAGTGTGACCTGCTGGCCGACGATGGGTGCAAGATTGCTGTCGAGCGCGAGCACCATCTCGACCACGTCTTCCACATCCTCTTCGGTCATGTTCTGGAAGTCCTGCAGGAAGGTAAACATGGTGTCTTTCACGCCGTCATGCGCGTAACCAAACCCGCGAACCTGATTGCCGGTGTCCTCAGAGATATCATCACCGATGGAGCGCGAGGTGCCGAAGAAACCGATCTTGGTGTACATGTTACGTAGCTGCGGAATCTTGAATGGCTGGCGGAAGTCGCCGCCCGGATTCCGGCGGATAACGCTGAACCCGGCCGTGCCGAACCTTCCAGCAGCCGGGTCGAGTACATGACAGTCATTGCAGCTGTTATCGCCGTCGGTCAGGATATTGTTAAAGATGTCCAGACCGCGCGCCTGGGCGGGCGTTAACGAGTTGTCCAGATTGCGGATCGGGTTGGGCGGATAGGTGATCTGCAGGGCAAACTCGGTGAACGCCGTCATCTCCTCGTCCGTGAGCGGGCTGGTGCGCCCGATCAGCCCTTCGAAGGCCACGTTAAATGCCTTGAATGCCGCTACCTCATCCAGCGGGTCGCCACCCGGCTGGCCCCCGCCCGTGCGATCGCCACGCCAGTGCATCGGACCGCTGCCAGTCATGCCACGAAAGCTCTGTGTGGTCATCGGGCCTTTCATTGGGTGGAACTCGTTCGGCACCTGCGCGGGTACTTCGAGCTGCATCGGGTTTAGGTTGTCGGCCACGAGGCCGTCCGGGTTGCCCAGATCCCATGCCAGATGGTCGAGATCGCCGAAGATATGACAGCCACCACATGAAGAATCACCGCGGCTTGAGGTAAAGCGTGCGTCGTACAGGAATGGACGGCCTTCGACCACGGAGGCGGGCTCGGGGTTGTACATGGCGACGTGATCGACTTCCTGCGGTGTGCCGTCCAGATTGATCAGCGAGATGCTGTTGTCGAAGCGGGTTAGCACGTACAGATTGTTGCGTACCTCATCTAGCACCAGCCCGGTCGGGCCGCCGCCGCTGACCTCGATGTGATTGGCGGCATCAGGGGTGAACGTGTCGTTGTCGATTTCATCGGGGCTGAAGATGCCAACCTTGGATGAACCGAAAGCCGCCACGTACAAAGTTTGTCCGTCACCGCTGATGACCATGCCCAGCGGCGTCGCCAGCGCGTTGTCGTTTTCTTGCTGAGTGCCGGGAAAGCTATCGTAGTCGATGTGTTTGTTCAGGTGCCGGACTTTTACGGTGTTATCGTCAATCACCGAAATCTGGCTCTCCACAAAATGCCCGCGTACGGTAGTGGTGGGGAAGAACTCGCCCGGACCCTCAAACTGCACAATGTTCAGGGCGTCCTGGTTGGAGATATACAGGTTGCCGTTGGTCGGATTGACGGCCAAGTTGAAAATGGTGGTGCCAACGCTGCGAGCCCGCGCATTCTGGGTAACCGTCTCACCGGTGGCATTGAAGGCGAACACGTCCCAGTCCGGCAGGTCGATCCGCACCGAATCACTCCAGTCGCGACCGATGGTGTCAACCCATACGCCGTTTTCTTCACGTACGATCAGTCCGGCGTCTAACGGGCGGATTTTGCCCTCTACGTTGGTCACAGGAAGGGGCAGATCTGTCGCCACCGTTTCCTTAGAGATCACGCTGGTTTTGTTGCCTGAGTTAAAGATAGCCGCGTAGACGGTTGCACCATCGGGGGTGACCGCAAGGGCGCGCGGAGTGTCACCAAAGATCTCCAGAATCTGCGGGGCCTCGCCGAGGTTGTCCGCGTCGAACACCCAGACGTCGGCGCGCGCCCGCGAGACTTGCGGGTCCAGACTGACCGGGGAGTTCTGGCCGCGGTGCGCCGTGGTGACGAACATCCGATTGCCATCCGGGCCGGCAGCGACGATATCGCGCGGTTCATCGCCCGTGTTAATGGTGCGGATCACCCGCGGCAGTCCACTGGCATGCGGGCTCAACACACTGATGTTGTCTGACAGATGATTCACCACCCAGATATCACCGTTGTCGCGCACCGTGACGGCGACGGGCTCCATGCCTACCGGGATCGACCCCAGCGGCGTCAGTCGGGTTGGCCCGATCTGAAATACTTCAAGACGATTGTCGGGCGTGTTGACCGCATACAGGCGTGCACCGCTGGGCGACATTGCTAGCGGGCGAACTTGCCCGCTCTCGAAGGTGGTGAACGATTCGGCAACGGCCTCACCTACCCAGGCCGAGGCTGACACTGCGCCGACCAGCAGCGCGCCCAGTGCGTGCGAGCAGGCCTGCCACCGTGTTGCGCGCCCCGTTGGCGCCTCACTACGTTCGTACGGCGTTTGAGTTCTCGTCTTAGTCATGTTCCTGACCGTCATTATTTCGTTCCTTGTTGCAAGGTACTACGCGGTATTTAAAATCCCGCGTCTGCTCACCGGAGTTTGCTGTCGTTCAACTTAAGCTTGCCGTGCCCGCAGAAGTGCGTGGCTGGCCGTGCCATGGTGAAAGCATCATTGTATTGATACGACGTGATTTTATTGTTCTGTGTGCTCAAGTGTAGCACCGGTTTTGTCACAGGCTCAACGCGCAATTCACTCACCGCGCCTGCATATTTTCGACATACTTTGGACATATTTCTATTCGCCCGCGGCGGGTTTTGTATTAGACTCATTCAAGATAAGATCAAGTCCAATTGTTGAACGCTGCCGCACGCGTTCGGCACTAATAATAAGGACACCCCGCTGGCCTCACGCGGCCCGCGAGTCCATTTGGACATTTTGCCTTTACTGATCAAGCGCGTTGGGTAGCAGGTCAGGCCATCTGTCACGGCTCAAGGTGCGTGCGCAGCAGTGGGCAAGAATGCGCGGATCTGTGGCTATACTGAGTGTGTATGGCCTGCCAAGTCGAGACGGAAGTCAGACACGGTCCAGAGTGATGAGATTATGACAAAACAAAAAAGAAGTTGGAACACGGCAATTTGCAGCACGCTGATGGCCCTGTTGAGTGGCAGTTGCTTGATCAGTATCCCGGCGAATGCGCAATTGCAGTTCACCGACGTCACCGATACTGCTGGTGCCAGATTTACTCAGGATGGAGATCCGCAGGTCCCGATTGGCGCTGGGTCGGCCTGGGTGGATGTGGACGGGGATGGTTACGATGACGTTTACGCCACCTCGGCTTCGGGTTGTAATCGCCTGTACCTGAACAAAGGGGATGGCACCTTTCTGGAACCGGTTGACGCGCTTGGCGCCGCGGATTGCACCGGCATTGGCCACGCGGTGGGCGCGGCCGACTATGACAACGATGGTGATCAGGATCTGATCGTGCTGAACAAAGGTCAAAACCGCCTGTACCGAAATATGGCGGTAGAGACGCTGATGCTGGGTTTCGTCGATGAGACGGCGGCGGCCGGGCTGGATAACGACGGCGGTTACAGCGGCGGTGGCGCGGCCTGGGGCGATTACGATGAGGACGGTTTTCTGGATTTGTTCGTCACCAACCACATCGTGCCGCCACCGACGCCCGAGGATGGCTTTCTACCCGTTACCTGCAGCATCGATCGGCTGTGGCACAACAATGGTGACGGCACCTTTACCGACGTTGGCGATGAGACGGGAGTGGCCAACTCGGCCGGCTACGGCAAGCCTGGCTGCGGCCTGGCCGGTGGCTTCAGCGACTACGACAACGATGGCGACGTCGATTTGATCGTGATCAACGACTTCGGCTTTTCCAACGACGTGCCAAATCTGATGTTTCGCAACGACGGCCCAGACCCGGAATCGGACGGTTGGTTGTTTACCGAGATTGGCTTCCAGATAGGTTTCGCCTTTGTGCAGGCAGGCATGGGCCTGGCCAAGGGTGACGTTAATCTGGATGGGCACTTCGATTATTACTCCACCGATGTGGGACCGAACGAGCTCGCCGTGTCCGAGGCTGACTACACCTTCTTTAATCGCGCTTCGCTTTATGGTGTTCGTGCAGACGACCAGGATGTGTATGGCGGGCGAGGCCTGGTCGGCTGGGGTACGGGCTTTTTCGACTTTAACCATGACGGTCTGGAAGACCTGTTTGTGGTTAACGGCGGTGTGCCGGTGGAGAAGTTCCCGGTGACCTTTGGCGGTGCAGGCTACGCACACTTAAGCCCCAACTACCTTTTTATCAACGACTATCCTGATTCTTTTATCGAGGTGCATCAGGAGACGGGCCTGACCGGGCTGGATCACTGGCGTGGCGTGGCTTTCAGCGATATGGACGACGATGGTGATATCGACATCTTCCTGAGTAACTTCGAAGGGTTCAATGCGCTGTACCGAAATGATCTCAGCGGCTCCGCTGAGGAGGGCAACTGGCTGAAGGTGAAGGTGCGTGGCAGCATCAGCAACCGTGACGGCATTGGTACGCGGGTGCAGGTGTTCGGCGATAATGCCACGCAGATGCGCGAAATCGATGGCGGGTCAACCTATGCTTCGCGCAATACGCTCACCGCCCATTTCGGTCTTGGTCCGGATAACTTGGTGGACGTGCGGGCGACGTTCCCCAGCGGTATCAGCCATACGCTGATCCGTCGCTCCTCCGGGCAGTCGCTACAGGTGCAGGAGCCGGAGGTGACCGGCGCGTTTACCTCATCCAGCGGTGATGTGTCGCGCGGCGACATTGCTCGCTTCACCCTGCGTTACGAGAACTTCGCGGATGCCTCGCAGACGCGGGATTTTTGGATGATACAGATTACGCCGTCGGGCGCGGTGAAGGCGTTGCGGCCACCATCTAGGGTCACGCTGCGCGAAGGGTTTGGTTTCGACAGCACTGTGAGCGTGCCGATTACCTTTCTGACCGAGATCGGACGCCATCGCATCCTGTCACGCTCGGGTGAGTATCCGGATTTCAGTCACCAGGACGTGGTGGACATGAATGTGGTGACGCCGCTGCAGTAAGCCGCATCGGCTTGCTCCAGGGGTAACGTTGTTACCGGATCGCTGCGCCGGCGCTATTCGGACAGGACGATTTCCGGCACGCAATACGGCATTGGGAGTGGGCGCAGTATTGGCTGCCCATCCACCTCAAGGCGCAACGGTTGTTCGATTACGTCCAGCCGCACCACTGCCAGTAGCTGAGCGGTGCCATCGTTCGCGCGGTCCGGCGTAGTGCTGCGTACCACTTGACCCACCTTTGCACTTTCGCTAAGCACGGCGGTGCCCGGCGCAACGTGCTCCGCCTGAGCACCCGTCTCAAAGCGCAGCATGCGCCGCTTGATGCGCCCGCGATGCTGCGTGCGGGCGATAATTTCCTGCCCCGTGTAGCACCCTTTGGTAAAGCTCACGGCCTCAAGCAGGTCCAGGTTGAGCATCTGTGCCACGAACAGCTCTTGGGTGTCCGGTACGATGGTGGGCATCGCGTTTTCAACCTGCGCGGCTTCCCATTCGTTACGCTGGGTGCCGGTGTTGACCGCAAGCCCACCCAGATCCGGACGGTTGCCGTCTTCACTGAGCAGCAGATGGCGGCTGAGTCCGCCCGGCAAGTGCAGACAGCGTGTCACGCCCTGGCTTGCGTGCTCCCACGGCGCCGACGGCAGCGCTGGGTGCTCGCCGGCACCGATCAGCCCGAACACCTGCCACTGCTCGGGCGCCCGCGTGAGCGTGACCTTGGCGCGCAGAATGAACATCGACAAACGCTGGATCATGGGCGCCAGCAGGGCGCTGGGCATCAGCAGATCGAACCCGTCGGGCGCCGGCAGCATCGTCACGATGGCCAGAACGCGCCCCTTGGGCGTACTGGCCGCGCCGATGGCCCCGGCGGCGCCATCGGCCTCACTTATCGTGCGTAGATCATTACTGAACTGCCCTTGCAGGAATGGCATCGCATCGTTTCCGCG
The DNA here is from genome assembly GCA_965369325.1 of uncultured Gammaproteobacteria bacterium. Taxonomy (GTDB): domain Bacteria; phylum Pseudomonadota; class Gammaproteobacteria; order Steroidobacterales; family JBCBZW01; genus CBDUQI01. The sequence continues at coordinate 12,445 of CBDUQI010000173.1, forward strand.
CACGCACAGCACGGCGGTGCCGGGTAACGGACACAAAACGGGCGCAGCGCTCTGTAGGG
>CBDUQI010000174.1:0-12447 GCA_965369325.1 uncultured Gammaproteobacteria bacterium
TGGGTTCAAGTTTTCCATCGGTGTACTACAACCACATTATGGACACCGAGAATGCGGGAAATTACGCGCAGGCATCGGTGCTGGTCGACAGCGTACGCCGGGCGAAGCAAATGGTCGCCGATTTACCTGCGTTGCTGGATCCACAGTTTCCGCAAGCGCAAATTATCGTGAACCCGTTTTGGCAGGGTCCGCCGTCAGAGTCACCCATTGGTTACCGCCTAGTGGGTCCGGACATGCGCGTGCTGCAATCGCTGGGCGAGGAGGTACGTCGGGTGATGACGCAGATGCCGGCGGTTACCCACACACGGGCCAGCGTCAGCGGAGGCCAGGCAAAGCTGTCATTTGAGGCGGATGAGATGGAGGCACGACTGGCCGGGCTGTCGCTCACGCAAATTGCCCAGCAGCTGCAAGGCTCGCTCGAAGGGCAGGCTGGCGGCTCTGTGCTGGAGGATATTCAGGAGTTGCCCGTGCGTTTGCGTTTGTCCAACGCACAACGCGGCGACATGAGTGCGGTGGAGAACTTTCAACTGGTCTCCTCGCTTGGGCCCGAACAGGGGCGGTGGACCCCGTCCAGTGCACTCGGGCAGTTCACTATCCAGCCGGAGCTTTCGAGTATTACGCGATTTAATCGGGTGCGCGTGAACGAGATTTCCGGTTACATCAAACCGCAATACCTGCCCATCGAAGTATCGCGTGAAATCCTGGTGCGCCTGGATGAGGCCGGGTTCGTGTTGCCCCCAGGCTACCGCATGGACGTGAGCGGCGAAGAAGAAAATCAGAGTGATGCCTTGGGTGCGCTCGCCATTTATCTGCCGGTACTGATTGTACTAATGCTCACCACTATTGTGTTGTCGTTTCGCAGCGCAACCACCGCGGGCATCATCGGCGCCGTGGCGGTTTTTTCGGTCGGCTTGGGCTTGTTGTCACTAGCGCTATCCGGTTTCCCGATGGGCTTTAACCCGATGCTCGGCAGCATCGGGCTGTTAGGGGTGGCCATTAACGGCTCGATTGTCGTGCTGGCCGCGATCCGCCAGGATCGGGCCGCGCTCGCCGGTGATGCGGCGGCGATTATCGAGCAGACGATCGCCAGCACGCGTCATATTCTGGCCACCACGGTGACGACAATCGCCGGCTTCGTCCCGTTACTGGTCGTCACCGGTGGCGACTTCTGGCCACCGTTGGCCATCGTCATGGCCGGTGGGGTGGGGCTGTCGGTGACGCTGTCGTTGGTATTTACCCCAAGTCTGTATCACTGGATCTATAGCAGCCGTACCGCCAGACAACGCACAGACGTCGGCGGCGCGCTGGGCCAGGAGGCGTAGAGCGATGGAAGGGAATTTGAATGCTGCTATCCGCATCATCGGTGTATCGCGCGAACCTGTAGCGCGTCGGCTCCCCGCCCTTGCGCTGGCCTGCGTCTGGCTTGCCGGCTGTGCGGTCGGACCGGACTACCGGGCGCCCGAACTTGCGCTGCAACCGGCATGGGAATCGCCGGCCGACATGTTCGATGCAGATCTGGACCCACCGGCTGCGTGGTGGGAGGGCTTTGACGATCCGCATCTAACCATGTTGGTGGAGCAAGCGTTACTGCATAACTTTGATCTGGAGGTGGCGGCTGCGCGTGTGCGTGAGGCCCGTGCCGCCCGGCGTGCAGCCGGCGGCGCATTGTTACCCACTGTGGCTGCGAACTTGGCAGGCGAACGTACATCCCCAAGTTTTCAGGGGGGTGGGGCATTGTCGGAGCTGGCCGCAGCTGGCCTGCTGGGTCGAGTGAATGACGACTTCTCCAGCGGTCTGCAAGTGGCGTGGGAGCTTGATCTGTTTGGGCGCCTGCGGCGAGAACGTGAAGCAGCCCAGGCACAGCTTGAGGCTAGCGCCGCGCAGTATCTGGGTACACGTTTGCTGGTCGCGGCCGAGGTCGCCTCCACCTACTGGCAGTGGCGTGGCGCCCAGGGCCAGCTGGATGTGCTTGCCGACAACCTGGATGTGCAGCGGCAGACGCGTGAGGTCACCGCCCGCAAGCTGGCGAGTGGGCTGGTGCCGGAGATCGATCTGCTGCGAGCAACGGCGCAGCTGGCGAGCACCGAGGCGCAGCTACCCGCACTGCAAGGGCAGGTGAGTGCATCGCGCTTCGCGTTGAACGTGCTCACCGGACACGACCCGCTGGTGGATGTGCTACCCGCTGCGCCAGGCCCAGCGGGTACGCCGACACCGGGCGAGCAGGCGCGGACACTCCTGCAAACACCGCTTGCGGGCCGGGTGGCGCTGGGCCAACGCGCGCAACTGCTGTTGCGCCGGCCGGATGTCATGGCCGCCGAACGTTTGCTGGCCGCCGCGACTGCCCAGATCGGGGCTGCCAAAGCGCAACGCTGGCCACGGTTGAACCTGTTGGCTGCGGGTGGCTATAACGCGGGCGAATTCTCGCGCCTATTCGAAAGTGACAGCATCCAGTGGTTGCTTAACCCCGAGTTTACGCTGCCGCTGTTTCAGGGTGGGCAGGTCAAGGCCGGTATCGAGGCTGCAGAAGCAAGGGCCGATCAGGCGCTGGCACAGTACCGCAAGGCGGTGTTTACCTCACTGCAGGAGGCCCATACCGCGATGACGCTTTACGACCGCGAGCAGGCGACGCTTATCAGTCTTAGCACGGCGGAGCGGGCCAGCAACGAGGCCGCTGGCATCGCGGCCAGGCTCTACGATTCCGGGCTTGGGGATTTTCTGTCGGTGCTGGATGCACAGTCACGGTTGGCCGAGGTGCAGGATGCGCGTATTCGCAGCCGCACGCGCGCCGCGATGCGTTTGGTCGATCTGTACCGGGCGTTGGGCGGCGGCGCGCAGATGCTGCCCGCCGCCGCACAACCAAGCAACGTGGCCTCTGAGCATGGTGCCGGCAGTGTAGGTGGTCGCGCTGGGGGATAGATTGGCACCGACCGCTCACCTTCTCAACTCCCAGCCTACTTCGAATACGATCACAAGAAACGGAACGTCCGTTCTCACGCCTGCGGCTAACATTCTGCTCCTGGTAACGGGAGTTTGATGTGTTAACGCTGTACGACTATCTGCCATCGCAGAACGCTTACAAAATTAGGTTGCTGCTCAGCCATCTCGACCGGGCGTACAAGACCCAGGAGGTGAGCATATTTGAGGGGCACGGGCAGAAGCCCGAATATCTGGCGGTGAACCCGACCGGCGCAGTGCCGGCGATTGCGCTGCCGGACGGCCGGCTGCTGGCGGAGTCCAACGCAATCTTGTTGTACCTGGCCAGAGGTTCTGTGTACTTGCCCGAAGACCCCTACGAACAAGCTCGCATAACTCAGTGGCTGTGTTTTGAGGGCGATTATGTGCAGGCCGGTATCGCCACGCTGCGTCATTGGGTGCTGACCGGCAAAGACCAGCAGCGCGCGCCCGCGCTGCTGGAATCCAAGCGTCAGCTCTCGCTTAAGACGATGAATATCCTTGAGCGCGAGCTCAGCGGCCAGCCGTTTATCGCCGGTGCCGCGTACACCATCGCCGATATGTCACTGTTTGCGTATGTACACCTGTGTGAGGACGCCTGGTTGTCGCTGACGCGGTTTGAACATCTGCGGCAGTGGATTAACCGGGTGCAGGGACAGGTTGGCTTCCTGGACAAAATGTACCCGTACTCAATCGATCCACACTCCGCCAACGAATTGTAGGTGCGCTATGACTATACTGATGAGCATGAGCCGGCAGCAGAACTCACGTTTTGAACAGGATGGCGCCCGTTGGCGGGCCGTGTGTGAGCGCGATGCCTTAGCAGATGGCGTGTTCTTGTACGCGGTGATTACGACGGGCATCTATTGCCGTCCGTCCTGTGCTGCGCGCCAGCCCAAACGTGAGAACGTGACCTTCTACAGCACGGCAAAAGCCGCACGTGAGGCCGGCTATCGTGCCTGCAAACGATGCCGTCCCGAACAGGCGCCGAACGCACACCCGCATCAGGCCTGTGTGTTACAGGCCTGCCGGCTGATCGAGTCGTCTGATGACCGGCTTTCGCTGGCCGATCTGGCCCAGCAGGCGGGGCTTAGCCCGCATCATTTCCAGCGTGTATTCAAGTCGATTGTGGGGCTTACGCCAAAGCAATATGAGAAGGCCTGTCGGGAGCAACGGTTGCGTCAACAGCTGCCAGGGGCGAGCACCGTCACCGACGCCATTTACGCATCCGGGTTCGCTTCCGCCGGGCGGTTCTACGCCGAAGCCGCCGACACCGTTGGAATGCGACCCGCTCAGCGACGTGCGGGCGGTAAGGGGGAACGGATCCGGTTTGCCCTGGGGGATTGTTCATTAGGGGCAATTCTGGTGGCGGCATCCGATAAAGGCGTGTGTGCAATTGCCCTAGGCGACGACCCGGCGCAATTGACGGACGAACTCCAGCGTGATTTTTCTGACGCTGATCTGGTGGGTGGAGACCCGGCGTTTGAACACCTGGTTGCCAATGTGGTGGGGTTGGTTGAAGACCCGACTGCTGCGCACGATGTGCCCCTGGATATTCGCGGTACGGCATTTCAAAAACAGGTATGGCAGGCATTGGGCAACGTTAAGGCGGGGACGACCGCCAGTTATTCGCAGATCGCTGCTGCGATCGGCAAGCCCAGCGCAACGCGCGCGGTGGCTCAGGCTTGTAGCGCGAACCGGCTCGCGGTCGCCATCCCCTGCCACCGGGTGGTCAGGCGCGACGGCGGGATTTCGGGGTATCGTTGGGGCGTCGAGCGAAAAATTCAGTTGCTGGGCCGCGAATAGGCGTTTTCCACGCCTAAATGACGACTGGCAGAGATCGAGTTGTCACTCAAGCCGGGCGCTGTCGTTACATAATCCAACCATGATGGGTACTTCGCCAACGAGCGTTCTGGTGGCGGGAGGGCGTTTGTGATCGTCGCGTGGCAGGATGAGCGGCCTCTGCCGACACAAGGCGTAGTTGTCGGCGGACCGTTCGAAATTGCAACAGCTGCCGAGTGGGGTGGCCTCTCTGACTGGGAGAACACCAAAAGATGAGTTATTCCGAATCGCGACTGACCATCCGCCTGCTAGGCACCGTACTGATGCTGACCGCGGTGAGTATGGGCTCCGGGTGTGCCAGCACTAGTTCTATGAAGGCAGAGCCGCTGAAAGTGGAAGAAGATGCATGGGCTGACCTTACCAAGTTCAGTACCGTCACCGTCTTGCCGTTCAGCGTGGATGAGGATACAGACACCTCCATTGGTTATAGCTTTGCTGACAACGTGGCGGCGCGCTTGCGCACAGATTTTGGTCAGTTGTTTGACGAAGTGAACCGCGCAGAGGTGGCCGCTGGGTCGCAGGGCGAGCTGGTGGTGGCTGGCCAGATAGATAAGCACAAGAAGGGCAGCCGCGTCGCCCGTGCCATTTTGATTGGGTTGGGCCGCGCATCGCTGCAAGGCGCGTTGTTGTTGAGCGATGGGTATACGGGCGCCGAGGTGATGACCGCACCTATCTCCAAGTTGTGGGCTTGGGGCGGCATCATAGGTGCCAGCAAAGGCATCGAAGACATGGTGGCCGAGTCCGAAGCGGCGGTTGCAGCGACGATCGCCAAAGGCAAGGGGTGGACCCCTCCGCAAGAGGAGTAGCTGATCGTGGCGCGCGGGTTAGTGGGTTCTCGCGCGCCTCGCCCGCATGCCGATAGCGGCGAGACCGGATAACAAGAACCAGACGGCAGCGGGCACTGGTACGGGATCAATCCGGATCTTGCCCTCACGGATTTCTACATCCAACGTCTCACCGAATGCATCGGCGAGAAAATCAAAGCCTGGGGAGCCGCCGGCGGTAAAGTGAAAGTCGGATGTCCCGACGGCTAACGCATCGAACGTCAGGGTGAACAACGTAAACGGTGTGCCGTCCTGCATGCTCAACGATCCGCTTGAAAACTCCGATACGCTTAGTGTACCCGGCGTAAACTCATCGAATGACTGAGTCGACATCGATGGCCCATCCAGATAGGGGCTGAACTCGATATTGATAAAGTCGAGCAGGGTAGGGTCCCAGCTCACATTAAAGTCGTACGCGCCAACGAAGTCGCCCGCAAGGTTAATCGCGCGCACATCCACGCTGACTTGCGAGCCGACGCCGACGTTCTGGGCGTTCGGGGCCAAGATAAGTGCTACAGCATGTGCGCCGGAAGAAAAGAGGGCCAGGATTAGCAGCGCGCCCAGAAGTGATATTTTGGTCTTCATTGAGACTCCGGGTTGCGTAGAGTTGTGTATCCGTAGTACCTGAACCCGTCGTTTATGTCAAGAAAAGCTCGCCGAGAACGGCGTTGCCAGATAGTGCGCGAAGCACGACGGTATGGGCCGCTTGAGCTGCAAAGAGCTTGGCTTCGCCGTCTCGGTTCGCCCTGAAACTCAGCGCGGGAACGAGCAACGCTGTTCCATTGTCTAGACCTCGCGCGTCCAACTCCAATGCAACGCAAAAATAATTTTTCGTGGCCGAAACAATAGTCACGCCACAAGCGGCAGTCTGGAGAGATTCCCATGAGCAGTACTACAGTTACCCAAGGTCCGCGACGCCTGCCAGGACGGTTCCTGGCTTGCACGTTGGCGTTTGCGATTTGGCAAGGATTGGCGTGCGGGATAGCCGGTGCCGCCGTGGAGGATGGACTCGGTAACGAATGGCGACAATTGGAGGAGACCAAGGGGCTTTACTGGAGCCAAGTCGCCGAGATCTGTCCCACAGATGGTGCTACCGCATGTGCCGGGAGCATTGGTGGCGTGGATCTCACCCATTGGGTATGGGCGACGTCGGATCAGGTGGTGCAATTTATGAGTGCGTACGAGCCGCTACTGCTGTCTGCTGATCCTCCATTGTTGTCGGGCGAAGATTACTTCTTTTCGGGCATCGCGTTCCTTGGTGTGATGCGCGATACCGGTTTCGTTTCCGGCTACAACTTCTACAGTGAATGGACCCGTGGAATCACCGCAACCCTGGACGAACTTGGCGTTCCGGTACGCGGCAGCGGGAGTTTCGGGTGGTGGCCCTATGCCGGCAGTATCGGGGTCTCCGCGTCGGGCGACGTCGACTTGCGCGACAACGATGCCGGTGTGTGGTTATGGCGCGTAATCGGTCCGGACTACTCAGCGCCGCAAGTCACCGGGGATGTTCAGGGGGTGCTCAGCGCCAGTGGTTGGTATCTTTCCGACGTTGACATTCATTGGGCTATCGAGGAACCCGATTCGGCACTCACCGCTGAGATTGGCTGCGACCCCATCACGCTCGCTACCGACACCGCTGCGGTGTCGTTCACCTGCCAGGCAACCTCGCCGGGTGGCACCGGCGAGGCAACGGTTGAGGTACAACGCGATACGACAGGTCCGGAGGTTACCTGCGATGGGCCGCCTGCGGTGTTCCAATTAGGTGACAGCGGTACCATTTTCGCGACCGTGTCTGACGCCACCTCAGGCGTCATCTCGGCGTCGGCCAGTACGGCGGTAGATACCTCCAGCGCTGGCGTGTTCAGTGCCGCAGTGACCGGGCGCGATATTGCCACGAACGAAACCAGTGTGCAGTGCAATTACCAGGTGGTGGTGCCGTTGTGCTTCGGCAAGGTGCCGACTATTGTCGGTACCGGCGGCAATGATCAGATTACTGGCACGCCAGGGCGCGACATTATAGTCGGGCTGGGCGGGAACGACACCATCAACGGCGGCGGCGGCGGCGACATTATTTGCGCCGGTGACGGCAGTGACGTGGTGTACGGCGATGCGGGCCGAGACCTGATTTTCGGTGATGCAGGTAACGACGATCTGAACGGCGGTAGCGGTGGCGATCGCCTGGATGGTGGTGCAGGCGATGACAGCATTCGCGGGGACGACGGCAACGATTATTGCACTAGTGGTGAGGTCCGCATGAGCAGTTGCAACGTTTACTGATTTTGCAAGCGAATACGCGGTTACCCGGCAGCCTTCTGCTGACGTCGGTAGCCATGCAGGAGCGGCTCGGTGTAGCCGCTCGGCTGTTCGCGGCCCTTTAGTACGAGCTCGCATGCCGCTTTGAAGGCCAGACTGGCGTCTAGCGCGGTGGTCATCGGGGTGTAGCCGGCATCGCCTGCATTCTGTCGGTCAACCACGGCGGCCATCCGCCGCATAGTTTCCATCACCTGGGCTTCGGTGCAAATGCCGTGGTGTAACCAGTTGGCCATGTGCTGGCTGGAAATCCGGCACGTCGCGCGATCCTCCATCAGCCCGACGTCGTGGATGTCCGGCACCTTCGAGCAACCGAGGCCTTGATCGATCCAGCGTACGACGTAGCCGAGAATGCCCTGGGCGTTGTTGTCCAACTCGTCCTGAATCGCCTGCTTACTTAGCGATGAGGCATCCGCCATGATCGGCAATGTCAGGATGTCATCCAGGCTGGCTGGTTTACGCTGCGCCAGTGCCTGCTGTCGTTTGGCGACGTTAACCTTGTGATAATGCAGCGCATGCAGCGTCGCGCCGGTTGGAGAGGGCACCCAGGCACAATTGGCCCCGGCCAGCGGGTGCTCCAGCTTATCCCGGTACATTTGTGCCATCTCATCCGGCTTAGGCCACATGCCTTTGCCGATCTGAGCCTTGCCGATGAACCCGGCTGCCAGGCCCCGGTCCACATTCCAATCCTCATACGCGCCGATCCAGGGCTGCTCTTTCATCTTCGCCTTCGCCACCACCGGCCCCGCCTGCATGCTGGTGTGGATCTCATCACCCGTGCGATCCAAAAATCCGGTGTTGATAAAGATGATGCGCTCGCGCGCCGCGGCAATGCATTGGGGCAGATTTACCGTGGTGCGTCGCTCTTCGTCCATGATGCCCACTTTGAGCGTATTCGTGGGCAGGCGAAGAACTTCTTCCACGCGGGCAAAGAGGTCACAGGCAAGCTCAACTTCTTCCGGGCCGTGCATTTTCGGTTTTACAATGTACACGCTGCCGGCGGGCGAATTCTGTCCGGGCTTTGCGCCGCGGATATCATGTACCGCGGCAAGCGCGGTCATCATCGCGTCAAGGAACCCTTCCGGGACCGGTTGCGGCCCGTCCGGATGGTCGAACAGCACGGCGTCACTCATCATCAGGTGGCCAACGTTGCGAGTCAGTAACAAACTGCGGCCGCGGAGCGTAAGTGCACTCCCATCGGGGGCTGTGTACTCCCGGTCCGCCTTCAGCTTGCGCGTGAGTAGGCGGCCGTTCTTTTCGAACGTTTCTTCCAGATCGCCCTTCATCAGGCCCAGCCAGTTGCGGTAGACGTTCGTCTTGTCTTCGGCGTCCACCGCCGCGACCGAATCTTCACAATCCTGAATGCTCGTCACCGCGGCCTCGACCAGCAGATCCTTTACCCCGGCCCGGTCGTCTTTGCCGATCATGTGCTTACGGTCGATTTGTATCTCAACGTGTAGCCCATGATGACGCAACAGGACCGCGTGCGGTGCATCCACATCACCCGCGAAGCCGGCCAGTTGGCTCTCCTGCTCGAGTCCGGTCACGCTTTCATCTGCAAGCTCCGCGGTTAGCCGCGTGCCGTCCATTTGGTACAGCGTCACTTGCGTGTGGCTTGCGTTGCTTAGTGGAAAACAAGCGTCGAGAAATTCGCGCGCAAAGGCAACGACCTTGGCGCCACGCACCGGGTTGTATTGTGCGCCGGCCTCCGCGCCGTTTTCGTCGCTAATCATGTCGGTGCCGTAGAGCGCGTCGTACAAGCTGCCCCAGCGGGCGTTGGCGGCGTTCAGGGCGAACCGCGCATTCAACACTGGCACAACCAGTTGCGGGCCCGCTATCGTCGCAATTTCCGCATCGACGTTTGCCGTGCTGATGGAGATTTCATCGACAGGCGGCGCCAGGTAACCGATGTGGCTGAGAAACTCGACGTACGCCTGATGATTATGCGGCCCGTCGCGACGGGCTAGATGCCATTCGTTTATCTGGTTCTGCAAATATTCCCGGTGCTTCAGCAACTGCGCACACCGTGGCCCGAGGTCTCGGACAATCGCCTCGAACCCGGCCCACACTTGCTCAGGTGTCAGATCAATGCCCGGCGTCATCTGCTGTTCAACCAAGCGGTGTAATTGCGGCGCGACCCGCAATCCACCATGTGGCACCATCGGCGGCGGTGGCTTAGCTGTCACGATGCGTAACCCCTAACACAGAAATCAGAACGGCACGCCCGAGTATTAACTGACAAGTGCACGGGCCGACTGCGCACATTATCATCGGGCATGCCGCGGGTGAGCGGCGATGATGGGCAATTAGCCCGCGCTGGCAAACTGCTCCTCTTCGGTGCTGCCCGAGAGCGCCGTGGTAGAGGCCTGCCCGGCAGTAATTACGTTCTGGACTGCGTCGAAATAGCCCGTGCCAACAAACGCCTGATGTTTGGTGGCGCGGAAGCCGTTCTTTTCATTGTCGAACTCACGCTGCTGCATTTGCGAGTACGCGTACATGCCGTCCTGCACATAAGCGCGGCTCAGCTCGAACATCCCCAAATTCAGATTGTGCCAACCGGCCAGCGTGATGAACTGGAACTTGTAACCCATCGCGCCCAGTTCCTCGCGGAAGTGCTTCATGGTGTTGTCGTCCAAGTTCGCTTTCCAGTTAAAGGAGGGCGAGCAATTGTATGCCAGCAACTGACCGGGGTACTTCGCGTGAATGGCATCGGCGAAGCGCCGCGCCTGCTCAAGGTCGGGGCGTGAGGTTTCGCACCAAATCAGATCCGCGTACGGCGCATAAGACAGGCCGCGGCTGATGGCCTGATCGAGCCCGGCTTGTACCTCATAGAAGCCTTCGGCAGTGCGTCCGCCGGTGAGGAACTCGCGGTCGCGCTCGTCGGTGTCTGAGGTGATCAGATTCGCCGCATCCGCATCGGTGCGCGCGATAACCAATGTCGGTACGCCCAGCACATCCGCGGCGAGTCGTGCCGCGACCAGTTTGTTGATCGCTTCCTGCGTGGGCACAAGCACCTTGCCGCCCATATGCCCGCACTTTTTGGCAGAGGACAGCTGATCCTCAAAATGCACGCCGGAGGCGCCAGCGGCAATCATCGCTTTCATCAGCTCGAACGCATTCAGGTTGCCGCCAAAGCCAGCTTCTGCGTCCGCAATGATCGGCACCATCCAGTCGATGTCATCGCTGCCGCCCAGGGCATGAATCTGGTCGGTGCGCATCAGCGCATTGTTAATTCGGGTGACCATTTTTGGCACCGAGTCCACTGGGTACAGCGACTGGTCAGGATACATTTCGCCGGAGGAGTTACCATCGCCAGCCACCTGCCAGCCTGAGCAGTAGATCGCCTTCATGCCCGCCTGCACTTCCTGCACCGCCTGATTGCCAGTGAGGGCGCCCAGACCGCAGATCGGGGCCGCATCGCTGTTGACCTGACGCCAGAACTTCTCTGCCCCCAGCCGAGCCAGCGTATGCTCGATCATGACAGTGCCTCGCAACTTCACCACATCGGCTGCTGCATACTCCCGTGTGACTCCTTGCCAGCGGGGGTTGCTCTCCCACTCCTGCTCCAGTGCTTTAATCTGTTGTGTGGTGTCCATCGATATTCCTGTCAGTAATAGCTGGGCAGATGAGCCGGGTAGTCCGGGCGTGAGAACTGTGTGATCAAGGAAGATGATACGAAATGAACAGCGGGAACTTCACAGAAAGAAATTAACAATGTAAATTTTACATCTATTGATTGTGAAATTTTACACAAGTAGGCTGCTACCTATGCCTACGTTGATTCGTCGAGCTCACTTTCTGGGGTCTAAGGTCCGTACGCTTCGCAAGCGTAATGGTATGACTTTGGAGGATTTGTCTGTCCGCTGCATGGCGGTAGACAAGGATGTAGCACCCTCGGTCTCGTACCTGAGCATGATTGAGACCGGTAAGCGTGTGCCATCCGAAGGGCTGGTAGCCCTATTGGCCGACGTGCTCCAACGGGAGCCTGCATGGTTTCTGGACGATGACAGCGGCGATTTGACTGGCGATCCAGAGGAGGGCGAGCCCGCCGCCGTGCAAAGCATCGAGCTTGAGCCCAACGTGCTGTTCACAAGAGAGCAGCTGGGTAAAGCCATTCCCGAGCTGTTGGGCCAAACCGGCACCACAGGGCGCCAATTCGCCCAGTTGCTGATCCGTACGTACCAGGAGAAACGTCAAAACGGCTTTCCAGATCTTGAGCGCGCGGCCGAGGAGATTGCTGCACGGGAGTTTCCGCTAAGCGTCCCGGACTTGCTCGCCATCGCGGCCCGCGTGGGCCTGAAGGTGCGCTGGTTCGAGCGCGACCCGTTTGCGACTGGCGACGCCGATTTTGATCAACGCCGCACGATCGTGCGTTCATTCTTCGAGGCACCTGGGCAGATTTATCTTAATCGCCACCTGGAGAAGGCCCCGGGACGGCTGAAATACGATCTGGCCAGCCATATTGGGCATCAGGTGCTGCACGGCGGGGATGGCAACCGCTCAGTGCACACCTCGGGTG
>CBDUQI010000175.1:0-12427 GCA_965369325.1 uncultured Gammaproteobacteria bacterium
GGGCGGACTACACCTTGAGCGAAAAACCCGCGTTCACACCGACTGACCGGCAGTCCCAGTTAAAACTGCTTATTGCCCGAGGCAAAGAGCAGGGTTATCTGACCTATGCCGAGGTCAACGATCATCTGCCTAACGACATCGTCGATCCTGAACAGATCGAAGACATCGTAAACATGATCAATGACATGGGCATCACAGTTTTCGAGAAGGCACCTGACGCCGAGTCGCTGCTGCTAACCGATACTGTCGTCTCGGACGATGAGGCCGCCGATGAGGCTGCGGCCGCGCTGGCCAATGTTGATGCCGAGTTTGGCCGAACCACCGATCCGGTGCGCATGTACATGCGCGAGATGGGGACGGTGGAGCTGCTCACACGCGAAGGTGAGATCCGCATTGCCAAGCGCATCGAAGACGGCCTTAACCAGGTCCGCAGCGCGGTATCGGTATTCCCCGGCACCTTTAAAGTTGTGTTGGATATCTACGAGCCGGTCACCCGGGGCGAAGGTCGTCTGCAGGACATCATCACCGGCTTTATCGATCCCAACATGCCCGATGAGATTGCGCAGCCCAACGCGCGCAACAACGATGACGATGACGACGACGACGACGAGCCGGTCGATACCGGGCCGGATCCGGAAGAAGTGCGTCAGCGTTTTGATTCGATCACCGCGGGCCACAAACGCGTCCTCGCGCATATCGACAAATATGGCAGCCAGGACGACAAGACCATGGCCGTGCGCAAGCAGCTCTCCAACGAGTTCATGGAGCTGAAGCTGGCGCCCAAGATGTTCGAGTTGTTGGTGGAAAACCTGCGCGGGCACATTGGCAAGATTCGCGCGCTGGAGCGCCAGGTGATGCAGTTCTGTATCCGCCAGGCCGGCATGCCGCGCAAAGAGTTCATCTCTAGCTTTCCGGAGAATGAAACCAACCTGGAGTGGATTAACAAGCATATCCGCGCCAAACGCAAACACTCCTCGCAGCTTTCTAAGCTTAAAGACGACATCTGTCGCGCGCAGCGCAAACTGATCGAGATCGAGCGTATCTCGCACTTGTCGATCAGTGAGATCAAGGAAATCAATCGCCAGATGTCCATTGGCGAGGCGAAAGCCCGCCGGGCCAAGAAAGAGATGGTGGAGGCCAACCTGCGCCTGGTGATTTCAATCGCCAAGAAATACACCAATCGCGGCCTTCAGTTCCTGGATCTGATCCAGGAAGGCAACATTGGCCTGATGAAAGCGGTGGATAAGTTTGAATACCGCCGCGGCTACAAGTTCTCCACCTACGCCACCTGGTGGATTCGCCAGGCCATCACCCGCTCGATTGCTGACCAGGCACGCACCATTCGTATTCCGGTGCACATGATTGAGACGATTAATAAGCTCAATCGGATCAGCCGCCAGATGTTGCAGGAGATGGGGCGCGAGCCTACGCCGGACGAGCTGGCGATCCGCATGGAGATGCCGGAAGACAAAGTACGCAAAGTGCTTAAGATCGCCAAAGAGCCCATCTCGATGGAGACGCCGATTGGTGACGATGAAGACTCGCATCTTGGTGATTTCATCGAGGACCAGGGGGTTTCCTCGCCGGTCGATTCCGCCACGGTGGAAGGCCTGCGCGAGACCACCCACGATGTACTCGCCGGGCTGACTCCGCGCGAGGCCAAGGTGCTGCGCATGCGCTTCGGCATCGATATGAATACAGACCACACGCTGGAGGAGGTCGGCAAGCAGTTCGACGTCACCCGCGAGCGTATTCGTCAGATCGAAGCCAAAGCCCTGCGTAAACTGCGCCACCCCTCGCGCTCGGAGCAACTGCGCAGCTTCCTGCTCGAGGACTGAGCTCTTAAGCTCGCCAGTGGATAAGACGAACTCGGTCGGCATCGACGCGATGGCCTTCCACGGGCCCGAGTGCTTTGTGGAAATGGCCGATCTCGCGCTGGCGCGCGGCGTGGATCCGGCCAAGTACGTCAAAGGGCTGGGCCAGCGCCAGATGGCAGTGGCCAGCCCGTGTGAGGACACCGTCACCATGGCCGCCAGTGCCGGAGCCAAAGCGCTGGCGCAGTTCAATATCGATCCCGCGGACATCGGCACGCTCATTGTCGGTACCGAGACGGGCGTCGACCACAGCAAGCCTGCCGCCGTCTACGTGCACGAGTTACTAGGCCTGGCCAACAACTGTCGTACCTTCGAAACCAAACATGCCTGCTACGGCGCCATGGCCGGGCTGACCTCGGCGATGGACTGGATTAACGCCGGTCGTGCCCGCGGCAAAAAAGCGCTGATCATCGCCTCGGATATTGCCCGCTACGGTCTGGGCACGCCGGGCGAGCCCACTCAAGGCGCCGGCGCTGTGGCAATGGTGATCGCCAAGGCGCCACGTCTGCTGGCGCTAGACTCGGAAGTGTTTGGCGACTACACCCGTCAGGTGATGGACTTCTGGCGACCGCTTTACTCCAAACACGCCTTTGCCGACGGCCACTACTCCATCGAATGTTATCTGGATGCACTGGCGGCCTGCTGGGATGACGCCCACGGCAAAACCGGAATCGCTGCCAACCACCGCCTGCCTGCACTGGACGCCTGCTTTTACCATGTGCCGTTTACGCGTATGGCGGCCAAGGCGCACACGCGCCACTGGGAGGCAGAGCTGGGCCGGAAGCTGGGCGCTGACGATGCCGAACACCACATGAAGATTGCCGATTCCTATCAGGTACAGGTGGCCCCGTGGCTGGGCTTGAACTCGGTGGTCGGCAACATTTACACCGGCTCTTTGTTCCTGGCTGTGATGGACTATCTTCGCCAGCTGAGCCCGGACGGCGAGCAGGCACGCACCATCAGCCTGTTCTCCTACGGCAGCGGCTGCGGTGCTGCGCTGTGCTTTGCCGATGTGGTGGCAGGCGCGGCCGACTGGGCCGGAGCACTGGACCCACAGCCCGAACTGGATCAGCGCCGACGCATGGACATTGGGCAGTATGAGCACCTGGTGCGCGCGGGCGAGGAGGCGGATGCCAACGGCACCGACGTCGCCAACCCAAAACGCTGGGGGCTCACCGGCGACATTCTGTTTACCGGCACCGTCGATCACCAGCGGTGCTATCAACGCACCCACAGCGGCTAGTGCCCGTCGCCGCCCGCGGGGATCTTTAAGGCGATGACCACATACCCTCCCCAGGCCCACCGACGACGAGTTTTTCTACTCATCGGCCTGTTCGCGTTCGCTATGGCGGGCGCGGTATACGGCGGTCTTACCTGGCGTAAAGCCGTCAAAGCCATGCCGGATATTAGTGCTCGAGCGGAGCGCCTGCAGCGACGCGGCTTGCGCTTTGAGGATCTGCCAGAGCAATGGCGTGCCACCCTCATTGCCGTGCAGGATCCAGGTTTCTTCGAGCATTCCGGGGTGGACTTTTTTACGCCGGGCGCGGGCTGGCTCACCATCTCACAAGAACTTGCTGTGCAGCATATGGGCCGACGATTTAAGAATCGCTTTAGCGCGCTTGAGAAAATCATCGTCGGGATAGTACTGAACCGGCGTTTGGATAAACACGCACAACTTGCCTTGTACCTGAACACAGCGTCGTTCGGGCAACACCATGGCGAAGCGCTGCGCGGTTTCCGCCAGGCGGCGAACGCCTGGTTTGCACGCCCGGTACGCGCACTGGACGACGCGCAGTTCACCGCGCTGGTGGGTGCACTATTGGCGCCGCAGACCCTGCATCCTGTCAATCATGCCCAGGCCAGCCAGGCACGCGTGGCGCGCATTGCCCGCTATCTGTCGGGCGAGTGCCAGCCAGACGGACTCACCGACGTTTATTACCGCCACTGCGAAGGCTAAGATAGCGTGCGCGGGCTTCGCACGCGCCGGCGGCGCGGCGCACGTCGATGTTAATCATACGGTGATCTGACTATGGATTTATTTACGCTGGACAATCTCATCACGCTGCTGCTGTTAACCATGCTGCAGGCGGTGCTGGGATTCGATAACCTGCTGTATATCTCGCTGGAGTCCAAACGGGCACCGGAAGAAAAGCGCGCCATGGTGAGAAAGCTGGGCATCGGCATTGCCGTCGCGCTGCGCATCGTGTTGCTGTTTGTGCTGATCAACCTCATCAGCTACTTCCAGAACCCACTGTTCAGCATGGACATTCCCAATGTGCTGAGCTTCACATTCAACTTCCACGCCATCATCGTGCTGCTGGGCGGCGTGTTCATTTTGTATACGGCGGTGCGTGAGATCTGGCACATGATGAGCCTGGAAGACCTGGGCCACAGCGATAAGAACCAGCAGTCCGTCGCCAAGGTGATCACCATGATTGTACTGATGAACCTGGTGTTCTCGTTCGACTCAATCCTGAGCACCATTGCCTTGAGCGATGTGTTCGCGGTGATGGCGACCGCCATTATTATCGGCGGCATCCTAATGATCTGGCTGGCCGATCATGTGTCGGAGTTTCTTCAGAAAAACCGCATGTACGAAGTGCTGGGGCTGTTCATCTTGTTTGTCGTCGGCATTATGCTGCTGTCTGAGGGCGGGCACCTGGCGCACCTGAAATTTATGGGCAACGAGGTGGTACCCATGACCAAGACCACCTTTTACTTCGTCATTGCCACGCTGGTGCTCACCGACATCGTGCAAACGCGTTACCAGCGCAAGCTGCTGGCCATGCGCACGGCGGCGACGAAAGCAGCGCACTAGCCACGTACCACGGCGCACGCGCGCGGCGCGGTCTCAGGACTGCCCGCGCGCGGCGACCTTCTGCGCATCCGCACCGGGCTCGCCGTCGTGAACGGTCACCGCTTGGCCATCACGCAGCGCCTCTGCGCCGCGCACCACCACGCGGTCGCCCGCGTGCAACTCGCCAATGACGGCCACCCGTGTGCCCTGCGCATCACTGAGTTCAATCTCGACCCGCTGCGCCGTCGCGTCATCCACCACCCGCATCACAAACGCACCCGCCTCGCTCAACACCACCGCGTCGCGCGGCACGGTCAGCACATCGTTGGCCGTCAGCGGTAACGCCAGATTCACCAGCTGTCCCGCAGCGACGAAGGTATGCGCCGTGGCCGGCAGGTCCAGGCGGGCCTGGAAGGTCTGCGACTGCATGTCTGCGGCGGGCACCACCGTGCGCACCGGCGCCTGCACCTGCAACCCACCGATGGACAATTGCGCGACACTGCCAGGCAGTACGCGTGGCAGGTAGCGCACCGGCACCGATGCGCGCACTTCCAAATGACGGGTGTCCGCCATATGTCCCAACACCGCCCCGCGCTCCACATCCTCACCCGGATGACGCAGACGCAGCGTCATCACGCCGGTGACCGGCGCTGTGACCTCGCAGCGGCTTAGGCGTTGGTTGGTGTGTTGCACCTGCAGATGGGCGAACTGCAAGGCATTCTCCGCCAGTGCGCGATCGGTCTGCACCCGATCCAACTGGGTGGTGGATGCATTCAGGCTGGCGTGCAGCGTACTTAGCCGTTGTGCTTCCCGGGTAAACGCCTCCACGTTGATTTGCTCGCGCTGCGCCATCACCTGCTGCTGGTCGCGCTCCAGCCGGAGCAGCGCGCAGTCAAAGCGCGCGACCGCATCGCCCGCTTCGATCAAGGTGCCTGGTTCGGCAATCCAGCTTAGCCGCGCATCAAGACCAGCTGTCAACTGTGCCTCATGCCGGCTGAACACCGTGCCGGCCGCCGTCACCGACGGCGACAGTTCCTGTGCCTGCACCGTGGATACGGTGACTAGCGCTGGCTGCTCCTGTGCATATACCAGCTCGCCGACAAACAACAGGGCCAGGGTGGACAGCATGACCATGCGTGGCCAATTCAATCGCTCAAAATTGCTCATCAGACGGCTCCCCTGGAAACTGGTACGTTTGGCTGGGTAGCAACGAGCGCGGTGCCGTGACGCCCCTCGCCCATGCGCAAAATACTGGGCAGCAGCAACAGCGTAAACACGGTGCTTACGCTCATGCCGCCCACAATCACAGTAGCCAAGCCGCGATACACTTCGCTGCCAACCCCTGGCACCAACATCAACGGCAACATGCCGCAGATGCTGGTAAGCGTGCTCATAAAGATGGGTCGGGTGCGTACGCCCACCGCGTGCGCCAGCGCATCGCGGCGAGTCATGCCCTCGCGCTCACTTCGCCGAGTCTGATGCACCAGCAGGATCGCATTGTTCACCACCAGGCCGAGCAGGATGATGAACCCCACCGTGGTCAACAGATCCAGCGTCATATGGGTGAACAGATTGGCAATGCGCAACGCGATCACACCACCGACTACAGCCAGCGGCATCACCAGTAGTACCAGCAGGCTGTCGCGCACGGAGCGGAACAGGGCCGCCATAATCAGGAACAGCACGAACACGGCCAGCATGAAATTGCGGCTCATGTCGCCGACCGCAGTGGCCAGCCGGTCAGCGGTGCCGCGGTAGACAATTTTGGCGCCGTCCGGCAACGCCGCTTCGATGCGCGGGCCTACGTGCTCCTTAATCTGCACCAGCGCTTCCTCCATCGTCATGTCGGGCGGCGGCAGCACCTGTAAAGTGATGGTGCGTTGCGCATTCACACGTCGCAGCTGCGAGGGGCCCACCGTTCGCCGCGATTGGGTTAGCTCGCCCAACACTTGGATGCCAGCGCGCGGGGTCCAGATGGGCAGGCCGGCCAGATCCTCCGGCGTCTCGAAGCCGCCGCCCCACAAAATCACATCCAACCGTTTGTTGCCATCAAAGTAGCGCCCGGCGTACAAGCCGCCGGTGTAGGCGCGGATGGTGTCGGCAACCACTTGCCGGTCCAGCCCGGCTTGAGCAATACGCAGATCGTCCGGCGACAATTGCAGCTCGGGTTTGGACAGCGACACGGCCGGCATTGCCCGCACGTTCCAGTCGCTGAACTGCTCATCGATGGCATCCCGGCCCACTTGCGCTGCGCGCATGAGCGGGCCCAACTGTGCGCCGTGCAAATCGATATCAATATTGCGCCCGCCCGAAACGCCCACGTTCAATAGCGAATCGCGCGATACAAATACATCGGTGCCCGGCAGGCCGTGCAATATCTCCTCGCGCAATGCCCGCATCAGCTCATTTGCCTCACGCGGATCCTGCGGGTAGATGTACACGCCGGACGCGCCGGGACCGTACGAGTACAGGTTGTAGCTGTAAATCCCAGGCGCCTTCTCACCGTCAAGATGCGGTTGCAGGCGGCGCACCACCTCCGCGGCCAATTCGCGCTCGATAATGGACAGCGGGATGCCATCCGGCAGACTAAACCCCACCTGGATGCCGTCGGCGTCGGCTGAGGGCAGCAGATCGAGCTTGGGCGCCATCGCGAACGCAAGCACCGGCGGCACCAGCATCAGGCTCAATACCCAGCCCAAACGCCGGCGCGGTGTATCGGTGAGGCGCATGATGCATGCGGTAATGCGCTCCCACACGGGCTGCAGAGTATCGGCAGCGCTGGTAGACGCACTCAGCGTATAGCGGCTGGCCAGCGGCAGCAGCGTGAGAGCAGCCAGCATAGATGTGGCGACCGCGATGGACAGCGTCAACGCCAAGTCCGCGAACAACTGCCCTTCCAGCCCGCGCACGAACAGGATGGGCAGGAAGATCGCGATTGTAGTGACTGTCGAGGCGAACAGCGCACCCACCACTTGCGCCGGACCTTCACGCGCGGCGGCGTGTGCATTGCCATCTCGCTGGGCTAGGCGAACAATATTCTCCTGCACGATAATCGCTGCATCCATCACCAAGCCGACCGCAAATGCCAGCCCAGCCAGCGATACGACATTCAACGAGCGCCCCATCGCCCCGAGTACCGCTAGCGCGCTCAGCAAACTGAACGGAATCGTCAGTGCGATCACCAGCGTGCCTTTCCAGTTGCGCAAGAAACACCATAGCGCGATCAGTGCCAGCAACAGTCCCATGCCCAGGTTGGCGTTCACCAGAGCGATTGCCCGGCGAATGTGTACCGAGGCATCAAAACTCAACTCCATGGTCAAATCCTGCGCGGCCAGCGGTCCAGCATTCAGCGTGCGGATAATCTCGTTCACCTCATCAAGGATCGACACGGTGTTGGCGCCATATTTGCCCTGCACGCGCAGGTAGTACGCCGGATAGCCGCTGCGATACATAAAGCCGCTGCGCGGTTCAGACACCACCTGCACTTCGGCGACGTCGCGCAAATAAACCGGCTGCCCGCCGCGCCAGGCCACGATCAGTTGCTGCAGATCATCCAACTCGAATCCGCCCAGAAAGCGCACGGTGTACTGCCGCCTGCCCACGCTTGCCAGCCCGCCGGTGCTATCAACGGCGCGCGTGACGGTATCGGCGATATCACTCACCGCAATTCCCAGCGAGGCCGCACGTGAGGGATCGAACTGGATCAGCACCATCGGGTCGCGCTGGCTGGCCAGGTCCACCCGCTGTACCCCCTCAATCGCTAGCAGCGCAGGCTCGACATGCTCTTCGATCACTTCCTGAAAGTCGGTGACGTTGGCATCCGGGCTGGGCTGGCGCGGGTGCACCAGCAGGGTGGCGACGGGAAAGTCCCAGCCGCCAACATTGATGTTGCTCTGATCCGCGTCCACTGGCAGGTCGGGCGTGCTGTTGAGGGCATTGATCACATCCAACAACGCCCGCTGCAAGTCGGCATCAACGGAAAAATGCAGGCGGATATTGCCTGAGCCTGGCCGGATATTGCTGTGCATTTCCAACAATCCCGGCAGGGTTCGCAGCACCTCCTCCTGCGGCTCGATGATGTTGGCTTCCACCTCCTGCGCAGAGGCCGAGCGCCAGCGCGTATTCACACTTATCTCCGGGCGCTCCAGCGTGGGCAGCATCTGGATCGGCAGCACACGCACACTCAGCACGCCCAGCGCCAGCACCAGCGCCGCGACAGCGGCGACCGCCGCAGGGTTGCGCACAGACAGATCGGTGATCGACATAGTCCCCTCCACGCTGCCCGCACAGGCCCGGACCGGGATTCCGGCAGCTTGGAAAGTGTGACCGATGAGTCACGCCGTCATTGCACGGCAATTCGCCTGCACGCTACCGGGCGACACACCCAATAGACAAAACGGTTAGTCGCAAGACCAAACGAGGGGGATCATTGCAGAGGGATGGGCGGTAGCGATGCCAGCCGGCGTGTTACCAACGCTGGCCACTACCGACATTCGCACACGGCCTCGCCGCCGGCACTTAAACGTGACTCAGGAAGCGCACATGAAGTAACGCAGTTTCTCGCGATATGTGCGGCTGAGTTTTACTTCGCGCCCGCCGCTGATCGACAGAAAGTACTCGCCGTTGATATGCGGGCGCAGCGATTTCACCCGACTGACGTTCACAATGGTGGAACGATGGACGCGTTGGAACAGCGATGGATCTAACCGGGTTTCGATTTTCTTCATGGTTCCGCGCAGCACGTAGGTCTCCCCCTGGGCATGCACACACAGGTAATCGCGGGCCGCCTCTATCGATTCGATTGAGCGCACCGGCACCCGGGATATCTTGCCGCGATCCTTAATCGACAGCACCTCCAGCCACGGGGAGGCGCCTGCACCGCCCTCAGCGGTGACCGCATCTTCGGGGGCGCCCAGATCGTGCAGCAACTTGAGCATGGACTCGCGCTGGCGCAATGCCAGCGTGCGTGCTAGCTGGCCACGCACCCGTTCCACCGCCTGGGCCAATCGCTCGACGTCTAGGGGTTTGAGCAGATAGTCCATCGCGTGGGCCTCGAACGCATCAATGGCGTAACGATCATAGGCGGTCACAAAGACCACCAACGGCATGCGCTCGTCATGACGCAGCGTCCGGATGACATCAAAACCATTCATGCCCGGCATCTGTACATCCAGGAACATCACATCGGGAAGTAAGTCGCGGCAGTGGGCCACCGCCTCGCGTCCATTGCGGCTCTGACCGCACACCTCAACGTCGTCGTACTCCGCCAGACGCAGCTCCAGGCCGCGCCGGGCCAGAGCCTCGTCATCGACGATTAATGCCTTCATCCGCAACTCCCTTCGCCCCGCCTGACCCCTTCAGGCAAGCTTATCCGCACAACACGCCAGGCGTTCAGGTGTCCTGGCGCAGCTGCAGCGGCAATTCAATCTGCACATTCAATCCGTGCGGTTGTACCGGACTCAGGCGAAGTGCATGCTGATCGCCGTACAACTCAGCCAGCCGCTGACGTGTATTGCGCAACCCCACGCCGCAACCGGACCCATCCGCATCACCGCCAAGCCCCGGGCCATCATCGGCCACGCTCATATGCAACCACTGTCCGCGCACCCGCGCACTGATCGCGATACTCCCGCCCTCTTCTCGCGGCGCGATAGCGTATTTGATTGCGTTTTCGATCAAAGGTTGCAACAAAAGACTGGGCACCAGCGCCTGGCGCGCCTGTGGCTCGACCCGATAGGTCAGCTGCAGACGTTCGGAAAAGCGCAATTGCTCGATTCGAAGGTATAAATCAAGCGCATCCAGTTCCTGTGACAACGGCACATGCTTCATCGGATCGTTGTCCAGGCTGTAGCGCAGAAACTCACTCAGCTTAGTCACCGCTAGGTTAGCCGTATCGTTGCGCTTGTCCAGGATCAGGGTGGATATCGCATTGAGTGTATTGAATAGAAAGTGCGGATTGAGTTGATACCGCAGCATCTTCAGCTGTGCCTGGTGCGCCGAGGCGGTGGCCTTGAGTGTCGCCTCGGTCTGCTGCTGTAGCTGCTGGTAGTACTTGATACCAAAGTACAGACCGCTCCAGCACATCAGCACGTAAAACGAGCCGACCGAACCGCCGAAGTAGTCATAGTTGTGGCTCGGACGGTAGCCGTGCTTGATAATTTCCCAATACATCAGATTGGAGAACAGGCGCCAGCCAAGCGCGGTGGCATAGCAGATGATAATGGCGCTCACCGCCAATACCCGCATGGAGCACTTCTCCAGCGCGTGGTACACATAACGCAGCATGATGGTCATCAGGGCACCAGAGGCCGCGGTCGCCAGAATCACGAGGGTGTAGGCGTCGGGCTTCTCGTGGGCCAGCGCCTCCAGATACGCCGCCAGCGTGTAGCCGCCCCAGCCCCCTATCTGCAGCCACCAGAAAAGCATTTTGCTCTGCGTGGGCAGCGGGCTCGCAGGTGTACCTGAAGCGCGGGAGATTAACCTGGGGTCTGAAGCTGGCATGCCTCGATTATAAGGCCGCGCCGGTTACCTCGATGCGACGAGTGCAATATCCACCCTTTGCTTGCGACAGAGCGAAAGGGGCGCGCGACCAAACGTGCCCACGACGTTTACGCAAGGTAAGTTAAAGCGACGGTGTACGCAAAAGACGGACGTGCGCGGGCATCCAGAACTGGTAGCCATCTGCCGTTTTTTCCGCACCCTGATGAAACGCCTGCTCAAGCTGGCTGCGCTGCGCGGCGGCGCCCTTCGCACGGCTCGGATCGATCGCCACCGCCTGTGCGAGGCAGCTCTCGAACGATTCGTAGACATAAGCGGCCAGATAGCGCTGTGAGCTGACCTCCGTCAGCCCGTTCGCCAGCGCCTGCGCGATGCACTGCTGGGCTGCCGCCTGCACCTCGGTTTCATCATCTAGCGACTTGAAGGCCTCGAAGAATGCGCCGGCGCTGATCGGTTCGGTAATGCAAACATGTCCGCCGGGGCGGGTGACCCGTTGCGCCTGCGCCAGCGCCGCCTGCATAAACGGTGCTGGAACGTGATGCAACGAGTTAAAGAAGATCACACTGTCGAATTGCCCGTCTTCGAACGGCAACTGCTGCCCCAGCCCTTCCACATAGCGCTCCTCGCCTACTGCGGCACAGGCCTGCGCTTGCGCCACGCGGGCCGCCGATACCTCCAAGCCCACCAGCTGTGCGCCGCGTTTGCTCAAGCGACGCACCAGCGCGCCGTCGCCACAGCCAATGTCCAGAATACGCCTCCCGCTGATGGGCAGTATCTGCTCCAGCACCTGCATGTGCCGGCGCCTGGGATAGTCGATGATCGGGTTGTTCATGGGCACCTCCGTTGGCGCAGACTAGCACGGATTTTTGCGCTGCTGGCAGCGTCACCCTCTACGTCACCTGCGAGGCAAATACGTCTTCTGACTCCTCTGAAAACGCCAACATAAACAACCTTGTGACCACCCTGTGATTGGTTTGCGATCTGCTTGAGTATCTCTTGCGCTATACGAGGACGGCAGTAGGCATTCTGACGGCGCGTGCCCCTATGGCCGGCGACCCATCATCAACCGGGAGACAAACTGATGCAGGGCGAACAACGACTAAAACATGCAGTGCGCTACGCATTGGCGGGGATTGCTATATCGTCTATTAACCTGTCGCTGGGTGCCCCGCTTGCATTTGCCCAAAGCCCGGCTGCTGGCTATGTTCAGACTCAGCCCGCACCGGGAAGCCTCCCCCAGTATCGGCACCCGTATCCC
>CBDUQI010000176.1:0-12399 GCA_965369325.1 uncultured Gammaproteobacteria bacterium
CTACATTCATTCGGGCACGCTCCAATCGGTTATTGAGGTGACCAGCATACTGACGCAACTCGCCCGCGCCAAATTCAGTGGGCGCGCGCCACACGCAGCGCCTGCCCATGCTTCTGCGGCGGGTTGTAAGTGAGTATCCGCGCCAGGTGTCACCCAGATGCTTTACTTTGCTACAGGGTTGGCCGACTATCCTCAACCTCAGAAACGGAGGATTGCCCGATGAAAGAAGCTGTTGTTGTCTCCACTGCCCGCACGCCGATTGGCAAGGCGTACCGCGGACTGTTCAACAATACCGAGGCGCCGAGCATGGCGGGCCAGGCGATTGCCGCCGCTGTCGCTCGCGCGGCCGTGGAGCCGGGCGAAGTGGACGACGTCATTATGGGTTGCGCCATGCCGCAAGGCACCACTGGCGGCAACATTGGTCGCATGGCCAGCTTGGCTGCGGGCTTGCCGGTTACCGTGGCAGGCATGACCATCGATCGCCAGTGTTCCTCCGGGCTGATGGCCGTGGCGACGGCTGCCAAACAGATTATTCACGACGGCATGTCGGTTGCGGTCGGTGGCGGGCTGGAGCAGATCAGCCTGGTACAGAACGAGCACGCCAACCAGTACCGTAAGCACGATCCGGCGCTGCTGGCGATGCACAAGAATGTCTACATGCCAATGCTGGAGACGGCCGAAGTGGTCGGTAAGCGATACGGGGTGAGCCGCGAGCAGCAGGATGCTTACGCGTTGCAATCCCAACAGCGTACGGCGGCCGCTCAGGCGGCGGGCCGCTTTGCTGATGAGATTATTGAGGTCACCGCCAACATGGGGGTGATGGACAAGCAGACCAAAGAGATTTCGTTTGTCGACAAGACGCTGAGTCTGGACGAAGGCAACCGGCCGCAAACCACGCTGGAGGCCTTGGCTGGATTGAAGCCGGTGATCGAAGGCGGTTTGATCACCGCCGGCAATGCAAGCCAGTTGTCTGACGGGGCGGCAGCGTGTGTGTTGATGGACAGCAAGTTGGCCGAGCAGCGCGGGCTGAGCCCGCTCGGTATTTATCGCGGCATCGCAGTGGCGGGCTGTGAACCTGATGAGATGGGCATAGGCCCGGTGTTTGCCGTGCCGAAGCTGTTGAGCCAGCACGGGCTCAGTGTTGATGACATTGGCGTATGGGAGCTGAATGAGGCGTTCGCCGTACAGGTGCTGTACTGCCGTGATCGCCTAGGCATTCCGGATGAACGCCTGAATGTGAACGGCGGCTCTATCTCGATTGGTCATCCGTACGGCATGAGTGGTGCACGCATGGTTGGCCACGCGCTGCTGGAAGCGCGGCGGCGCGGCGAGAAGTACGTGGTGGTGACGATGTGTGTGGGCGGCGGCATGGGTGCCGCGGGCCTGTTCGAGGTCGCCTGAGCTGGTTGGCAGGACTTGGGGCGAGTCGCCCGCCAACCAACACGCATGATCCGCACGTGAGAGTTTACGGATAACCCGTGGGGTACACTGAGCGTCAGCTTGGCCCGCTGGCCGGTGCCAGCGTGTAGGAGAAAATCACAATGAAGAGCCCCGTCCGTTTTATCGCCGCTGCTCTGCTTGGCGCCGTGGCTGGCAACGCCATTGTTGGTCATGCCAGTGCTGGCAATGCGCCCATGCTGGAGCTGTTTACCTCGCATGGCTGCTCGTCCTGCCCGCCTGCGGATAAATTTCTGGGGCAGTACATTGAGCAGTACCCGGATGCGGTTGCGCTGGAGTTTCACGTGGACTACTGGGACGATCTGGTGCACGGTCGCCACGGGGCCTGGAAAGATCCGTTCTCCGATGCCCGCTACACTGACCGCCAGCGTGAGTACTACCAGTTGCGTATGGACGGCCGCGCGGGGGTTTACACGCCCCAGGCGATTATCGGTGGCGCGCATGCCGAACTGGGCTCGGCCGGTAATCGCATTCGCAAACTCACCACGCGCCTGAGTTCGCCGCTGGAGGTCAGCGTCACCGAGCAAGACGGCGAATTGGTGGCCGCTATTAACGGCAAGCATGCCGCGGGTGCCACCGTGTGGCTGGCGGCGTTCCAGCGCGCCAGCGAAACCCAGATAAAGACGGGGGAGAACCACGGCAAAGCGTTGCGCAACCATCATATCGTCCGCTCCTTAATGCCTGCCGGGCAATGGCGAGGCGAGCCGGTGCAGATTCCGCTGAGGCAGGCGGTCAGCAACGAGAAAATGGGGTGTGCGGTATTCGTCCAGGCGCCCGATCTGGGCCCGGTGCTGGGGGCTGCGTACTGCCCTTAACGGGCGCTTTCCTGAGGTCATAGTTTGGTCAGAATTCGGTCCGGGCGACGTCAGGCTAGGGCGGTGTCGGCGTGCGAAACTGCGCGCCATTGTTTAAGCACCGACCTAACTGGACCGAATCATGAGCAACCGTTACAACAGTATCCTGGAAACCGTAGGCAACACGCCGTGCGTGCGCATCAACAACCTCACCCGCCCGGACGTTAATTTGTACGTCAAGATTGAGGCTTTTAACCCAATGGCCTCGGTGAAAGATCGTCTGGCCCTGGCCATCATCGAGAAGGCCGAGCAGGATGGCAGCCTGCGCCCCGGGCAAACTGTGATCGAGGCTACCAGTGGCAACACGGGCATTGGTTTGGCGATGGTCTGTGCGCAAAAGGGTTATCCGCTGGTGATCGTCATGGCCGAGAACTTCAGTGTCGAACGGCGGCGCATGCTGCGGTTTTTGGGTGCCCGTGTAGTACTCACTCCCGCCTCCGAGCGCGGCTCCGGCATGCTGGCAAAGGCGCGCGAACTGGCCCAGGCGCACGGCTGGTTCCTAGCCGGGCAGTTCGAGAACGAGGCCAACGCGGATGTGCACTCACGCACCACGGCGCAGGAGATACTGGCCGACTTTGCCGAAGATGGGCTGGATTATTTTGTCACCGGTTACGGGACTGGCGGCACCCTCAAAGGGGTGGCGCGTACCCTGAAGGCGCAAAGCCCCGGCACCTGTGTTGTCGCCTGCGAACCGGACAATTCCGCCCTGCTTGCCAGCGACGTGACCCAGCCATTTGATGCCGCCAGTGGCCAGCGTATCAGCCATCCCAGCGCTCGCCCGCACCCAATGCAGGGATGGGGCCCGGACTTTATTCCCCAATTTGCCGAGCAGGCGCGGGAGCAGGCGTGGATTGACGAGCTGCTGCCTGTGAATGGCGCGGCGGCGTTGCAGGCCAGTCGCGATCTGGCGGCGCGTGAAGGGATCTTCTGTGGTATTACCAGCGGCGCGACCATGGTGGCGGCGCTTGAGATATGTGCACGTGTACCGGCGGGCACCAACGTGTTGTGCATGTTGCCGGATACCGGCGAGCGGTATATGAGCACTATGTTGTTCGACAACGTGCAATCAGAAATGAACGCGGACGAGCGGCAGATCGCCGCCTCCACTCCCTCATGCCGGTTCGATGCACCGCCGCCTGCGCCCGTCGCCGCCCCGGCGCCGACAGCAGTGCTGAGGCCGCTGGCATCGCCCGCTGAGGACAGCGCTGCTCAGGTGGTTCAGCAGATCATTGATGATGCGGATCAGCCGGTGGTGATGTTTGCGCTGGAGTGGTGTGAGTTCTGCTGGTCGGTGCGCAAGATGTTTGCTGCTGCCGGCGTTGAGATGCGAAGCATCGATCTGGATTCTGTTGCGTATCAGAAGGACGATCTGGGCACCCGAATCCGCGCGGATCTCAAGGCGCGTACGGGTATGAGCACCATCCCCCAGGTGTTTATCGGCGGGCAGTTTATCGGCGGCTGCACCGATGTGTTTGATGCCTACAACGATGGCACGCTGCGCCAGCTACTGGCGAGTGCGGGCCAGCCGGCAGCGTGCGAGGGCCTGGAACCCGCCGCATTCCTGCCCACCTGGCTGCATACCCGCGGCGCGGCCTAGTTCGCAACACAGCATCTCCTGAGGATGGCGGTCGGCTAAAGGACTTGCCGGCCGTCCCGACCGGCAGCTTTGCGGCACGGTTGCTGGTGGGCAGGACCTTATGGCTGGTGCGATGATCGGGCCCGAGGCCCCTGTCCTAGATTGTCCCCGGCTGTGCTAGGGTCGGCATTTTCGGCCAGCGTGCAGCACGCCTGCTACCGCCAGGTCGAGGTGATTGACTTGGAGTGCCTATGCACCGCCGCCTGCTTTTTCGTCTTGTGTTGTGCGCGTCCGTGCTACCGGCTTGTTCTGATGCGCTCCCGCGGTCGGACGAACCGCACGCCCATGCATCATCCGCGACAACGACGTCCGCCGAGCCCGCGCCGGTGGCGGCGCAGCGCAGCATGCTGATTGACGATGTACTGATTGTGGACGGTACCGGCGCGCAACCAGTTGTCGGCGCAGTGCGCGTTCGCGGTGAGCGCATTGTAGCGGCCGGGGTCTTGTCGCCGCTGCCCGGTGAGGCCGTGGTGAATGGCCGGGGCAAAGTGCTGGCGCCTGGGTTTATTGATACTCACAGTCATCATGATGAGGGGCTGACCCAACAGCCGACCGCGTTGCCCGTAGTCAGCCAGGGCGTTACCACTATCGTGCGCGGCCAGGATGGATTCTCCGAGACCGCTGACGGGCAGTTTGTGAGCGTGGCTCAGTTTAATCGCGCGTTTGAACGCAATCCTGCGGCGATTAATGTCGCCTCGTATTCGGCCCACGGCAGCCTGCGTGCGCACGTGCTCGGGGAAGATTTCAAGCGCACGGCGACGGGCGAGGAAACTGCTCGAATGTCCGAATTGCTGCACAACGATATGCGTGCGGGCGCGCTGGGCCTGGCCAGCGGTCTGGAGTACGACCCCGGTATTTATGCAAACATACAAGAGATGGTGTCGCTGGCGCGAGTGGCTGGCGAGTATGGCGGTCGCTACATCAGCCACATTCGCAGTGAAGATCGCGGGTTCTGGCCCGCGATCGAGGAAATTATCCAAATCGGTGCCGATGCGCACATACCGGTGCAGATCTCACACCTAAAACTGGCACAGCGCAGCTTGTGGGGGCAGGGCGATCGTTTGCTTGCACGTTTGGAGCAGGCTCGCAGTAACGGCGTGCAGATAAGCGCTGATGTCTATCCTTACGAGTACTGGCTGAGCACCATCACCGTGTTGTTCCCGGCGCGTGATTTCGCCTCGCCCGACGCTGCCCGCTACATCTTGCAAGAGATTGTCCCGGCCGACGGGCTGATTTTTGTGCGCAACGATGGCGATCCCTCATTGGCAGGCAAGAGCATCGCGCAGCTCGCAACCGAGCGCGGGCAGGACCCGGTGCAGGTGCTTAACGATGTGAGCGTGGCGGCGGACGCACACGCGCGCGCGCATCCGAGCAGTGTCGAGTACGTGGTGGGGCGCAGCATGCGCGATGAGGATGTGCAACAGCTTTTGCAATGGGCGCATAGCAACGTGTGCTCCGATGGCTCCTTGGCCAGCGAGCATCCGCGTGGCAGCGGTAGTTTCCCGCGGGTGCTGTCCCGTTACGTGCGTGAACTTGGCGGCTTTACCCTCGCGCAGGCGGTGCACAAGATGACCGGGCTTTCGGCCACGCACGTGGGTATCGGCAAGCGCGGGCTGATCCGCGCCGGGTATTACGCTGACCTCGTATTGTTCGATCCGCAACAAGTGCGGGATCTGGCCAGCATGCAGGCGCCGACCCGATTGTCCAATGGGGTGTTGTCGGTGTGGGTAAACGGCCAGCGCGTGTTCGCCAAAGGTGCGGCTACGGGCGCCATGCCTGGGCGTATCGTCTCGCGTGCCAACCATGACTAAGAACACGTTCGCCTGTACCGCTGCGTGAAGATCGCCCAGGCAAAGGTGTGGTCGCTGGATATGGCATTGAGCCGGCCGTATGCGATCGCGGGCGAGTACTGTGATCAGGTTACGAACCTGTTCTTCAAGGTCACCACCGACACCGGGGTAACGGGCGTAGGCGCGGCGGCGCCGGAACCTTCTGTCACCGGCGAGAGCGGTGCGATGTGCCTTGCCGCGCTACAGGTAACCGCCGAGCGGCTGGCGGGTAGAGCGCTGGACGTTGAGTACCTTAGCCAGGAGGTAGTAGCCTGCTCTGCCGGCTGCCCGGCCGCGCGTTGTGCGGTGGAGACGGCGTTGCTCGACAGTGAGTGCAAAGCGGCCGGCGTGCCACTGGTCGCCCGATTTGGTCAGCACCACAAGGCATTGCCCACCTCGGTAACTGTTGGTATCCAACCGTTGGATGAGGCGCTGGCGCAGGTGCGCGAGTATCTGGCGCGGGGATTTAGGGTACTCAAGCTCAAGACCGGTGAGGATGTGGCACACGATGTTGAGCTGACGGCGCGCGTGCGCGAGTTGGCCCCGGGCGCCAGCATTTTGGTGGATGCCAATCAGGGCTACAGTCCGTCGCAGCTTATGCGTTACACCACCGCCACCGAGTCCTTTGACGTCGCGTTGATCGAGCAGCCGCTGCCGGCCGGGCAGGAAGCGGCGATGTCCCGGCTGCCCGCATCTACGCGCAAGCGCTGTGTGGCAGATGAGAGTCTGCACAGTCCGCAGGATGCCCGTGCGCTGGCCGCCTCGCCACAGGGTTTTGGCGTGTTTAACATTAAGCTGATGAAGTGCGGTGGAGTGTTGGCTGGTCGCGAGATCGCGGCGGTCGCGCAGCGCCACGGCATCGAGTTGATGTGGGGATGTATGGACGAAAGTGCAATTAGTATCGCGGCCGCGCTGCATGGTGCGTTTGCTTGCCCGGCCACGCGGTATCTGGACCTGGACGGGAGTCTTGATCTGGCCGAGGATGCGGTGGAAGGCGGTTTTGTGCTGGCTGATGGCGTGATGCGCCTGACGGGCGAACCGGGCCTGGGCGTAAGGCAGATGCACGGATGAGCGACACCGCACTGCTCTACAGTGGTGGGCTGCTCGACAGCAGCTTTGCCAAAACGGCGCACGGTTTGCTGCGTGCCGGGACGCGCTTTGATGTGGTGGGCGTCGTGGATGAGAAACACGCTGGTGCCGATGTGCGATCGCTGGTGCCGGGCGCCGGTGTGCAGGCACCCGTATTCGCTTCTGTTCAGGCCGCTCTGCACCGGCTTGAACAGCGGCCAGCGTGCATCGTAGTGGGCACGGCGTTCTCTGGCGGCCAGTTGCCACCAGAGCACCGTGCGGAATTACTCAGTGCTGTGCGTGCGGGACTGACGCTGGTGTGCGGTTTGCATCAGCAACTGGGTGATGATGCAGAGTTTCGCACCGCTGCGCAGGCCGGCGGTGCTCAGATTGTGGATGTGCGCAAGCCCGGCAAACTGCATTTCTGGACTGGCGAGATTCTATCCGTGCTAGTCCCGCGGCTGGCCGTGTTGGGGACGGACTGTGCGATTGGCAAACGCACGACCGCGCAGCTGATCGTACACGGCCTGCAGGGCGTTGGTCTGCACGGTGAACTTATCTACACCGGCCAGACCGGCTGGATGCAGGGTGCTGGCTACGGTTTTGTGCTGGACGCGACCCCTAACGATTTTGTCGGTGGTCAACTAGAGGCCGCCATGCTGGCCTGCGCCTGTGAGGCCCGGCCGGACCTTATGGTGATCGAGGGGCAGGCCTCGCTGCGTCACCCGGCCGGCGCCTGCGGCGGCGAACTGCTCGCTTCGGGCGATGTGCGCGGTGTGGTGTTGCAACACATACCCGGCCGCGCTGCGTTTGAAGACTTTGAGCACCTGCCATTGCGGGTACCACCGGCAGAGGCGGAGTGCGAATTGATTGGCCAGTTAGGCGCGCAGGTGATCGCTGTGTGTCTGAACGAATCGCAGCTCCCACCCGCCGCGCGGGCGGACTACAAACAGGAATTGGCCAGCTATCTGTCCGTGCCGGTACTCAATCCGTTACACGATCCGATTGCGCCTTTGATCGACGCGGTGAGCGCTTTTGTCGATCGCGACCGTCAACGCTTGTCTGGCCAAGCATCCTAGGCCCCGGTTGAAGCCGCCGTGCCCCTGCGGTTATACGAAACTGGTGGGTTTACGCGCGAAGATGCTGCGGACCATCGGGGCGAAGTGCGACAGTGGTTTGCTGGTGTACTCTGGGTCAAAGCAGTTTTGATCCCAGTTGGCGCAAAACTCCACGGTCGCCTGGTAGTGCGGATGGTCTTTGTACTTATCACGCAAGTCGCGATTGCGACCGTAGTGCTCAAACCAGTAGTAGCCTTGAAACAGCCCGTGGTGCTGCACGATCCACCAGTTCTTCTCGCTAACGTATGGGCGCAGGATGGCGGCCGCCACCTGCGAGTGATTCAGTGGCGAGAACACATCGCCGATGTCATGCAGCAGTGCGACCACGATGGTCTCCTCATCCGCCCCGTCGGCTTCGGCGCGGGTGGCGGATTGCAGCGAATGCTCGAGCCGGCTGATGCGGTAGGGCGATTCGCCGTCCATGGAGGCCATGGCGTCCAACAGGCGGTCGGCCAAGCCTTTGGCATTGTGCGCATCATGCGCATCGATTAAGGCAAAGTCCTCTGCCGTGCCGTGCTCCATGGCGGTAAAGCTGACCACATCCAGTTCACTCATGTCGAAGCCTCGCCGCCCAGACGCGCTGCTTGTGCGGCCAAGTCGTCGAACTCAAAATACGTGTCCTGCAAATGCCGCTGACCGGTGGTGGCGCTGAAGGCGCTGCGCCCGTGCATGACGCGGTGGCCGTGCACCAGCATCAGATCGCCGCCGTTCATACGGAAGCTGCACTGGTTGGCCGGATCGATAATCATTCGGGCCAGCCGATGGTAGGCACGGTAAAAATCTTCCAGCGCTGGCAGCGTTGGGTCCAGCGGTTGCATCAGCTGGTTGGAGAAGCGCAGGCCCAGCACCTGCCCGTTGCGATCCGTGCGGATTAACGGGGCACGTGACCAGGTTTCATGCTCGGCGCTATGCTCACGCCAGCTCACCGGGATGGTGCTAAGAACATCGAATGCTTGCGGATCCACATCACGTAACCGTTCCAGCACCTGCCACCCGTCCACCACGATCGACTCGCCACCGCTCACTTCGTTTACCAGCATGTGTAGCACCTGCCCGCTGGGCGGCCAGTGGTAGCTGGGGAAATCGGTGTGCGGCAGCAGCGCCTCATCGGTGTGTGCCACGTTGTATCCATTCGGGTTGAAGTACACATCGTGAATACGGTCAAACGGGGTATCGCGGATGGGAGCGCCCAGCGCCTGAATAATCTCCCCGCACGCGCCCGGTGTGGTGTCCGTGCCGGTAAGCAGTACCACGCCATGAATAAGATAACTGCGCAGCATTTGCAGTCGTTCGTTGCTGTCCTCTAACACCGTTTGCGCGTCATATCGGCCCGGTTGAAATGTGCTGTGCCAGAGTTTGACCGGCGGCAGGTCGCGTATACTGATTTTGTGCAACCGTGCAATGTCCGAACCGTGATACACGGAGCGGTGCCCGTCGGACCAGGTCAGCTCCAGCGTGTCGCAGGCAAGGCGGACTAGCTGAGCGGTAGGCAGCTCTTCGTGGCGTCCAAGAAAAAACCGATGCTCGTCTATATTGATGATGCGACACTCCTCGCAACGACAGTTGTCGCGCAACCAGACGAGAGGGATATTAACCTCGGTATCGTTGTTCCATCGAAGCGATAGGTGAGCGCCTTGCGTATGGGCTTCCGTGGGCAGATGCGTGGGCCATTGCGCTGGCGCATTCTTGTTTGGTGGTGCCATGGCGGCTCCATCGCAATTTGTTGTTCGTAGTCTGCGAAATTACTCCAAAAAATCTGCGGGATGCAATACTCCAGATCGCATTTTTTCACACCGTTGTCTGAACGCGACAGCGGACAGGCCATGTGCGCGCTTTCAGAGTATTTCAGGTCCCTACCGGAGCCGCTATCGCGTCGGTATGTCGTCACAACCCGACCGGCTGCGCGCGGGCTAGCTTCGCTTTAGGCTGTGCCTTACCATAGCCAGACAAACAGCCGAGTGGCCGCGTGTGGCGGTCGAAACCGGGGAAACAAGATGATCTATCCAGCAAGCGGGTGGTGGCTTACCACTCGCACTCTCTTTAGCGCGATTTGCTTATGTTCAATCGCGTCGGTTAGCGCGACTGCTGCGCCAGCCGACTTCAGCCTGGTGGGCGAGATGCTTACCCCGGCTGGTATCGTTGCCTCGCCCGCCAAGGCCCGGCGCGATCTGGCCAACCACCCGGCCGCGCCGCAAGCCGTCCGGGCGTTGCGTGAACGTGTGGCCTCGCAGTGGGCGCAGATTCGCAGCGCCGACTTTGTTGCGCTTTCGCGCTTCCATGTGGAAGCCACGCGGGGCTGGCAGGCGCCGACCCGACCGGGGGTGCTTGAAGCCCGCGTTATCGGCGTAGACGAGCACGGCGATCTGTACCTGGAGTTGCGTGGGCCTCGATTGCCAGCCAGCTTCGATATTGTGCATCGCTACGTTACCGTGTTTGCCCGCTATGCGCCGGCCAGCGGCACGCTGGACCGGTTGACCCTGAGCATTCGTGGGGAGGTGTTGGAATGAAAGCGCCCAACACATTTGGTTTGATCCGCCGTGCGGCGGTGGCCACCTGCTTACTCGGCCTTGGTGCGTTCGCCCAGGCGGCCCCGTTTACCTACCACAGTTACAACAGCATGGTTGCGGACCTCACCGCG
This sequence comes from uncultured Gammaproteobacteria bacterium, assembly GCA_965369325.1. Taxonomy (GTDB): domain Bacteria; phylum Pseudomonadota; class Gammaproteobacteria; order Steroidobacterales; family JBCBZW01; genus CBDUQI01. Next base: position 10,602 of record CBDUQI010000176.1, read on the forward strand.
CTTGAGGCGGCGTTCCCGCAACTGGCGCAGCTCACCACCGCGCAGTCGCAGTTTGGACTGGCGAATGATGGCAATGCCGGGCAGTGGCAGCAGTACATTATGCGTATCACCAATGAGTCGACCGGGTTGGACAAGCCCGAGGTGCTGCTGGTGGGCGTGCAGCACGGCGATGAGATTGTGTCGCTGGAAGTGGGGGTGGAGACGGCCCGCATTTTGCTTGAGCGGTATGGCCAGGACCCGTGGATTACCGCGCTGGTGGACCGGCGGGAAATTTACATCATGCCGCTGGTGAACCCCGATGGCTTCGACCGCGGCGTGCGCGGCAGTCTCGGCGACGAGGGCAACAACGAGGACATGAATCGCGACCATCCTTACGATCGATGTTCGTTTTTCTGCAGCGACGATGAGTCCTTGTCCACCATTGGCGCGCGTGCCATTCACGAGCTATCCAAACGCCATCTGTTCCGCGTGACGGTGGACTACCACGGTGGCACCGAGCTCATCATTTACCCCTGGGGTACGCCGCTGCACAACGGCAACACAGAAAGCCCGGATGAGGCGATTGCGGATGCGTTAGGCAATCGTATGAGAACCTACGGCGGCTCTTTCCGCGGTCTGTACCCGGTGGGCACGTCTAACGATCTGCTGGGAGCGGTCAATGGTCCGTTGGACGATAGCGCTTACGCAACCAGTTGGGATCCCGGCAACGCGGACAGTAGCTTCCCCACCGAGGGCTGGCGTTCGGTGGCTTACACGGTAGAGATTTCCAACCAGAAACAACCGTCGCAAAGTTTGCTTGGCGGCGACGCAGACATCCTGACTACCGATGGTGCTGAAGATGGGTACGTGCCCAAGAACGTGCGTATCGCGTTGGCGACGATTGATATCGCCGAACCGTGGGTGGAGTGGACCAACCGGGCGAGCATCCCCGCGCAGGTCGCTGCCGGTGATCCGGTGCAGGTGCAGTGGACTGTGCGCGGGTGTTTTGAGGTGAACGACACACGCGTGCGCTGGGGCACGGATGCGGACCCGCGGGTGAACTTCACCAGCCAGAGCGCCTCACAGTCCAACACCTCATCGCAGGTGTGTTTTGACACGCCCACGCAGTTCAGCGCCAGTGTCACGTTCCCGTCCGAAGGCAACTTTTTCCTCACACCGGTGGCACGGGTGGACGACAATACACAGGCGCAGGGCAACCCCACGCCTAACATATCGCCGCAGACCTGGCTGGCACGCGTGCGTGCAGAGGAAGGGTTAATCTTTACCAACAATACTGATCCGTCCGAGGTGAATACGGTGCGCGGGCAGATTTACTGGGGCGCTGAACCGCTGGCGATCGAAGTTACCGGCGGTGGCGGTGGCGGCTACGTGGTGAATGCACCCACGCCGGGGCTGGCGGGGCAGTCCAACACCTTCATAGTCACCGGTGCGACGCCCGGCGCCAACACCATTCTGGTGGCCGGGTTTAACAGTGGTGCGACGCCCGTGCCGGGTTGCGCAGGTCAGACGGTGGGCGTTGCCAACCTGAATATTCTAGGCTCGGTGCCGGCAGATGGCAGCGGTACTGTCACCTTCACCCGTAACATGCCGGCCTTTGTCAGCGGCCGCGATGTCATCTTCCAGGCAGTGGAATTATCTACCTGCTCGGTGAGTGCGGTGGTGAACTTTATGTTCCCTTAGCGTGACTATATGAGTGTGCAGATGTAAATTACTGTCAGGCCGCGGCCCGTGGGGCATTGTCGGGCCGCCCGTTACCGGGGAGGTAAAAGACAGGACACCTACGCATACACATCAAGGT
>CBDUQI010000177.1:0-12292 GCA_965369325.1 uncultured Gammaproteobacteria bacterium
GTGATCAACTGCCGGTGGCGATATGCTCTGCTCATGCTCGCAGACCAGCGGCATGAGCGAGAAATAGCCGACGAAGCAGTGCTGCGTATCCCTTGCATGCCAAAGACCCAGACCTTCGTGCTGATGGTAAACCTGCTGTGCATAATTGATCAGCGCATAGGCCCGATCGTTGCTGTTTACTTGATCATCCAACAGGTAACGGGTGACGCGTTCATCACTGTCTAATCGACGTAAATCGGGCGCATCGGCAAACGTGAGCTGGCGTAGAATCAGCCTGCGCGTGCGCAATAGTTCGGCACCAGAGAACGCCGCGGCAGACGCACTCAAGAGGACTGAAATCCCTTGTCTGTAATGTGCATATTGCCGAGATCGATGCCTTTGTTGATCATGTTCTGGCGACCGCTTTTCGCCATCTGGCGTAGTTGAAAATCGTTGCCGGCACGCTTGGCCTGCTCCCACGTCTGAAACGCGATATGAGCCTCATAAATCATCCCTTCGCCCATCATCTGACGTTTGCTCGGATCGCGTGCCACAGCATTGCCTTTGAGTCGCAGCAGCACCTGGCCACGAACGGCTTCCACCCACTCGGGCGGTGGCATGTTGGCGTCGTGAATGATCACCCACATGACAATCCAGAAAGCGGTCATCGTATCAGCCAGGTTATCGTGCCTCAGCCCTAGGGGGGTGAGAGTCGCCTGAAACTCCTGCACAATATCGCGTCCCCGTAACTGAGCGTCGATGATTTTGCGTAATGGTTTCTGGCCGCGGGAAAGTGTATCAACGAGTTCTTTTTCGACCATGCGTGAAATTGCCGGGTCGTAGGTGAACGTGAAGGCCGCTAACGGGTCCTCTACATGTGCATTGTCCTGAGGGATGGCTGAAGTCATTTCGGCACTCCGGGTTGGCGTTGTTATCAGACTAGGCTAGCATTCGACGTACGCACGATAGCCTAGGGGAAACCCCAGCGACGCGTCGTGCATCACGGGGATTGCGCCGGTTCATTGCGGGTTCTAGCAAGCGCCTGGCGCACCTCGCGCTCGCCTTGGTGATGACCACTGGTTTCGTACCCACGCAGCGCTTCGCGGTACATCAATCGCGCGGACGCTGGCTCACCGCTGCGTTCGTACACCAGCCCCAGATAACGGTACGCTTCGGCTGTTTGAGCCGGCGCTTCTAACGCATAACTGAGCAACAGCGCTTTGCGAAACAGAAGCTCGGCTGCGCGCAAATTCCAGCGCTCCAGGCTGCTCAAGCCGAGCGCCGTGTAGCTGCGATAGTCGTTCATGGGCTGCTCGCGCGTTTGTGCGATGGCCTCTGATTCGCGTACCAAGACGCGGCCCCAGCCGGGGTCGCCGTGCAACTCATAGGCAACGCCAAGGGTGGCGAGCATTTCGCGAGACAATTGAGTTATTTCAAAGGACACACCGTTTTCTAGTGCGCCTCGGATGGTCCTATGCGCCAGCTCAAGCTGCCCGGTATCAAGGTGCACCCGGGCCAGATCAACATAATCCCACGCCATAGATTCGCGATCGCCGAGGCGCCGATGAAGTTCCAACGCCTTATCGAAGTGCCGAAGTGCCTTATCTGCGGCCTGACGCTGCACGGCCACCTGACCAAGGCCGGTCATGTTACGCGCCATCTCAGCCGTGTCGCCACGCCGCTTGGCGCTGTCGTAGGCTTGTGCGAAAGCCTTCTCGGCCCCGGGCAAATCCTGATCATGCTCCATCAGAACGCCACCGAGCTCTCGCCAGCGCTCGCTTGCGTTGGGTACAGCAAGCGCACGTTCTCGGTAATGCGCGATGAGTTGGTCACGCTCACTAAGTTCAGCCTCGCCCGGGACGTTGGCGTGGCGCAGGTTGCTACAGCCCGTGAGCAAAATGATCGCAACAGCAACGCAAGTGCAGGTGCTCACGCGGCATCTATGTCGGGCATACAGGTGCATGCCAGTATCATAGCGTGGGGAGCCGGCGGAGGGCATCCGTCGGGTAATTGCTACACTTGGTGTCGGCGCGGGAAACCACACGCCACGACGTGGACTGATGGACAGCGTTGTCAGTCGGCGTGTGATTCTGCCAGGGCGAACTGCTGGTGTGCTGGCGGGGCGTTGTCGTCCTGGCAGGGCGCGATGTAATCCCATCGGCGCAATGCAGAATCAGACGTGGGCGATTTGTCCAAGGCCAGCACCGAAGCCCGTACGGTGTGATCGGAAAAAGCCGCATCGCAAGCATTCTCGAACACCTGTTTAAACGCTTGCAGTTGCTTGCGTGTTGCACCCGCAAAACTGTACAGATGCGTTGCACTTACCTGTTGCCCCATCTGATAGGCGTGCGCGGTCAGCAGCACTTCATCAATGCCGTCACCGTTACTATCCAGCGTGTTGGTAATCGCTTGGTACGCCATATCGGCGAACACAAATTGTGCGACCGGCACGCCATCCTGCATCACCACCAACATCGGTGGTTTGACGTTGGGCGATGAGGCATTAGGGCGACCACGCGTGAGCAGATACAGCTGCTGGTGGGTGTTTGGGTGAGTGAATGCGCCGCTCGCGCTATCTGCCACCCATACGTCTTTCGGGGCGCCGGCCCCAAACACCATGCTCACTATTTCTCGCCGCTCACTTTCCGCCACCTCCCGTCGCTCGGCGGGTTCTGATGCATGGCGAAAATCCGCTACCACTTCACCTATGATTGGATCGACGGTCTTGGCCAGCGCCCGACGCTCAATGGTACCAACTGTCGGGGCTGACGCAGGTTCTTGCCTTGCTGATGATTGTGGTTGTATTGCCGCCGGTTGCTCGCAACCCAACAACACCGCACCGCAACACAGGACCAGCGCCAGATGGCACACCAAGTTGGAGCGAAACAGGTGATATGCATTCATGGACTATAGGCTACATGGTTTGAACAAGCGGCTGAAGCGCCCGGATGAAAAAAGACGGCCCCGGCAACGCTGCACTGGGGCCAAGGCTGAAAAACAGAATATTGATAACTAGCTTGCGGTAGCCAGCAGATTCGGCGAAATGTACACGCGCTGTCCGCTATCCAGGGTGATCCACGTCAGGAAGTCCACGTGGTCGCCAGTACTGCTGCCGGTACTACCTTGATCGCCGATATCCTGGCCGGCGCGTACCTGATCGCCTTCACGCACATTGAACGAATCCGCATGTGCGTAGTGTGCAAACACTGGATACGAACGCCCCTGATAGTCAAAGCTGAGATCGCTCTGCATGATTAAGCGGTTGCCGTAACCGGTATTGCTGGAGATGATGTCCACGACCTGGCCGGCGAACCAACTCTGGATGCGTCCGTTGGTGGTGACGTAGTCAATCCCCAGGTTGTAAACGCCCGCGGCAATTGGCTCGGCGACACTCGGATTGTCGGAGAATACCGCTAGGGTTGCGCTCTTAGAACTGTGCGGCCCGCCACGGGCCATAAAGCCTTCGGTGAGAATAAACTCACCAATGACGGGCGAGTCTATCGTTTGCCGTGCAGGTGTCGCCCGTTCATGCACCGGTTGGCTCAACTGCAGGTCCACCTGATTGCCCAGCGTGGTGCTCTGCGTCGTGCCAGTAGCAGCGAACAAGGCTTGCCCCGTCACATCATTCAGCAACCCGGTGGGTGCAAGCCCCTCCTGGCGTTGAAAGTTGGCCACAGCGGCCGAGGTGTTTGGGCCAAACCGGCCATCAGCGAATCCGGCAACCTGCGAGCCCGGCACCGCGCCTACCTGCACCAGCTGGTTTTGCACAGCGGTGACCCCACCGTAAAGGCGGGATGCGACAGCGGAGGTTGCCTCGCCCGAGGTAATGCGCCCGTCGTTGTTAAAGTCGAGTCCTGCGTTTTGAGTGTACTCGGCGTTGCCAGCCACAAATGCACGGCCGCTGGGTGTAACTAGTGTGTCGGACGGATTCGGCGTGGCCCGTCCCGACAGCACAGAGGTGTACACCCCTTCAAGGGTGCCCAGATTGCCGCGATACGGTTCAAAGTATTTCTCTACGAAGTGCAGCTGCTCGAGCGCACCCATGCGAGACAGCTCACCCACAGAGGTGCCCAGACCGCGCGCTGTTGGCGGAATAAATTGAATAAGCCCGGTCGCGTCCGACACCGGGTTCACCACCGATGGGGAGAATGATCCGCCCGTCTCGAAGCTCATCACCGCCAACAAGTACTCCGGCTGGGTGTCCAGGCGCTGCGCCATGGCCTCAACTTCTGCAATGAATTGCGGCGTGACATTCGGATTCCCAGCCAGCCCAACGATCGTCTGATAGTTAAAACCGCCCTCGGGTGCTGGGGCCGGACCCTCGGGTGGGTTGGCAGGCGTGATCGCAGGCGCCACCTCGGGCGGGGACGGCGGAGCCACCTGCGGCCCTGGTGCACCACTGATGACGCTGGGAATACGCAGCACATCGCCAACGTAGATCATGTCCGGGTTCGCGATGTTGTTCGCGTCCACCAGTGCGTCTACCGTGGTGCCAAATTGGGTAGCGAGTGCGCTCAGGCTGTCCCCGGCCTGTATCACATGCTCGACGCCGCGCGGGATACTAATTTGCTCGCCGGGGTAGATGAGATCCGGATTGTTGATCTGCGGGTTCGCGGCCAACAAGTTCTCAAGTGCTACGCCGTGGCGCGAGGCGATGCCGTTGAGCGTATCGCCCTGCCTGACGGTGTAGGCGCCACTGCCTTGGGGTATTTGCGCCGCGTTCAGTAGGGCGACATCGTTAACCCCTGTCGTTGTGTTGGCAACGGCATCCATGGCTCAGCTCCTCATTTTCTGAAGCTCCATGCTGCCTAAGTCGCATCGCGTAAAATACTGGGGCTGACCCTAGAGTGTCAGCCCGCAGTCGTTGTATCAGAGCGCTCTAACGGTGGGCGAGCGCCTTCGGGTCGGGCTTGTCCGAACCAGCCGGCACACTCCCCGGATCGGCCGGGTCGCTGCCTGCCTGAGTCTCATCCCCGTCCAGAAAGCCATCGCTGTCACGGTCTATGGCCATGCGGACGCCCGAACCGGGTGGCACGCAGGTAAACGTAATCTCATTGCCCGGCACCTGACTCAACTGCATCAACTGCCCCACCGAAAACAGCGGATCGGGGCTGAAATCGGAGCGAAACGCGCCGGAGGACAAGCGCACCATGCCACGCGACAACCCGTTAAAGTTCCCACGCGTGATCAGATCGCACTCTGGTCTCGGCGTGAGCACCGCTGCCCGGTTCAACAGCAACTGCAACCGCGCGCTGGCCAGCGGCAGGTTGCCGGGCGCCAGCGTAACCTGTTGGCCGACGATAGGCGCCAGGTTGCTGTCGTACGCCAATAGGAAGTCAACAATGTCTCGCCGGTCCGTGTCATCGATATTCTGAAAATCCTGAAAGAAGCTGAGCAGCGTATCCTCTGCTGCATCGTGCCCGAAGCCGAAGCCGCGAATTTGGTCTCCCAGGTTTGGTTGTCCGGGCTCTTCTCGCGATCCGCCGAAGAACCCCACCTTGGTATACAGGTTGCGCAGGTGTGGAATTTTCAACGCCTGTCGGAAGTCGCCGCCTTGGAAACGACGGATCACACTCAGCCCGCCTGTGCCGAAGCGCCCGTTCACCGGGTCGAGCTCGTGGCAGGCAATGCAGGTCTGAATACCATCGGTTTCGCGTGTCTGGTAGATATCAAAGCCGCGTGCTTGCGAAACGCTTAGACTGTTGTCCAGCGCCCGCACCGGGTTAGGTGGGTAGCTTATCTGCAACGCGTATGCTGCGAACGTCAGCATCTCGCTTTCGCTAAGCGGAGTGGTACGGCCCAGTAAACTCTCGTAAGCACCGTTGAACGCCATAAACGCCAACTCTTCATTCAGCGCCCCTGTCCCATCGGCCTGTGCACCGGTGCGATCGCCGCGCCAGTGCATCGGACCTTGTCCGGCCAGTCCGCGCAGGCTCTGGGTGGACATGGGGCCTTTCACCGGGTGGAAAAACGTGTCATCGCCGGAGGGCAGGGGAAGTGCCAGTGGGTTGTCGTTGCGAACGACACTGCCGTCGGGGTTGCCCAGGTCCCAGGCCAGATGATCGGTGTCGCCAAAGATGTGACAGCCCGCACACGAGGAATCCCCTCGTGACGAACTTAGGCGGGCGTCATACAGAAACGGACGACCTTGCACAACCGAATCGGGCTCCGGATTATGCATCAACAAGTGCTGAGCTTCCTGCCGTGTGTTGAGATTGATCACCGAAACACCATTGTCGAAACGCGTTAACACGTACAGTCGATTTAGCGCCTCATCCAGAATCACGCCTGAGGGGCCACCACCGCTCACTTCAATTAGGCGTGTGGGATCCGGCGTGTAGATTCCCTGCTCCAGTTGCTCGACGTTGAGCACCGCGATACGGGCAGAACCAAAGGCGGCCAGATACAGAGTACTGCCATCGCTCTGAATCGCCATCTGAGTCGGAGTCGCCAGACTGGCGTCCCGCTCTTCGGCCGTCCCAGGGAACACGTCGTAGTTGAAGTGCGGGTTCAGATGCCGAGGCGTGACGGTCGGGCCGTCAATCACAGTAATCCGGTTTTCAATAAAGTGTCCGCGCACAGTGCTCGGCCCGTAGATGCCTGGGCCCTCATAACGAACATCATTGCGTGCGTCGGTATTGGACACGTACACATGCCCATTGGTCGGATTCACTGTCATGTTAAACAACGTAGTACCCACGCCTGAGTACAGACCAATGGTGTCTACCTTGTCCTGCGTCGCGTCAAGCACAAACACATCCCAGTCCGGAAGTTGTGTGCGGACAGCCTGTGTCCAGTCACGACCGGAGGCATCTGCCCAACCCTGATCATTGGCTTTGACAATGAGACCAACATCGAACGGCACCGGCACCCCCTCTACGTTATCTACCGGCGCTGGGAGATCACCAAGTACCGTGTTGCGGGACAAGATGGTGGTGCGATTACCCGAATGAAATACGGCCGCGTATACTCTTTGACCGTTGGGGCTTACGGCCAGTGCACGTGGGGTGTCGCCGAACATCGTGACAACCTGTGGTTGCTCACCAAGTGCGTCCACGTCATACACCCAGACATCGGCGCGACCGGTGGTCTCTAGCGGCGAAAACGACACCGGTGAATTCTGCCCACGGTGCGCGGTGGTGATAAAGGCTTTGCTCATCCCGGGCCCGGCGAACACAATATCGCGAGGCTCATCACCCACCAGCAGCGTACGCACCACGCGAGGCGCCACATCCTGATCGCCAGGCGCAACAATACTGATGCTGTCGGACAAATGATTCACCACCCAAATCTGTCCGTTAGGATGCACCGCGACCGCGACCGGCTCCATTCCAACCACCACCGAATCGATATGGGCAATACCGCCCGCAGCGACCTGAAAGACTTCCACTCGGTGGTCCGGGGTATTCACCGCGTACAGCCGCGATCCGTCCGCCGACAGGGCCAGCGGGCGTACCTGTCCAGACTCGAACGTTACAAAATTGCCTGCCTGCCCAAACGCCAGCGGCGAGAACAAACTAAGCATGAAGAGTGATGCAGCGCGAGTGATTCCACGCATTGTCACCGTAGGGGCTGAAAATACAAGCGACAGTACGCCGCTTAAGGGTCGGCGAGCGCCGATCCCTAGTTTGTCGATCATCATAAGTGAGCATCCCCAAAGCAGATACTGCATCGTAATCGCTGGATGAAAACGGTGCAGGTGATAGTGCGGAAAGCATAACACACTAGTATGTGAGGGCCACTCGGATGAGAGCAGACCGTGTAACCTATCCATCACTGCCGACGTCTAATCAGCGAAGGAGGCGCTTATGGATCTGATGACTGTTGCTATCGTGGCTGGTGGATTGATGGCCTATGCACTGTTTGCGGGGCGTATTGAAGGCACGATGTTGACCGCGCCGCTGCTGGTGATCGTGTTCGGCTTCATCGTCGGCAGCGGGGGCATTGGCATTGCCAACATTGCCCCTGGACACAGCGCGATCCACTTTATCGCTGAGTGCACGCTAATTCTGGTGCTATTCACGGATGCTGCCCGCATTGATCTCAGCCGTGTAAAGCGCGATCACAACCTGCCGGTGCGGATGCTGGCGATCGGGCTGCCACTGACGATGTTGGCCGGCACAGGCGCGGCCATAGTGGTGTTTCCGCAATTCTCCCTGTGGGAGGCTGCCCTGCTCGCAGCGCTGCTTGCGCCAACGGACGCGGCGTTAGGGCAATCCGTCATCTCAGCCAAGGCGGTGCCCGTGCGCATTCGCCAAGCGATCAATATTGAAAGCGGCCTGAACGATGGTATCGCGCTGCCCGCCGTATTGGTGCTTGCTGCGCTAGCTGGTGCCGGGCACGAGGCCGCGCATGGGGGCGAGTGGACCCGCTTCGCATTGCTTCAGGTAACACTTGGACCCTTGGTCGGGGCGCTGCTTGGTTACCTTGGCGCACGGCTTATCGATGCGGCGGCGCAGCGTCACTGGGCCAATACGGCATCCGAGGGCATCGGGGTGCTGGCGCTGGCCGTGCTCGCGTATGTAGGTGCTGAGATTGTGGGTGGCAACGGCTTCATCGCTGCATTCGTGGGCGGTATGGTGTTTGGCAATACCCTTGAGCACCCTTGCGAGTTTCTATTCGACTTCATGGAAACCGAGGGCCATTTGCTGATGTTGATCACGTTCTTGGTGTTCGGCGCTGTAATGCTGCCCGAGGCGATGGCACACGCGGACGTATCGGTGGTGTTCTACGCGATACTCAGTCTAACAGTGGTTCGCATGCTTCCAATCGTGTTGGCGCTGCGCGGCAGTGGCGTACGCCTGCCCACCCAGCTATTTCTTGGCTGGTTCGGGCCCCGTGGACTGGCTTCGATACTGTTCATCTTGCTTATTCTGGAGAAAGCGCAGGTGCCGCACGGGGACGAACTGCTGGTGATCACTGTAGCGACAGTCGCCCTAAGCGCTGTGTTGCATGGCATTACGGCCGCGCCGCTTGCACGCGCCTACGCAAAGATTGCCGCGCGAATGGGCGAATGCGAAGAAAACCGCCCGGTGGCATCCTTGCCGCTGCGCGAGGGCCCATTGCCCGAGAGGCGGGGCGAATGATCAACCTTTACTGCTCGTACAGGACAATAGACCTATGAAGAAAATTTCGGTAGCGGGATGGGATTCTCTACAGGACCGTTCACCGGCGCACGCGTTGGTGGCGGACGTGGATCTGGTAGTGGTGCGCTATGACGAGCGCGTAAGTGTGTTGTACGGACGCTGTGCGCACCGTGGCGCACTGATGAGCGATGGTCACGTGGATGGTGAAAATCTTATCTGCGGCGTGCACGGTTGGGACTATCGCATGGACACCGGTGTGAGTGAATACAACCACAGCGAAACCCTTCCGCGATTTAACGCCTGGGTTGAGAACGGGCAGGTACTGGTGGATGAGGATGAGATCCGCGCATGGGCCCTGCAACATCCGCAACCGTACAAGCGCGACGCTTACCAGGGCGCCTATCAGGATCCGACCGGCACTGTCGATGAACCATACGTTAAGTACATTCGCAAGCTGGCCGATGAAGGTCTGAGCAAAATGGGCCACCACGGGCCGGCGGCGGCGATGGGCGTCGCCCGCGACACACTCCCGAGTTGGGATGATTTACAGTTTGTCGTCGGACAGTTGCATAAGCTGCCGCTGCTTGATAACGAGCCGGTCGGCACGGGAATCGTGATTGGGCCCAACGCCAAAAAGCCATTGCGTCTGGACATCCCGCTGTTTGTGTCCGATATGAGTTTCGGCGCGCTCTCCGAAGAGGCCAAAACCGCTTTGTCTAAAGGCGCCGAGTTAGCCGGCACCGGCATTTGCTCTGGCGAAGGGGGCATGTTGCCCGAGGAGCAAGCAGCGAACTCCCGGTATTTTTACGAGCTTGCGTCCGCCCGCTTCGGTTTTTCGTGGGATAAGGTTGAAAAAACTCAGGCGTTCCACTTTAAAGGCGGGCAGGGGGCTAAGACGGGCACTGGCGGTCATCTGCCTGGCGCAAAGGTGAAGGGCAAAATTGCGCAGGTGCGTGAGTTACCCGAAGGGGAGTCGGCGATTTCTCCCGCCCGTTTTCCTGAGTGGACCGAGCTGTCGCAGTTCCGCGATTTCGCCGCACAGGTGCGCGAGCACACCGGCGGCATTCCCGTGGGCTTTAAACTATCAGCGCAACACATCGAAAAAGACATTGATGCCGCCTTGGAGGTGGGGGTGGACTACATCATTCTTGATGGTCGCGGCGGCGGCACCGGCGCGGCACCGCTGATTTTCCGCGATAACATCTCGGTGCCGACGATCCCGGCCCTCGCCAGGGCGCGACGGCATCTGGACAGCAGCGATGCCAAAGGGGTCACGCTTATAGTTACAGGTGGTCTACGTCATCCTGCGGATTTCGCTAAGGCCATGGCACTGGGCGCCGACGGGGTGGCGGTATCCAACGCGGCGATTCAGGCGATCGGATGCCTGGGTATGCGGGCCTGCCACAGCAACAATTGTCCGGTGGGCATTGCGACACAAAAACCACATCTGCGGGCGCGCTTGCCAGTGGATGTGGCTGCTGAGCGGCTGGCGCGTTTCTTCGGCGCGGCCGTAGACCTGATGTCGGTGTTGGCAAGAGCCACCGGGCACCATCACATCAGTGACTTTAGCGCACACGACTTGACGACGTACAAAACCGACATGGCACAACTTACCGGCGTAGCTTACGGCGGCGTCTCACACACGTATTAGGAAGCACATGAGCAACGAGCAACAATGGCCTGATCTTGACGTGAGTGCGTTGTCCGCTACCCGGGATGCGCTGCATGCCTACGCAGGTGTATTGGGCGGTTGGATATCCACGACGCGAAGCAAGCGCAAGCACTGGTGGCATGCAAGTCTGCGCAGCAGCGTGCATGGGGTGACCACAGGCCCGGTGTACGGCGGCAATGTGGATTTCGAACTGAGTTTGGATTTGCAACGCAGCGCGTTGGTAGCGCACACATCTGGGGGTGCCAGCTTGGTGCAACCGCTGGCGGGCCAACCAGCGGCGGATGTTGCCCAATCGCTTCAGCAGTTCCTCATGAGCGCCGGCGTTGGGCAAACGCAAGCCAATGCGGCGCTTGCGGCCAGTCGGCTCGATGGCGAGGCATCGTTTGCCCGGTACTCGCCGGCGCAAGCGCGTAAGCTCGCCCGCGTGCTTAGCGCCAGTACGGCAGCGCTGGTCGAATTCCGCGCCGGGCTACGCGAGCAAACCAGTCCGATTGGCATTTGGCCTCATCATTTCGATTTGGCCATGTTGTGGTTGCCAGGCGAGCTGATTGCAGGACAAGACCCTGGGAACGAAGAGTACGCGGACAAGCAAATGAACTTCGGGTTTACCTTTGGCGATGACGGTATTGCACAGCCGTACTACTACATCACCATCTACCCGTTGCCGGACGAATTTCCTTTGCGCCCGTTGCCCGCAGGCACCGAATGGCGCAGTGATGGCTTTACCGGCGCAGTACTGCTTTACGGCGAGTTGTGCAGACAACCCAATCCACACGCTTACTTGCTGGCGCTTTGGCGCGGCTTGCTGAGCGACGGCCAGCGCCAACTCATCAGTGATGGGGTGTGATCTCGGTGGACCATTGTGGCCTGGCAAATTGCACAGGCTGCCACAGAGGCACTGACCGATGATACGTGTTTTCGCTAACAATCTGTTTGATGAACGCCCGGTGACCTACAGTTACGACATCTCCGGATTCGGCAACTACACCATCTTTGTTGTCGGCCCGCCCGCGCTGGGTGGGAGCGAACGTGAAATACCGCTTTCAGTAGGGACTATTAGGCTGTGCGGAGAAGGGCATGGCGGGCGCCACAGACAAGCGCCAAGCGTGATCCAGACCCGATCTTGCGGCACATTAGGACCACATGCAACATTATTGGACGACTTTTGGTCACGTATGCTAAGGTCGCTTCACTATCTGCATATATTTAGGGATAGCGACAACGGCAGAGGATAGGGATATGACAGACGAGAAAAAACAGGTCGTCGATGACCTTGCCAACGAGGAGCCGGATCCCAAGCGGCGTAAAGCGTTAACGCAGCTCGGACTTGGAGTTGCAGGCTTGTACATTGCACCCGCGTTCCTGGAATTGAGCGTTGCTGAAGCGGGGGAGCGTCGCAGATCACGTTCCAAGAGCTCCAGATCCAAATCAAAGTCGGGCAGCTCTAAGTCGGGCAGCTCCAAGTCAGGTAGCTCCAAGTCAGGTAGCTCCAAGTCAGGTAGCTCCAAGTCAGGCAGCTCCAAGTCAGGCAGCTCCAAGTCAGGCAGCTCCAAGT
>CBDUQI010000178.1:0-12258 GCA_965369325.1 uncultured Gammaproteobacteria bacterium
AACACCGGCACTGCCGCAGCCGGTTTGCAGCGTTCAACATAACTCTCTGGGAATGATGCGATCACTGGTGCGAAGGCTGCGATTCGGTCACCCATCTCGCACGCTAGACGCAACGTCATCATACCGCCATTTGAGGCCCCCGTCGCGTAGACACGCCGGGGATCTACATTCGCCTGTGCCACCAGATGATCAATTAAGGCTGCCACATACGCGGTGTCGTCGCCGAACCCACGGGTGCTCGAGCGGCCATCGTTCCAGTGCTCGATAGACATCGGGAACGCTACTATAAAACCGTACTTGTCGGATGCTTGATCAAACCCGGTTTGCCGGGCGATCTTCTCCGGGCTGCCCTCGCCGCCATGGAATACGAGCACCAGGGGCAAAGGCCCACCCGCGGATTTGCGCGGCACGTTCAACGCATAACGCCGCTCAACCCCGGCGACCCGCAAGGTGTAGTTGTGCATACCAGTGCGCTTGTCCATGCCGCCGTGCGGTTCGCCAGCGCGTACTGGCACTGATTGGGAATCCGGTGATGAACGTGTCTGGCTGATGCCCGGCTCAACGCTACCGCCGCCGCAGCCGAGCAGGGTGCAACTCAGCCCCAGCCACAGGCCAGGCCCAAGCCATCGGCGCAAGTGCCCTACCGCGCGTGCCATACCGACAGCCCGGTGCCGTGGCGCTGGATGGGATTGCCCGTGCGGGCACTCCACAAGCGCTGAACTTCGCGGTGGGTGGAGGTGCCAACAAACAGGCCCACAGGGGTTGGCATGATTGTGCGTACGCCGGTGGAGAACGGATCACCAAATCCGTCCATTGTCATCGCCTCCCAGTTCTCACCATCCTGGCTGGCCCACAGCTGGAAACCACCGCCGATTTCCGGCGCACCACCCAGCGCGTCGTGGAACGACTGACAATGGTGAGTGCCGACATAAATAGTATCGTTGTAGGTGCCCATGGCCCACAGCGCTGAGTTCTCCGGATCGTCAAACCCAGGCCCCATCAGCGACAGCGGAAAGCGCAACCCCTCAGGGGTGAAGCGCGATGCACCGACCAACACTTCCCAACTGTCATCGGGAAACACGCGCAACAGCTCGGCTGCCGCCGGCCCGACATCGTGGGCCTTATCGTAGCCCAGGCCCGGCAACCCGCTGCCCACATACAACGCCCCGTTTAGCACTGCCATCGAGGCCGTGGTCTCGTTGACATTAAAGCGATGCGCGCCACGGGTAAGAATGCGCGTCCATTTGTACGGCGGTTTGCCGCTGGCCTTCGTTTTCCACAATTCAAAACCACGCGCCGGATTTCCGGTGCCGGCATACAAATGCCCGTCGAAAGCGGCTGTGCAGAAAACAGAAAGATTGGTGGGGTCGCCAAACCCCGCAGGCATGCACTCCTCCCACTTATTCGCAAGCGGATCTTCAGATACATACAACTGCGCAAGATCGCCAAAGTTGCGATCCATCACGCCTTCCTTCACGGTGCCGACCGGCGCCAGAAACAATTTGTGATCGAACTCTAGAATTGATCGGAACGAGAGCACGTCAGGATTGCCCAGGCCGGGCTCTGAGGCCGGTGCAAAGTTCTCCCCATCCTCGCTCGCGATTAACTGCGAGCCCCAATGCGAAAGGGTGCTGGCGAACAACACCGGCTTGTCGGAGCCGCGTTTGGTAAAACGACTCATGCAACGGAACCCGCGGTACTGCGGCACCAGCGCCTCCTCGCCGTCCAGTTTGCCCAGATTGCGGCTGCCTTCGCCACGGTACACGTCGTGCACAATCGCGTTCTCGTCGGCCTCAACCAGCGGGGATTCGTACACCACGGTCCATTGGTCGGCATCCACGTCGTAGCGTAGAATGCGCGCCGCATCCTCTGGCGACTCACCCGTGGGATGGGTAACACCCAAGTACAGTTGCTCGTTGTACCAGGCCATCGATTGAGCCACCAGGCTGCGGGAGTTGCCAATGCCGTTGCGGCCAATCTCAATGAAATCTTCGCCTTTAAGCATATCCCAGCTCCCTCGCCAGCTTACGGGTTTCTTTGCTGAATTCGCGGTCTTCAGCCCAATCCAACGGCCCCTCTAAAGAAGGGGCCTTAACCACGGCTCGACGAAAAGCAGGGCTCTCCAGAAATTCCGGATCATTGCCCATCTTGGCTTCCTCCGGGCCGTAGCAGGCAAACGGAGAATTCTCAGGATGCAGCATCGCCTCGATCGACTCCGGCCCTGAATCAAGGCCCAGCCAGTCGGCTATCTGCGGCAGGTACAAATCGGGATCGGTCAGCAAATCTTCGCCCTGAATGCGCAAGCACTGCCCCTCAGGCAAGGTCATGGCAAAGTCCACCACATTGTTATGCGCGCGCAACCAAATGTTCTCAGGGTCAACACGGTCGGCGTCGAAAGTACCGCCCCACTCCTCATTGCGCTTGAGATTGTTGATCAGCGACTTGCCCGTGGAACGGGGGTGGCGAGTGAGGTGTAGAAAATTCGCATCGGGGTACATGTCGTACGCCCGCTCGATGTACTGCGCGCTCAGCACTGTGCGCGGGGTTTTGTCCACGCAAATCTTTGGTGCCACTGCCTCGCAGATATGATCGAACACCTGTTGCGTGGTCCATTTGCGGCGCTGATCCAGCCAGATCTTGGCCGCCGTTACGGTCTCGTCGGTTTGTTCGCCATCGTGAATCTGCGCCAGCGTGCGCAGCAGTCCGTGTGCGCCGTGTGCCCGCGAGGCGTGCATGCGCATCAACTCATCCACCGTATCTGCGATGAACAAATTAACCTCAGGCAAACCGTACGTCATTGGATGCTGTCCAAGCACAGCACACACCACCGAGGAGAACGAGCGCATGGGGCACAGGATAATGAGTGGTGAGGGGAACTGCGCTTCGCTCATATCGTTCTCCAAGCGCCAGTGGCGTTCGCCTTATTGCCAATAACTAACATCATCATCAACGCCAACTCAGTAACCAAACAACATGGCGTAGTGCTGAATCACCTCATCGAAGTACATCGAATCATCCCAGCTCATTGGGCTGTCAAGATCCGACTCCTTCACCTTGTAAGGGCGCAGTTTAGGGTTCTGTAAGAACCGTGGATCATTGCCCAGGCGCGCACTCTCCGGGCCCATACAGGCAAACGGAGACTCCTCCGGTTTGAGCATCTTCTTCAGCGCGCGATCGGAGGTATCCAGCTCTAACCACTCAGCAATCTGTGGGAGATACAGCGGCGGATCCGACATCATGTCTTCGCCGCGCAGGAACATTTTGTTATCCGACGGCACGGTCTCCAGCGCTTCCAGAATATTCAGATGCGGGTCCAGCCACATCTTCTCCGGATGCGTGGAGGTTTCATCACCCTCGCCAAAGCCCTGGCCAGTCGCAGCCTGCTGCATACGACGGGTTTCCAAGATTGACTCACAAGTGCCGCGCGGATGGCGCGTCAGGTGCAAAAACCTGGCATCCGGGAAAGCATCCTTAATACGCTCGATCGATTCGGTCTTGTACACGTACATCGGGCTTTTATCGATTGGCGTTTTGGGCGCCGACCAGGTAATCAGGTCGCGGTACACATCGGCCGTGGACATATCCATGTGCTCTTCAAGCCACAGCCGTGCGGCGGAGACGTCCTCATCGCTCTGCCCGCCTAACCCCATTTGCGCCACTGCGCGCAGCAGCCCGTGCTGGAAACGCGGGCGCGCTTGGTAGACCCGGCTGAGGTCGGCCAGCGTATCGGCCGCAAACAGGTTTGTTTCCGGCAAACCAATCATTTGCGGATGATTGCCGATCATGGCGCACAGCACTGAGGTAAACGAGCGCGGTGGTGCAAGAATAAATAATGGCTGGCTCATGATTGCTTCCTCGGCGCCCACCACATCTCAAGTCCGCCGCCCTTGTTGGCACCCGCCTTACAGGTCGGGAACACGAACATGCCGGCCGGCGTGGGTACGATTTCGCGAATACCGTAGTTAAGCTCGTTTCCGCCCGGGAAGCCGATGTCGGTGACCAACTCCCAGTTGTCGCCGTCCCGCGTACGCCACATCTTGAACTGCCCGTCCTGGCGGGTGTGTGTGTTGTCTTCCAGCCAGTCGTACTGAGCGTCGGTTAAGTCCACTCGGTCTTTCAGGTACGTTGGCATCCACTTCCAGCCTGCGGTGCCCAGATATAACCAGCCGTCATACTCCGCAAAACGCCAAAACACGTGGGTCCAAAAATCATCCAGCCCACCTAACAGCCCGGTAGTGGGATACTTCAGCCCCTGCGGGGTAAAGCGCGGCGTGCCGCACACCAGATCCCAGGAGTCATCCGGATAGATACGAATCATCTCGGCGGGATAGGGCCCAAAGCGATCGCGCCCGCCACGGCCCTGACGCTGCAGCGTGCAACCTATGTAGATAGCGCCGTTAAACACATACATCGATGAGGGCATACTACTGATCTGCCGGTATGCACCGCGCTCTAGAATCTTGGTCCACTTGTACGGCGCCTTGCCTTCAGGCTTGGCCTTCCACACTTGGAAGCCGTGGCGTTTGTTAATGGTAGCTGCGTACAAATGCCCTTCGAAGATGACCACCTCGTTAATCGACAGGTTGGTCGGATCACCAAAGCCCTTCTCACATATCGGCACCCAATTCCCGTGCAGCGGATCCTCAGTTTCGAAGATGAACGGAAACTCGGTCAGGTTATCGTCGAACATGCCACGACCGAAGTTCTTGCCCGTCGGCGTCGAGAACATCTTGCCGTTGATACCGCAGATGTTGCGCATGGACGGCACGTCCTCATCACCAAGCCCGAAGCCCTGCTCATCGCATTCCTCGAACTCATAACCGTCGGTGCTACGCAAGAACACACACTGGTACTCCAGCACGCCGATGCCCATGTATAAGGTGGGCGCATCGTCGATGCTGGTCTGCACGATGCCCTGACCGCGAATACTGCGATCACGTGCGCGGGTGGCGCCATCGCGCCCCTCGACCAGTGGGCTGTCGTACAAATGAGTCCATTGGTTGTCCCAGGGATCAAAACGCCAAATCTGCGCGCCATCCTCTTCGCGCCCGCCGGTATCCGGTCGGTCAGAACCAAAACGGCCCTGATCGCGAAGCTTGTCTTTGCCTTGGGCGGCCGTGTATCGCCCCATAAAGCCCAACGGGGCGCGCCCGGTGCCAACGTAAAGGCCGTCCTTGTACCAAACGGCCGCCTGACTGGTGCGTGTGGATTCGTTAAATTCCGGAACATCAACCAGTTGGAAATCTTCCAATTCCACTGGCACCGGATAGTCCACTTTTTCGCTTGCTTTGTTGCTCAATGTCTCGTCCTGTTAGGTGGGTCGCGCGCCACTGCGGTGCGCGACACCCCGTCAATTCATGTACCGGCTATGCGTAGCCGAACCCGCGGGCACACTCGATCACCGCTTCACTCAGTGTGACGCCATCGCTGGCCGCCAACGGGCCCTCAAAACTTAACGCCTTCGGTGTGTATTTACGCAGCTCCGGCGCTTCGAGATAACTTGGGTCGTTGCCGAATCGGGCATTGGTCGGCCCTAGGCAGGCATACGGCGAGTCCTCCGGATGTTTCATTGCCTCCAGCGAGTCTTGATCAGTGTCAATCTCCAGCCATTCGCAGATCAGTGGCAGATGTGCATCCGGATTTCCCATAAATTCTTCGCCGCGCAACCACAGCCGCCGTTCCACCGGCACGTTGGCCAGAAACTTCATGATGCGCTTGTGCGGCTCTAGCCAGAGTGATTCGGGATCTTCAATCTCGGCAAGTTTGTTATACGTATCGTTGTTGTTGCGGCGCCCGGCAAAGCCCTGAAATCTTCCCAGGGTTTTTTGCACCTTCTCGCGCAATTTGAATACCGACTCGCACGTGCCGCGGGGATGGCGTGTTAGATGCAGATAGCGGGCGTTCGGGAAGGCTTGGTCGATGCGCTCCAAAGACTCCTGCGTGTAAACGTACAAAGGGCTCTTGTCGACCAGGGCGCGCGGTGCTGCCCAGGCGGCCAGGTCGGCGAAAATCTCTCCGCCCGGCAACGCATGGTTCTCCTCCAGGTAACTACCAGCCGCATCTATGTTCTCGACCGACTGATCGCCCAGGCCAAGTTCGGCTATCGCGCGCAGCAAACCATGACGAAAACCGGGCCGCAGGCTATACACCGCCTCGGTTAGCCCATCGTAATCGTCCGCCGCAAACAGGTTCACCTCCGGCAACGCATACATCTGTGGGTGACTGCCGATAATGCCGCAGATCACCGAGGTGAACGACCTGGGCGGCGCAAGAATAAACAGGGGGTTTGGGTTCATGTAATTCGAGCTTACTACCAGGACACACTACGGCACATACGGGCGTAGACCTCGCGCTCCGGGTCCGAGAACTCGGTGCGCCCATGCATCATGCGGGTGTTGTCGATCATGGCGAAATCACCGCTGCTCCACGGGATGGTGCTGGTCAGGCTGGCCGATACCTGCTTAACCTCATCCAGCACATCGGCTGGGATCTCGCTGCCGTCGCCCATTCGAACCAGCGCGTTGCGCCGACCCAGCCCCTGCTCTTGCCAAACCTGGATCAAGATGCTGTTGACAAACGCGGTGTTCTCGCGAAACCGCGTGCGGGTGACGAAACCAGGCTTCACATGCTCGGTCACCACCGATTTATCTTCGTTAACCTGCAACGTCAAGTCGTTTTCTTCACAGTACGCACGCATCACCTGCTCGTCTTCGGTGTGGAACGCTACCTGCCAATGCCCGTCCGGATAGTTACGGATGTACTTCAGCGGTTTGTCCTCGAACACGCCGCGCGCATTGTCACTCAGCTGGCTCCATATCTTCTCGCCGTCGGCCACAAAGGTCAGACCATCTTCATTGGCCGGGCGCGCGCAGTAGAACCAGATCATCTCGGGTTGTGATTTAACGTAGGCACGATCAGCATGCAGCGGCAGGCCAAAGGTGCGCTGTTGTTTGCGACCGTAGACGTAGGCCACATTTTGAATAGTGGCATCTGCCTGATCGGCTTTTTTGCGATAAGACGCGCTACCGGTGTTGTCCATGTAGTCGTCGCTGAACTGATTAGAAAATGCCTCAAAGTCATTAAGGCTGGCGCCAAAGTCCGCAAAAACAACCGCGCCGACATCACGCAACGTTGCTTTCACCAGATCGATATCTACCGCATCAATGGTGGTTCCACCATTAGGGCGTACCACGCTGCCCGCCACATCACTCAGGGGTTCGATCCGCACGTTTTGTGTCATGTTTTTTTCTCCATCCTGCGGTTGGCCGGCCTTACCGACGCAAACTCAGTCTACCCGTGCCAGGGCGATAATCTTCTCTTCGTGCCGCGCGATGCGCACCGGCACCTGCCCGCCCGGTGAGTCGATCACCGCCTGGCTGGCTTGCCCATCTACCGCGCTCACCCGAAAGTTATGCGGTGCGCCGTCGAATCCGGTGCCCAGCAGTTTCGCAGCGGCCTCTTTCGCGCACCACAAGCGCAAAGCGTGCTCTTCCGCAGCTGCACTTGGCATCGCCGCCACCTGCGCACGCTCGGCTTCTGTCAGCGCGCCCGCGAGGAAATCGTCCAGATTTACCCGGCCGAGCGTTTCTAGATCGACGCCAACACCCGAGCCGGATGCCGCGGCTGCGGCCATGCACATGCCGCCCACATGGGCCAGTGATATATCCGGCAGCGGAGCAAATGCCTCAAGCCCAGTGCCGGTGAGCGCAGGCTGGCCGCTCTCAAGATTGGTCACTTCAATGTCGGCCGGGCACAGCAGCTCGCCATGCGTTTGTGCCAGCCAGTAACGTACGGCTTCTTTGATCGCCAAACGCCCCAGCAACCACTCACTTAGTCGCTGTGGGTTGTGGCCGAGCTCATGCCACTGCTGACGCTCTTTGGCACTTAAAACGGTGTACGCGATCAGCCGCTTCCATACCGCACCGGCATCATCAAGAAAGCCTTCGGGGAAAGCTGGCAAATGCCACAGCACCACATCCTGAGGTGCATCCTCAAACAATCCGGTCCAGTCCTCACCGTACCAGCCCTCGCGCGGATTCGAGCGCGCGTAGTAGAAAGTATGCGGGACACGGAAAAAGACATCGCGCCAGCCGCGAATACGGAACACCGCCTGACCAGTGCTGGCATCGACACAATCAAAATCACCTTCCAGAAAGCGCGCGTTGCTCGCATCACCGTCCACAAAGCCCAATCGCCCACGCAACACGCACCCTCGCGTGGCCTCGCGTGACGGATCAATCAACTCGATGCGCTCGATGCTGGAGGGGAACGAGCTAAAGTCGGTGCCAATACTCTGTGCCAGCCAGAAGGCGGTGAGATGGCCAACCGAATCCATCAGTACGGGGTTAGCGTAAAAGCCGCTTGCTGGCTCATCTTCGAAAAACCCGGCGGTGGGGGTGTCTTCAAGCGCCAGATCCATGCCGCTATGATCCCAGGCCAGCAGGCTGCGCACCGAGTGAAACAACGGCCCGTGAAACATGCCCGTCGTGTAGAGCTGATCATCGCTCCACAACGGTGCCTGCGGATCGCCCAGAGTATCCAACAGCGGCCCGGTATCTGCCAATGGTTGCGCCGCGAACAACACATCGGCCTCAACCAGCTTGGTATTGTCAACCGCGCACACCACCGCGTGAATGCGACCTGGCTCGTTGGTGGCATTGGCCTTAAGGCGAATCGTGCGCTCGCCCGTATCCACCGCCACCCAGTTGTAAGCACGCAGATTCTCAAGTGCGACTAGATGCGCGCCGTTGCCCAGCACCGCAGCAATCTGCGCCATCATCTCCATGCTGACGCTCAATGGCGAGACCGGCAGCGAGGTCAACTCTGGATCGACATCGGACACGGCTCGCGCATACAGCACATGGTGACGCAGAAACCGCTGGGTCGCCACGTGCAGATCGAACTCAGCCACCGCATGGGTGTCGCTATGTTCGATCAACCGCTGCAGGAACGGATGGCTCGGTGCCATCACCGGGCCAGGTTGTGCCTCGTTCGCCGGGTAACTGGCTGCAGCCGCCGACGTGCTTGCCAGCGCCTCGACGCCCTGCTGTCCCAACACCCGTTGCTGCTGCTCCAAAAACCCCTGCATCAGATGCAGATACTCGCGCACCACGGTCGTTCTGTCGTCGTCCAGTTCATCGGCGGGCGGCGCGGGCGCCTCAAGCATATCGCCGGCCTGATCGAGCAGTGTATGCATCGTGTGCTCTAGCCGTTCCGGCGCGGCCTGAGCCGCTGGCTGAGTGGGATCTTGCGTTGCTGCAGCGGTTGCAGGGGCGGCCGGCGGGGGAACCGCTGCGGCCTGCGCAACCGCGGGTGCCTGCGCACGAAGCTGCGCGGGTAATGCACTTGCGCCAACGCCCAATGCATCGCGAAGCTCCGCAATTTCACCGGGCTCAAGCCGCACATATGGCAACGTATTGGCAATCGCCACTGCCGGCATCTTCTTCTCGCCCGGATTGGAGGGATCGACCAGCGCAGCATCGCGCCCCTCGAACAACCGATCCCAGGCTATGTTGCGACCGTTGACAAACAGGCGCCCCAACACCTGCAGCAAAATCGCCATGTCCGACTTGCTCTTGTTGTTGGTCGACACGGCAACGTGCTGACGATCACGCAAAATGTCATCGACAAAGGCGGTCAGGTTGCCCGAGGGTCCCACTTCGATAAAGTAGCGCACGCCATCGTCGTACATGCGCTCGACCGTATCGATAAAACGCACTGTGGAGGACCATTGCACGGCGGCCTTGTGGCGGATCTCGGCGGGATCGCTGGGGAACGGTTTAGCGTCAACGCAAGAGTACACCGGCACCGCCGCTGGGCCAAAGTCCATGTCCTGCAGGAACCGCTCAACGGTGTCGGCCACCGGCTTGAACAGCGGTGTGTGGTACGCCCGATCAAACGGCAGGAACACACACAGCCCGCCACGCTTGCGCAGCGTCTTAGCGGCGACGTCCATCGCCTCCTGGGTGCCAAACAACACTGTCTGATGATGACAATTATCCAGCGCCAAGTGCAGCTCGCCTGCCGACTCACTCACCATCGCGATAATCTCATCGCGCGGAATTGCCCCGATGGTCAGCAGGGCACCGCGCGCTACAGCGCCTTCGGACTCCATTTGCTCATACATGCGATTGAGCCGAAGAATGTGCTCACGCAGTTTGTCTTTGCTGTTAACCCGCGCCAGCCCGCCGGCGACCAATGCGCTGTTCTCGCCACTGGAATGCCCTAGCATTGCGTCCGGCTCAACACCAAACAAACGCAACAGATGGAACAATGCCTGGTTAGCAATGAACATCGATTCGGATCCGATCCGCAGGCTGTAAAGCTGCTGCTCCAGTCGCTTGCGTGACTCCTCGGTGAGTGAGTTGGGCGGCGGAAACACCGCGCTGGTAGAGGGCAGCTCACGTGAGCTGCTAAAAATGCTCTCCCAGAAATCGAACCACTGGCGCACTAGCGGAAAGTGCATGGCCAACTCGCCCAGCATGCCGTGATACTGCGCGCCCTCGCCAGGGAACAAAAACGCCAGCTGGCCCGGCAGCGGCGCTGCCGAGAAAAACATGCCCGAGCGGGTTTGGAACTGATCGCGCGATTCATCCAACAAACGCTCACGCGCCTTGCCCAGTTTTTTACTCAACTCCGCCACGTCGCGGGCCACGATAGCCAGGCGCTGCGGCCCATCGGCCAATTGCTTAATCGATGTGTAACTGACATCGCGCAGTGGTGCATCCGGCACTGCCTCCAGCATCGCGATACACGCATCCACTTGGCCAATCAGCGCGGCACGGTCATCGCCGGCAAGCACGACGGCCTCGCTGGGCCATTGAGAAAAACACGTCTCGCGCGCTTCTTGCTCGACCGCCTCTTCCAGAATCGCATGTGTGTTAATGCCGCCAAATCCGAACGCGTTCACCGCGGCACGACGAGGTTTACCGTCCGCGTGTATCCACGGCTTTAACTCGGTATTGACATAAAACGGGGTGCCTTCCAGCCCCAGCTCATCGCGCGTGCGCTCGCACAGGGTGGGCGGTAATACGCGGTGGTACAAGGCCAGCGCGGTCTTAATCAAACCGGCGGCGCCGGCCGCCGGAATACAGTGGCTGATCATTGATTTGACCGAGCCGATGGCACATCTTGGTAACTCACCATCACGCTCGCCAAAGATACGGGTTAGTGCCTGCACCTCGGTTTTGTCACCCAGCGGAATGCCCGTGCCATGCGCCTCAATCAGGCCAATGCCTTTGGGATCAATTCCGGTCTGCTCGTAGGTCCGCTGCATCGCCAGCACTTCGCCTTCGAGATTCGGGGCCAGTAACCCCAGCGCTTTTCCGTCACTGGAGTGGCCAACACCTTTAAGCACGGCATACACGCGATCACCATCACGATGCGCATCCTCCAATCGCTTAAGTACCACTACGCCAAGGCCTTCGCCCAACAGCGTGCCGTTGGCGGACTCGCCAAACGGCGATACCGTCGCGGTTTCGGACAGTGCGCCAAGCTGGGTAAACACCGCCAGCACTTCGGCCGGCATACTCGCGTTGACGCCACCGGCCAGCATCAAATCGCTGTCGCCGCGTCGCAACTCCTCAATACTCGCCCCCACCGCCAGCAGGGACGAGGCACACGCGGCATCAATAATGTAGTTGGGACCCCGCAAGTCCAACCGGTTGGCTATGCGCCCGGTCATCACATTGGGCACCAGCCCCGGCGCGACATCCGCGTTGAACGAGGGCAGCTTGGACACCA
Source organism: uncultured Gammaproteobacteria bacterium (assembly GCA_965369325.1). Classification (GTDB taxonomy): domain Bacteria; phylum Pseudomonadota; class Gammaproteobacteria; order Steroidobacterales; family JBCBZW01; genus CBDUQI01. Next base: position 11,743 of record CBDUQI010000178.1, read on the forward strand.
GCAATTCGCGCAAACGGTCAAACGCTTTAGCATCCGCCTCGGGGAACAGCCCTTGCAACAGCTCGACCGTCTGATCCACGACCACCCCGTGCTGGACCACATTCGCATTCCCGCGATGCAGGTAAGTGCTGTGGCCCAGGATGCAGCCCGTGTTGGTATGGTCGTAATCAGCGAGATAGCCGGCGTCGATCAGTGCGTCGCGCGCAATCTTCAGCGCGAGAAAATGATCCGGCTCACCGCCGTCCACCGAGTTGGGCATGATGCCGAACTCGAGGCTGTTAAAGCGGTACAAATCGCCCAGGAAGCCGCCCTGAGTGGTGGAGATACGCCCAGCGTCCACATCATCGGTATTAAAGTGCCGTTCGGCACCCCACTCCGGCAACGGCTCGCCGATAGCTTTAACTTTATTGAGGATGTTGGCCCAGTAAGCGCGCATGTCTGCTGCTTTAGGAAAGCTGCAGGCCATGCCAATAATGGCAACATCAGCAGAGGCGTACGACGATTTGCGCATGGTTT